>DASWRT010000196.1:0-41138 GCA_036403035.1 Allostellaceae bacterium | reverse complement strand
ACGCGGTCATCAACGACACGACCGCGCGCGACGTGCAGCAGAAGAAGCACGGCGGACAGTGGTTCAAGGGCAAGAGCCTGGACGGGCACGGCCCGATCGGCCCGTGGATCGTCCCGGCCGCCGACCTCGACTACGACAATCTGCACCTCGTCACGCGCGTCAACGGCGTTGTCAAGCAGGACGCCAACACGCGTCAGATGTACTTCAAGGTGCCGCGGATCATCGCCGAACTGTCGCTCGGGCTGACGCTGGAGCCGGGCGACATCATCGCCACCGGCACGCCGCCGGGCGTCGGCGGGGCGCGCACTCCGCCGGAGTTCCTGAAGCCCGGCGACGTGATGGAGACGGAGATCGCCGAGATCGGCACGCTGCGCAATGTGGTCCAGCGGGTCTGACGCCCTCGGCTCCGGCCGCTGACCTGTCCGGGGCGCAGGGCTCCCGGCGCGCTCGTATGCGAGTGAAGGATGGTTGAAAGCATGAGCAGTCGATGACCTGATTCGCCGGTCCGACTGTGAACCCTGACAGTTTCACGAGTTCCTCAACGATCGTATATATACCCAGCCGACTGCCGCGCTGCTTCGCGGTGTAAAACACGGCTGAGGTCATGAGCATGGCAAAAGTGGACGGTCTCTCGTCTTTTTCAGGACGAGAGACGTCAAAAGGAAACTTTGCTCAGCGCCATAACGTGCGTTGCGCCTTTGCGCGGATATTCCGTCCGAACCGCGAGCTGCCGCCGTCCGGATGCGTCCCGGCGAGGACGGCAAGAACCGGAAAGCATCGGAAACGCGCCGGCGAAGGCAGGCGACCAGTTGAATCGACACGTTGCGGCTCCGGTAGAAAACATGCCGCGGCTCAATCCAGATGAAGGAAATAACGATAGAGAGTTTCGACGGCCACGCAATCAGCGTGCTCCACAGCGATCCGGTTCCAGGGAAACCCTATCTAACCATAGTTCTCCCTTTCGGGTTGCGGGCGAAGGCCGCGGGCGAGCTTTGTGCGCGCTTGTCGCCGCACTTCAATGTCCTGACGTGGCAGTCGCGTTCCATCATCGACTGCCCGGAGGGCGCCGCCGGGGAAATCGTCCTGACGCCGCACATGCATGCGAACGACATGGTGCAGGTGCTGAGACATTTCCGGGTCGGCACGGGCAATGTCGTCGGCTTCTGTTCCGGCGCAGGCATTGCCCTGCTCGCGGCGTCGGAATGGCGAAGGATGATCGATCGGCTCGTCCTGGTTTGCGGGGAATACATGCTGCCGCCGGAGATCTGTCCGCAGACGAACTTTCAGCGTGAGGTGGACAGCCTGCTTCCGCTGGCGGCGATCGACCGAAGGAGCGCTGCGAGCTTGTGCGAAAAACTTAAGATCAGCAGAAGCAAGGCCGAGTCGGAATTCGACGAGGAGGTGGTGCTGCCGTTTTCAAATCCGGAATACCTGTATCGTCACGGCATCAATTATCTGACCTACAGGCAAGTGGATTTCAGGGATGTCGCAAAATCCGTCCCGCATCGGACGCTGCTGATATCGACGGAAAACGACAAGCAGGTCACCGTGCAAAGTTCCCGGCATATTGCCGATCTGCTGCCCAACAGGAAAGAGCACGTCGTCCTGCCGGGCGATCACTACGAGATCCTTCGATGCCGAGCCGAGATGGTGGACGCGCTCACGGCTTTCCTGAACGAAGACGCCTTAATAAGATGATCGACTACCGAACGATACATGACCGCTTAGAGGATATTGCGAAGAAATATCCTCATCGAACGGCCCTGACCGGCAGCAGGCATTCGATAAATTATGAGCGGCTGAGCACGCTTGCGGACCGTTTCGCGCGGCGTTTGGCGAGCAGCGGCGTCCGTCCGCGCATGCCCGTGGCGATCTGCCTCGATCGTTCGCCCGAAGCGATCATCGCGATGCTCGCGATACTGAAGGCCGGCGCGACATACGTGCCGATCGATCCGGCATATCCGCTTGCCGTGAAGCGGGCATATGTCGACCAGCTCGGCGCCCGGTTCATGGTCGCCGGTGACGGCTTCGACGAAAATCTCGACATTCCCGGCCTCAACGTCGTTCGGATCGACATCAAGGAACTCGCGTCATCCGGCTCCGGCGCCGTCTCCGGTTCTCTCCCCGTTTCGGGCAGCGAAGACGATCCGGCGTACATCATGTTCACGTCCGGCAGCACCGGCAGTCCGAAGTGCGTGCTGGCTCCGCATCGCGGCATCCTGCGGCTGGTTTCGGACACCAACTTCATCGAACTGAGCGCAGACGATGTGCTGCTCCAACTGTCCCCGATCACATTCGACGCGTCGACGCTCGAGATCTGGGGAGCCCTGCTGAACGGCGGGCGTCTGGTTCTGTATGAGAACAGGGTCTTCGATCCGAACGCGGTGAATCTTTTGGTGAAGCGGGAAAAGGTGACGGTGATGTGGCTGACCGCCGCCCTTTTCCACCTCGTCGTGCGCCGCTGCATCCAGGTATTCGATGGTCTGCGCGTGCTGATCGCGGGGGGCGACGTGCTTCAGCCGGCGGCGGTAAGGGCGACCCTGGACACATATCCGGACCTCGTCCTCGTCAACGGGTACGGCCCGACCGAGAACACGACGTTCACCTGTTGTCACGTCATGACGTCCAAGACGCCGCTACGGGACCCGGTGCCGATCGGCACTCCGATCACGGGGACGACCGTCCATGTGCTGGACGAGGAGATGCAGCCGGTACCGACGGGCGGGGTCGGGCAGCTTTACGCAGGCGGACGGGGCGTCGCGCTGGGATACCTCAATGCGCCAGAACAGACGAAGGCAGCCTTCGTCGACGATCCGTTCAATCCGGGCCGGACCCTCTACAGAACCGGCGATCTGGTCCGCCAGATTTCCGAAAACGTCTACGAGTTCGTCGGGCGTGCCGACAATCAGGTGAAGATCCGCGGATACCGGATCTCGGTCGAGGAGGTGCAGCGAATCCTGAACACGATCCGCGGCGTAGAGGATGGCGTGATCTGCGTCCAGAGCGACGCCGCCGGAGAAAAGCGCCTCGCGGCCTTCGTCCAATCCCACGAGGATCCCGAGCGGCTCAAGGCCTTTATCCGCAACGAACTCGCGCGCAATCTGCCGCACTTCATGGTGCCGGACGTGATCCATGTCCAGCGGGATCTGCCGGTAAACACCAATGGAAAGCTCGACCGAAAAAAGCTGTCCGGGATGTCGACGCCTCTATAGGAGAGTGACGTGCAGAAAGATCATCTGATGCAAATGATCCGTGGTCTGGCCAGCAAGGCGCTGGGGCGGGAGAACATCACGCCCGAAGACGACTTCTTCGATCTCGGAGCGAGTTCCCTGACGATCGTCGAGCTTCAGATCCAGCTCGAAAACGCGCTCGGCCTGACGGCGCCGACCAGTTCGCTGATGGGCTCGCCGTCGATACAAGGCTGGGCCGGCATCTACGGCGCCGCCGCCGCGGCCGATACGGCCGGCTCTCCCCAAGCCCATGCCGCGCAGTAGCCGCCAGCCCGGCGGCCGCGCGGCCTTCCAGCGGCTTCAACTCAAGACCTGAGGACGATATGAGGGATTTCGCATTGAGCGACGCCGACAAGGCGTTCTTCCGCAAGCAGGGATATTTCGGGCCGTTCAAGATCTACTCTCCGGAAGAGGCACGGGACCGGTATAGGACGATCAGGGCCCAGCTGTTCAATCGCGAATACGCGGCCTACGACCTGCCGGCGACCAGCCCGATCGCGAACTACGATCGCCATCTGGACGTCAATCTCCTGAGCGAGCACATCTGCCGCTCGGAAATCGTCGACCGTGTCGCCGGCATCCTCGGGCCGGACCTGTTCTGCTGGCGTTCGGAGCTGTTCCCGAAGTATCCGGGAGACGAAGGAACCGACTGGCATCAGGCCGACACCTTCGCGCATGCGTCCGGCAAGCCGCAGATCGTATGGCCCGGCGACCAGCCGTTCGGCGGCGCCATCACGGCCTGGACGGCGATGACGGACGCCACCGAGGAAAACGGGTGCCTCCGGTTCATGCCGGGAACCCACGAAGAGATGTTCTACGACGAAGCCAAGGGGATGCAGTTCGACGCGTCGAAGATCAACGGCGTCGAGAAGGAAGGCATCAGGCGCGGTTTCTACGGCTACGACTATCGCAGCCTCCAGAAGGATCCGAACTGGAAGCCGAGAGAGGAAGACGCCGTCTCGATGATCATGAAACCCGGGGAATGCGTGATCTTCTGGTCGACGCTGATGCATTCCTCTTTCCCCAACCGGACGAAGGACAGCACCCGGCTGGGCTTCGCGTGCCGTTACGTTCCGACCGCCGTGCAGATCTATCCCGATACGGAGGTGGTGGAGGAATATGGCTGCACCATCACGCTCGAGAAGTACGGCGCCGTGCTGGTGTCCGGAGAAGACAGATACGGACACAACAGGCGCGCGTACAAGAACGCACGCGGCCTGGAGTTCGCCGCGCAGGCGCCGCAATACGCATGAGGCCGGGGAGGGCGGGGCACACCCCTTGCCTCCCTTTGCCCGCGAATCTTGCTTTCGAGGACGGCGGACACATGACACTCGAAACCGATGAAGCAGTCATGAGGGTTTTCTCGGAAGTTCTCGGCAAGGCGCACATAAGCCCGGCCGACGATTTCTTCGCCATCGGCGGCAGTTCACTGTCCGCCGCGGTCGCGACGACGAAGCTCGAGCAATTGCTGGGGATCGACATTTCGCTTCGTCTGCTGATGGAGCATCCGGTGATCGGCACATTTTCGGATGCCCTCGCCGAACTCCGCCATACGGCCGGCGGTAATACCGACGCTCGGTGAACCTGACTCGCCGGTCGCCGGTCAGGCCCAACGGCATCGGTCGACGGTCGATGCCGTTGGCGTAAATTCAGTCGGCCGCCGGCATCGCGCGCGAGAATCCGACCATGGGATTGAGAAGAGTGAGTCGGCTGGACATCGAAGACATCCGCGTGACCGACTTCGCCGCCGACGACATATCCGGCTTTCTGGATTATTGGTACCGGTCGCCGAAAGACCATCTCATGGCGATGGGCGTCTCGCCGGAAGAACTGCCGCGCGAAAAGCGGATGCGGGAGATGCTCGAAATCAATATCGAAGAGAACCGCTCTTCCCCCGTATCGAAGCAAGCCGTCCTGAGCATCAAGGTGCGCGACCAAACGATCGGTGTCCATGAGCTGACGCACATCGTGCCGTCGGTCAGCGGCATCATGCATGCCCACATATGGAATGGCGCGCACAGGGGAATGGGCATCGGCCTCGTATCGTACGTCAAGGCCATGCGGATATTCTTCGAGCGGTTCGGGCTGGAGGAGATCGTCTTCGAAACGCCGGTCGGCAATATCGGCGCACAGAAGGTCAAATCCAGGCTTGGAATCGTGCCGCAAGGAACGGGTTCGATTGCGCTGCCGATCCTGAAGCGGCCCCTCGCGACGGTGACCTATCGCGTCCCCCGCTCGCAGATGCCGGAAATCGATAAGAACATGAGGATCGAGTGGCAGAGACGATCAGGGAGGATCGATCGCCGGCCGTAACGCGCTTCGCAGCGCAGCCTGTCATGGTGAAATGTCCATCGTTGCTTCCAGCGCAGATTGCGATCGCGTTTGGAGCGGTAAACACGGCATCGCGCCAGGTTGCCCGCCCGGCGTTCGAGGTCGCCGCGGTGCCGTAGGTGGTTCGAACGTTTCTTCGATCCGCGGCGGCGTGCGGGTGAGAGCCGGGCGGACTCCGGCATCATAGCGCGGCGTCGCAGCGTCCCTCCTGGTAAGAGTCAGATCAAGATTCTGCGTTGCAGACGGTGCGCGCAGGTGGCAGCCATTTGAAATGCTGTTGCCGGGAATATCAAATCTGTCGATTCTGACAGTTTAGCAAAATCCCACCTTCTGTATATTGATGTCCGATAATTGATAAATGTGAAGCGCCAAAAATAGCGGGCCGGATAACCCGGCGGTCATTCCCAATGCTTGCCCGGTCGGGGTGAGTCGCAAACCCCATCTCCGATCCCGGAATCCATCCGGGTTCGGGTCAGACGCACCCAACGCGTGTACTCGCGTGGCTGTCGCATTCCGTGCACGGCCGCCTTCGGCGGTCTGCCGTCCACGGACATGCGGCTGGCCGGCAGTCGGGATGGCGCGCAGCGAGGCAACTCGGACCGGCTCATTCTCTCCGGCACGCGGGTCTTTCCGGGCCGGCGGATCAACCAAAAGCGGTGGCCACGATGGACGCAGTGACAGCCTTTCTTGTCGATGCCTTGTTCTTTGCACTGGCGCCTTGGGCGGCGTGGCGTCTTCTCCGGCGGTCCGTACCGCTGGCCGTCCTTCCGATCCTGTTCGGCGTCGCCGTCTCGGCGCTCGGCGTCCTCCTCGGAACGTCGGGCAAACTGGTTACGCCATCAGGGATCGGCGAACTGATCGGTCAACTCGGAGTCTTGTTGCTGGCGTTCACCGCGGGCCTGGAAAACGGCATCGACAGGATGGGCGGCGGCTCCGACGACCAAGCGGCTGTTTCCGCGAGCCGGCAATCGATGGCGCGGACGTATGTGACGGCGGCACTTGCCCTGATCGTGCCGTTTGCCGCCGGGATGCTGATTTCGTACACGGTGCTATGGAACGTCCCGGCATGGGCCGCAAACGGGATCGACCGCTTCATCGGATCGGCGTCGATCGGGTTGTGTGTCGCCGTCAGCGCCCTGCCTGTTCTCGTCGGTATCGTCCGCGAGCTGCCGTGGCAATATCGAAGCACCGGCCGTCTCGCGCTGCGCATCGCCGTCATCGACGACGGCGTGCTGTGGACCGGATTGGGCGTGCTGCTCGCGGTGGCGGACGTCGGAGCGGGGTGGGGGCATTGGACCGCGCTCGATCTCGGCGCGTTCGCGGTGCTCGTGGCGCTCTTCGCCGTCGGCCGGCTTGCGAATACGGCCGGCTGGCTGCGCATGGCTGCGCTTTCATGGATCATCGGCGCGGTATATCTGGCGCTCGGCTCGTGGGCGACCTCCCGCATCGGGCTGCACCCGCTGCTCGGCGCCTATTTCGCCGGAGCGGTCCTTCCGGCCGGAGCGATCCGCCGCCTGCCGGTCGAACGGCTCGGGTTCATGGCGTTGGTCCTTCTGGCCCCGTTCTACTTCGGTCATCGCGGATTGAGCGTAGACGGGCATGTCCTGACCTGGGCGACATTGGCGAGCGCGCTCGGCCTGTTGGTCCTCTCGGCCTCCACGAAGATCGCGGTGGTTGCCGCCGTTCCGCCGCTGCCCGACATTTCGCGGCGCGAGGCGCTCGGGGTCGGCTGCCTGCTGCAATGCAAGGGCCTGATGGAGATCGTCGCCGCCAGCATCCTGCGCGATCAGGGCCTTGTTTCGGAAATGGCGTATGCCGTCCTGATCGTCCTGGCGCTTCTGTCCACGTTGCTGACGGCGCCGATGTTTTACCGCGCCATGGGCCGGTCGACGGCTCGCCCGATGCCGGCTCCGGTCTCAACCCAGCAGCTCAATCCTAATCCAGCCGTCAGGGCGGCGAAGATGCCGCCCACCGGATGACATAACCGTCGGGCCATATCCAGCCTTCCGGAGCAGAGCCGCCGCGCTGGACGCGGCGGCTTCTGCGAATCGATCGCCTGTCCGAGCGCACCTCCCCGTATCGTCCGTTATAATGAATGGTTCAGTGTTGATTCTTAGACAAGATTTACGTGTCGTAAGCGATGTGCCGGATTAACAGTTATTTCAGAGGCTAGGGGCCGCTGCTGGATATACCAAAAACTGTCAGTTCCGACATGTGCGCGAAATCACAACTGTTGTATATTTATGTTCGGAAGTACACGAATGTGGAGCGTCGGAGGTATCGAGGCGGCAGTCATTCCAATGGTGGTGGAACAGCGAACATCACAACCAACGGGGAACTAAGTGAGCACGCCATATAAAGCCGAGATCCATCGCTTCAATGGAGAGGTCGAGACCTGCGAAATGGGGATGAACGAGGCTGCGCTGCTGGTCCGGGACCGCAAGGCGGCGGCTGTTCTCCTCGACGTGGTCGATCCGGCCGACCTGGATAAATGGTGGAACGACGATGCGTTCCCCGAAGTCACTCAGCACCAGAGTTTTCGGGGGGCCGCCAAGTCCGGCTTGGCGATCGGTCCGACTCAGCGTCTGGTGAAGGATAAGCTCATACCGGGCTTGATAGATTATTTTTCATATGCAGGTAAATGCAACGGCGGATTGAGGGAAACCGAGTTCGTGAAGTTGTGCGTTCGCGAACTCGGAGCCGATGCGGTGCGGGTCGGCGACTGGGGCGAACTGCCTCTGGTGTCGAAACGGGAGTACACGCCGAATCCGGACAGCGAATACAGCGTGCCTCCTCATTGCGACGCAATCCACTTCGGGCGGGAGCCTCAGAACTGGCCGATCAAAGAAGGATATGAGGAAGGTCACGACCAGATATCCATTTTCCTGTCCATAAAGGACTCCGAAAACGTCGCCGGCTTGACGATGTGGGACGTGCGCCCGGCTTCCCGCGCCGAACTGGACGAGCTGATGGCCGAGTACATCGAGACCGGCAGAATTCGGCGCCTGAACAATGCGCCTACGGTGACCGCCAGGCCGAAGCCAGGCGTCATCGCCGTCCTGAACACGCGCGTGATGCACGCCGTCGAGCAGTGCGTGTCGGTGAGGCAGACCCTGGGATCTTTCGTGGTATGGCACGACGGGCAATGGAGGATATTCCACTGACGATCGCCGCCGTTTCCGGTTCGTCGTCCCGCCCGATACCGATCCGGGACGCGCCGTCGCAGCGCGATCCCTTGTGAAAAATCCGGGTTAAGCATGCTGGACGAAAATCTGGCGATTTTTTACGAGAACAGCCGCCTGAAGCAAATGGGCGCGTCGGCCGTCGACGCCATCGACGACAAGGCGTTCGTGCTGCGGCCTCCGGCGTCGATCCCTCGCGGCAACAGCCGCGATGTGGATCTCGTATTCATGGCGCTGAACCACGGCAACGAATATGGCGGCCTGCCGGTCGTAAACGCCGTCTGCGATTACATCAGGAAAGGAACCATCAGTCCGCGCATTGCAATCGGTTTCATTCTCGGGAACGTCGATGCCGCGATCAATGGCAGGCGCTTCATCGAGAGGGACATGAACCGCTCGTTCAATCGCGGCGTGGCGGAAACGGTCGAGGATCGCAGGGCAAGGGAAGTCGAGAAACTGCTGAAGAGGACGCAATATTTCGTCGATCTTCACCAGACCATCGAACCGTCGGAGTTGCCGTTCTTTGTTTTCACGTACCAGGAGAGCAGCCTCAGGTTTGCCCAGGCGATCGCCCCGAACCTGCCCGTGGTGACCCACTGGGGACGACCGTTCTCAAGTGCCGACGATTCCTTCACGTCGGATGAGTTCGTCAATCGCTGCGGCGGGGTCGGTCTGAGCATCGAACTGGGGCAGAAAGGGTTCGGCGTTTATCAGATCGCCGCCGGGATCAAGGTTTGCCTGGACGCCATCACCGCCGTCACGGCGGCGCTGGCCGACGGCGCCGAATTTCCTCTGGTGGGCGAGGCTGCAAATCCAATCTACACCTGGGGAGACGTCGTTCCCTATCCGGCCGGCCGCGTCGTCCTTGACGGCGGTCTGACGAACTTTCAGCCGATCAGGCAGGGGCAGCGTCTGGGGCTGCACGAGGGGAAGCCGATCCTGGCGGCGAAGGCCGGCCTGATGCTGTTTCCGAAATACGTAAGATCCGAGTCCGAACCCAGGCCGGCCGAACTCTACCGGCTGCTGCGGCGTCCGTCGTTGAGTGAGCTGGGCAGGGGCGATTGCCTCGTGCCGGCGCAATAGGAACGCAAGCCGGCCGATCCTGCGGCCGCCGTGAGGTTGGCGTCGGCCGGCGCCCGGCGGGCCGCAACACTGGTTTGAACCAGGGGCGCAGGGTCTCGCCTGCGCAGCCGACGACTCTCATAGAGGACGCAGAATGACCAAGCATTACCCGGCAACGGTCGAGAAATTCAATTCTCCGGCACATCGTTGCTCGATGTCTCTCCGAGAGGCGATCGATACGATGTTCCACGAGGACGCGGACGCCATCCTCCTGGACGTCGTCGCGCCGGAGGAGGCCGATTCATGGTGGGATGACGACGGCTTCTCCAACTCGCCGTTCACGAAGAACGCGCACCATGCCGGAATAGTGGCGACGTCCATCACCGTGGGGCAGTTGCAGCGCGAGCAAAACGAAAACCTGGTCACCAAGATCGCCGAATACTTTGCGCTGGCGAACAAAGTCAACGAGGGCCTGCGGCGTACGAAGTTCATCAAGCTGTTTACCGACGAGCTGGACGCCAAGCCGCTGACGATCGGCAAGGAATATGAGGCCGAGTTCCTGCTGGCAACCAGGCGTGTGTATCGGCCGTTCGACGCGCCGTTCAATTTCGCGCCTCACTGCGACGACATCAGCTATTCCAGGGACGTCAGGATCTGGCCTGCCAAGACGTCTTATCCGCAGCAGCTTGGGGCGTTTCTGACCATACAAGGTTCTGAAAACAACGCAGGAATGGTGATGTGGGACAGCAGGCCGACATCACGGGACGAACTCGACGTAATCCACCGCGAGTACAGTCAGACCGGCAAGATCGCCTATCTCGACAACGTCGCCAGCCTTACGCTGAAGCCGCAGCCCGGACAGCTGACCATCTTCCACAGCAAGAACCTGCACGGCATTGAGAGATGCTCTTCTCTCCGGCGGACCATGGGACTGTTCCTCCTCAATCAGGAGGATGGCTGGCGCTTCTTCGATTGAGTGGCCGGGTCAATCCCGGATCTCTCCATCATGAAAATGGCGGCCAACCGTTCCGAAGACCCGACCGTGTCCGAGAGCCTGAAGACCGTTCGCGGCATCGTGACCTACAGATCCCGCAGGAGCCCGGTCGCGCGCCTTTTTTGCTGCTCCTACGCCGGCGGGGGCAGCACCGCCTATTCCGCGTGGCGCGACGGGCTCCCCGACGACATCGAGCTGTGCGCCTTCGAGCTTCCGGGGAGGGGCGGGCGTTTCCGCGAGGCCCCTTTGCGTTCGATGAGCGATGTCGTCGACCATATCGAGACGCTGCTGGGGGGGCGGCTGGACCTGCCGTTCGCGCTTTACGGGCACAGCATGGGGGCCGTCACAGCGCTTGAGGTGGCGCGGCGTCTCGTCGGCAACGGCCGCCAGCCACGCTGCCTTGTGGTGTCGGGCTGCGCGGCGCCGCATCTCCCGTCGAGGCGCGAGCGTCCGCTTTATCAACTGCCTCGCACCGAACTGCTCCACGAGCTGAACCGGCTCGAAGGCCTGCCGTCGGTGATGCTGCAACGAGAAGATTTTCTCGATACGTTCCTGCCCACAATCCGCGCCGACATGGAATGCCGCGAGCGCTGGATCAGTCGGATCGACGATCTGGCCATCCCGATCCACGCGCTTGGCGGAACCCACGACAAGATGGTTTCCTACAGCGACTTGTCGGCGTGGCAGCACTACACCTCGTCGACATTCGCCGTGAAGCAGTTTGCCGGCGGGCACTTCTTCATCAATACGGCGATGCACGAACTGGTAAGCTATATCGCCGCGGTCATGAACGCCTGACGGAGCGGGTTGCGGTCTGCCGGCGGCAAGCCGCACGGCTTGGGCGAGTACCGGTGAAGGAGCGTCGCGCAGCAGAATGCTGCCGCCGCCATCGTGGGCGCGGCCCGCGAGCGGCCGCGCCCACGATGCAAATGCTCAGCCCGACGCGTTCTTCGATTGCTGTCGCCGGCCCGCCTGCTGCCGGTAGCCCCCAGACGATCCCGTCAGAGGATTCCCATGACGGCGGCCATGACCGCCGCGTGCGTCTTGTTGGTCGCGCCGAGCTTGCTCAGCACTCTGCCGATGTGAAAATTCACGGCCCGTTCCGTCACTCCGACGATCATGCCGACCTCGAATGCCGTCTTTCCTACTGCGGTCCACCGCATTACTTCGCGCTGGCGTTCGGTCAACACCTCCTGCATCGCCGGTACGGAGCATAGCGAGCCGTTCCGGCAGTATGCCGCATGCGGGCATCGTTGCGCCAACGCGTGGTTTGATGCGGCTTGCGGCTGAATACATGGCGTGTCTTCGTCATCTCCGCATTCAAGCGTTGCCGATTTCCAGCTCATGCTATGACACCGTTCTTGAATGCAGGGTGTGCTCATCGCTCCGGCGCATGATGTCTCTCCTGCTTGTCAGAAGGAGCCGACCAGGGATTGCTTCCATGAGGCGATTTTGCGTCCGTAACAGGGTTTTGTCCACGTCAAATTACATTATACATTGTATTTTATTTTAAGTTCGGCTCGTTTAGAAATGGCACCAGAGAATAATACGTTAACCTAATAAACTTGTCTGAAAGGCGTAGTGATTGTCTTCGGAGATATCGCAGCCGGCCTCTTAGAGCCGGCGCGTCATATCCAGCTGGAGGTTCGCTCAACCGCTCATCGGCGCAACGGGCCTCGAATCCCAGCCTCGGCTCAGCGTCGATCCGCATCGCCACCCGCAGCCGGATCGAACCGAGGTGCGGATCGCATTCAGTGCTGGTTACCGTGCGATGTCGGCAAAGGAGTTTTTACACTATATTATGGTTATATAGATTATAGATCTATGTAGAATTGTTCTTCTGTTGTGCGCTCGCTCACGTCCAAGGTAAGCATGGCATGCCGATTCGGGCCGGCCGCGGTCCAGCGGCCGCGCCGCGCGGCGGCGGTGCGGACGCAGCGATAGCCCGCGGCGGCGATCCGGATGGTTCTCTGAACGGAGCGGACCCGCTTTTCTCTGCGGCAAGCCAGTCTTCCGTGGGCGCCGCGGCGGAGCTGCATGGCCGATGCCGCCGCGAAGGACGGACGCCGCAAAATCGCGCGGGATCTTGAAACGGATACTGTCTCGGCTGGCGGAGGCTCCGACCATCCGGCGCACTGCGGCATCGCCGGACCACCCATGCACAGACCTCCGGCATCGGCATCAGCCGTCCGGAGAGGCGGGTTTGCCAAGGGTTAGAGTCGGACCAAGCCCCTCACCGCTACAGCCACATCGGAATGATGGACGCAGCCAGAAACAGGCCGAGCGTTGCATTGACGGTCCGCCACTGCCGTTCGGTCCGCAATGCCCGCGCAAGCATGAGGCCGCCCGTGCACCACAGCGAGAGAGCGAGGAGCGCAGCAACGCCGAACACCGCGCCCATCAGCAGCGCGAGGCGTATCGGAGTGGTCGCCAGCCCCGCATAGGCGGCGGCTGCGCCGAGCGCCATGGTCCACCCTTTCGGATTCAGCCACAGCAGGAACAGGCCGGCCACGAAACGGGTCGGCGTCGCCGAGGAGTCGGATTTTATGTTCGGCGGGCCGCTCCGGCCGATCTTCCAGGCGAGCCAGAGCAGGTAGGCCGAGCCGATCGCCTTCATGGCGATCTGCAGTGTAGGCGCAGACTGCAGCAGCACGGCCAGACCGGCCGCTGCAGCCGCCACGAGTGACGCCAGACCGATGACGATGCCCATCAGCAAGGGCACGCTGCGCTGGAATCCGAACTGCGCGCCCGAAGCGGCGGCCAATAAATTGGCGCCGCCCGGTGTGATCGTCCCAATAACGGCGAACATAAGCAGGGAGAAAAACAACTCCCAGCTTGTCATGCGGCCCTCGATGACCTTGGCGCGCCAGACGTTCCCTTTGCCGCCATTTGTCGGGCGATGACGCGACCGATACGCGCCATCCCTTCGTCGTAGATGGCTTCCGGTTGCAGCGAGTAGTTCAGGCGAATCGTGTTCTTGCGGGTGCCGTCGCAAATGAACGCGCCGCCCGGCACGAACGCGACGCGCTCTTCCTGCAAGGCGGCCGCCAGGAGTTCGGCGCCGTCGAGAGTTTCCGGGAGCGTAACCCAAACGAACATGCCGCCTTGCGGCGTCGTCCACGTCACGCCCTCCGGCATGTGCCGCGCGAGCGCGGCAAGCATGGCGTCCCGGCGTTTCGAATAGGTGGCGACGATTTTCCTCACCTGATTGTCGTACACTGTCCTGGCGATTTCGTAAACGACCATCTGATTGATGGTGCCGGCGTGCAGATCGCCCGCCTGCTTGGTGAGGACGATCTTCTGGATGAGATCGCGCGCGGCGCAGACCCAGCCGACCCGGAAGCCCGGTGCGATCGTCTTGGAGAAGGTCTGGCAATAGGCTACGCGGGAGCGATCGATGTGCCCGCACCGCTGCAGATCGAGCGCGAGGCACGGAGCGACGGGCTCTCCCTCGAAGCGCAGAGCGTAGTAGGCCGAATCCTCGATCAGCGGCACGCCGAGTTCGGTGACGAGGTCAAGAAGGCGGCGGCGCGCCTCTTCGCTCAGCGTCTCGCCCGTCGGATTTGCGAAATCCGGGACGACATAGGCGAGTGCGACACGCCCGCCGGCTGCCTCCGCCGCCTCGCGGTAGACCGCCGGTGTGGCGTTCCCTTTCTCGGGGGCAATGATGTCGTAGCGCGGTTCGTAGGGGTTGAAGGCCTGGAGCGCGCCGAAATACGTGGGCGCCGTCACGAGCGCGGTGTCGCCCGACGACAGGAACAGCTTGCCGAGATAGTCGAGGCCTTGCTGCGCGCCCGACGTGATCACGATGTTGTCGACGTCGCAGGGCACGCCGAGCCGGGTCATGTACTCCACGATCCAGCGTCGCAGCGGCAGGTAGCCTTCGCTGACGGAATATTGCAGCGAATTCGGACCGTTCCGGGGATCCGCCAGGATCGTCGAGTAGGCTTCGCGGACGGCTTCTGTCGGGAACAGCTCCGGATCAGGTATCCCGCCAGCGAAGGACATGATGTCGGGCTGGCCGATGAGCTGCAAGAGTTCGCGTATCTCGGAAGCGCGCATCCTCTCCGCCCGGCCGGCATAGGAGGCATCCCAGTCGATCGGTGTATCGTCTGCCATACGACAGTGCTCCCATGCTCGTGGAACTAGTTCGGATGCATTGTCTCACTCAAATAGGACCAGTCAATTGTCGGCATTGTCAGGTGAGCCGATCCGGGCTAGGCGTTCCGTAGAACCTTCCGCGGACTGATCCTCGATGCGCTCGCTGCGGGCGGAGCGAGATCGGGTCGCGTGTCCTTGTGCCGGCACCGCGCCGTGGCCGGCGCTTTCATCCAGCCGCGCCCTCCCTCGCATTGCCTTTTATATAAAGATATGTTTATATATCGCTGAATGATCATGGTATGGGAAGCGTTTCATACCATCTTTTGTTCCTGGCGGGAGGGTGACGGCATGGAGGCCGTACTGGCGGCATTGCGGGCGGCGGCGGAGTCGACCCGGCTCCGGCTGCTGCTCCTGCTGAGCCGCGGTGAGCTGACGGTCGGCGATCTCACCCAGATCCTCGGGCAGAGCCAGCCGCGCGTCTCGCGCCATCTCAAGCTGCTCTGCGAGGCCGGCCTGCTCGACCGGTTCCGCGAGGGCAACAGGGTCTTCTACCGTCTGGCGGATCATGGTTCGGGTCGCGAGGTCGCACGGCGGCTCGTGGAGCTGGTGCCGGGGCACGACGCGCTGGTCGTGCTCGACGCCGAGCGCTTCGCCGCGCTGACGGCGGCGCGCGCCGAGGCGGCGCACGCCTATTTCCGCCGGAATGCGGCGCAGTGGGACAGGATCCGCTCGCTCTATGTCGACGACCGCGAGGTGGAGCGGGCGCTCTGCGATCTCCTGCCGCCCGGCCTCGGCCCCGGCGCGGCGCGCGATCTGCTCGATATCGGCACCGGCACCGGCCGGATGCTGGAGCTGTTCGCGCCGCGCGTCGAGCGCGCCGTGGGCATCGACCTGTCGCGCGAGATGCTGGCGGTCGCCCGCGTCAATCTGGAGCGGGCGCGGCTCGGCAACTGCTCGGTACGGCAGGGCGACATGTACCAGCTTCCGCTGCCCGGCGGCTCGTTCGATGCGGTGCTGCTGCATCAGGTGCTGCACTATGCCGAGCGCCCGGCCGCGGTGCTCGCCGAGGCGGCGCGCGTGCTGCGTCCCGGCGGGCGCCTGATCGTGATCGACTTCGCTCCGCACGAGATGGAAGAGCTGCGCGCCGAGCACGAGCATCGCCGGCTGGGCTTCGCCGACGGCGAAGTCGCCGGATGGCTGCGCGTCGCCGGTCTGGAGGCAGGCGAGGTCAGGCATCTGCCGGGCTCGCCGCTGACCGTCTCGATCTGGCCGGCGTACCGCCCGCCGGCCGGCGCGGAACCCTTCCATGCCGAGATGACGGCGGCCGGCGGCATCGGCACAGCCGCCGCTGCCGCGACCGCCGCCGTTTCCGCCTCCGCCACCCCGCCCGGCCTGTGAGGGACACCAAGATGACGACGACTCCCGCCGCCGCCGCCCGCCCCGGTCGCCTCCTCGCCGCCGATCCGCTCGGTCAGGCCCAGGGTCGCCCGCCCCGCGTCTCCTTCGAGTTCTTCCCGCCGAAGACGCCGGAGATGGAGGAGAAGCTGTGGCAGACGGTGAAGCGGCTGGAGCCGCTGGCCCCGCGCTTCGTCTCGGTGACCTACGGCGCCGGCGGCTCGACGCGTGAGCGGACGCACGCGACGGTCGTGCGCATCCGCCGCGAGACCTGCCTGGAGCCGGCGGCGCATCTCACCTGCGTCGGCGCTTCCCGCGCCGAGATCGACGAGGTCGCCGAGCGGTATCTGGAGGCGGGCATCCGGCACATCGTGGCGCTCCGCGGCGATCCGCCGACGGGCGAGACGCGCTATGCGCCGCATTCCCACGGCTATGCCTATGCCTGCGACCTCGTCGCCGGGCTGAAGCGCGTCGGCGATTTCGAGATTTCCGTCGCCGCCTTCCCCGAGACGCACCCGGAGGCGTCGAGCGCGCAGGCCGACCTCGACAACCTGAAGCGCAAGGTCGATGCCGGGGCGAGCCGCGCGATCACGCAGTTCTTCTTCGACGTCGACGTGTACCTATCCTTCGTCGAGCGCGTCCGCGCCGCCGGCATCGCCATCCCGATCGTGCCGGGCATCCTGCCCGTCACCAACTTCGCCCAGGTGAAGAAGTTCGCCGCGATGTGCGGCGCCGCCGTGCCGGACTGGATCGCCGCACAGTTCGAGGGGCTGGACGAGGACCCGGAGACGCGCCGCCTCGTCGCCGCCTCGATTGCCGCCGAGCAATGCCGATTGCTCCAGGCGAACGGCGTCAACGAGTTCCATTTCTACACGCTGAACCGCGCCGACCTGACCGTCGCGATCTGCCACATGCTCGGCGTGCGCGGCCGGCCGGCGGCGGCCGCCCCCGCCGCTCCGGTCGGGGCCGCCGCTGTCACGTCCGCCGCCGTCTAGGAAACAGGATCGATGGCTCACTTCCTCGATTATCTCGCCGAGCGCGTCGTCCTCGCCGACGGTGCGATGGGCACGCAGGTGCAGGCGCGCGACCTGCATGTCGACCATGATTATTGCGGGCATGAGAACTGCACCGAGATCCTGGTCGACAGCCGCCCGGATCTCGTGCGCGAGATCCATATGGGCTACCTGCGCGCCGGGGCCGACGCGGTCGAGACCAACAGCTTCGGCGGCTCGCCGGTGACGCTGGGCGAGTTCGGCCTCCAGGCCGAGGCGTTCCGCATCAACAAGCGCGCGTCCGAGTTGGCGCGCGAGGCGATCGAGGAGTTCCGGGGGGACGGGCGGACGCGCTTCGTCCTCGGCTCGGTCGGTCCGGGCACGCGGCTGCCGACGCTGGGCCACATCGACTATCAGTCGGTCGAGGACGCGCTGACTGTGCAGTGCGCCGGGCTCATCGCAGGCGGCGCCGACGCGATCCTGATCGAGACTTGCCAGGACCCGCTCCAGGTCAAGGCGGCGGTGAATGGCGCCAAGCGTGCGCGGAGGGAGGCCCGCACCGATACGCCGATCATGGTCCAGGTCACGATCGAGACCACGGGCACGCTGCTCGTCGGCGCCGACATCGCCGCCGCGGCGACGATCGTCCATGCGCTCGACGTGCCGGTGCTCGGGCTCAACTGCGCGACCGGGCCGCGCGAGATGTCCGAGCACGTGAAGTGGCTCGGCGAGAACTGGCCGGGCTACATCTCCGTGCTGCCGAACGCCGGCCTCCCGGAACTGGTCGACGGCCATACGCACTACCCGCTGACCCCGCACGAGCTGGCGCAGTGGCTGGAGCGGTTCGTGGTCGAGGACGGCGTCAACATGATCGGCGGCTGCTGTGGCACCGACATCCCGCACATCGAGGCGCTGGACGCGATGCTGAGCCGCCTTGCCGGCGGCAGCCGTGCCCGCCGGCCGGCGCCGGTGCAGCGCAAGACGCTCTGGATCCCGTCGATCGCGTCGCTCTATTCGCAGACGCCGCTGCGCCAGGAGAACGCGTTCCTCGCGATCGGCGAGCGCTGCAACGCGAACGGCTCGAAGAAATTCCGCCAGCTCCAGGAGCAGGGCGACTGGGACGGCTGCGTCGAGATGGGGCGCGAGCAGGTCAAGGAAGGCAGCCACGCGATCGACGTCTGCACCGCCTTCGTCGGTCGCGACGAGGTCGCCGACATGACGGAGGCGGTGAGCCGGATGCGCGGCTCGGTCAGCGCACCGCTCGTCTTCGATTCGACCGAGTTCCCGGTGCTCGAAGCGGCGATGAAGCTGTACGGCGGCAAGCCGGTCCTCAACTCGATCAATTTCGAGGACGGCGAGGACGCCGCGGCGAAGCGGATGGAACTCGCCCGCCGCTTCGGGGCCGCAGTGATCGCGCTGACGATCGACGAGCAGGGCATGGCGAAGGAGGTGGAGCGCAAGCTGGAGATCGCGCGCCGGCTGCACGACTTCGCCTGCAACCGCTACGGGCTGGCGCCGTCGGACCTGATGTTCGACCCGCTGACCTTCACGATCTGCACCGGCAACGAGGACGACCGGAAGCTCGGCCTGTGGACGCTCGAAGCGATCGAGCGCATCCGCGCGGAGATCCCGGAGTGCCAGATCATCCTTGGCCTCTCGAATATCTCGTTCGGCCTCAACCCGGCGGCGCGGCACGTCCTCAACTCGGTCTATCTCGACCATGCGATGCGGCGCGGCCTTACCGGCGCGATCGTGCATTTCTCGAAGATCACGCCGCTGCACAAGATCCCGGAGGAGGAGGTCGGGGCCGCCGAGGACCTGATCTTCGACCGCCGCCGCGAAGGATATGATCCGCTTCAGGCCTTTATGGCGCTGTTCGCCGACCGCAAGGTCGAGAAGGCGGCCGCGAAGGCGCGTCCGGCGAATGTCGAGGAGCGGCTGACGCAGCGAATCGTCGACGGCGACCGGCTCGGCCTTGAGGACGATCTCGCCGAGGCGATGACGACGCACAAGCCGCTCGACATCATCAACATTTTCCTGCTCGACGGCATGAAGGTGGTCGGCGAGCTGTTCGGCGCCGGCAAGATGCAGCTTCCCTTCGTGCTCCAGTCCGCCGAGACGATGAAGGCGGCGGTACGCTTCCTGGAGCCGCACATGGAGCGCGTCGATGGGCAGCAGAAGGGCACGATCGTGCTCGCGACCGTGCGTGGCGACGTCCACGACATCGGCAAGAACCTTGTCGACATCATCCTGACCAACAACGGCTACCGGGTGATCAATCTCGGCATCAAGCAGCCGATCGGTGCGATCCTCGACGCGGCGGTCGAGCACAAGGCCGACGCCGTCGGCATGTCCGGCCTGCTCGTCAAATCGACCGTGGTGATGCGCGAGAATCTGGAGGAGATGACGCGCCAAGGCGTTGAGGTGCCGGTGATGCTCGGTGGCGCCGCGCTGACCCGGCGCTACGTCGAGGAGGATTGCGCGAAGGCTTATGCCGGCGGCCGCGTCGCCTATGCGCGCGACGCCTTCGACGGTCTCGCGCTGATGGACAAGGTGGTAACCGGCCGGTTCGACGAGCACGTCGCCGCAATCCAAAAAAAGAACGAAGGGCGCGTCGTCAACGAGAAGCGCAAGCTGGGCCGCGCCGCCGACGCCAAGCCGCTCCGTCCGGTCGATTTGGAGGAGATCCGGCTGCGCCGCGCCGAGCTGACGCGCGACGTGCCGACCCCCGAGCCGCCCTTCTGGGGCGCCCGGACGATCGCCCGCGTACCGGTGAAGAGCATCGTGTCGTTCCTCAACGAGCGGATGCTCTACCAATTCCAGTGGGGCTTCCGGAAGGACGGGCGGACCCTGGACGAATACATGGTCTGGGCACGCAAGGAGCTGCGGCCGACGCTCCAGCGCATCCTCGGCGTCGCGGTCCAGCAGAACATCCTCGTGCCGCAGGCCGCCTACGGCTACTGGAAGTGCGCCGCCGAAGGCAACGACGTGATCCTCTACCAGCCGGACGGAAAGGCGCAGGTCGCGCGCTTCACCTTCCCGCGGCAGAACAAGGAAGGCGGGCTCTGCATCGCCGACTTCTTCCGCGACGTCGCCGAGGGACCGGAAGCGCGCGACGTGATCGGGCTTCAGGTCGTCACGATGGGAAGCCGCGCCTCCGAGGTCGCCCGCGAGTGGTTCGCCGAGGACCGCTACCAGGATTATCTCTACCTGCACGGCGCCTCGGTCGAGATGGCCGAGGCGATGGCGGAGTACGTGCACAAGCGGATCCGTGCCGAGTTGGGCTTCGCCGGCGAGGAGGCGCGCGACCACGATCAGATGCTGAACCAGGGCTATCGCGGCAGCCGCTACTCCTTCGGCTATCCGGCCTGCCCGAACCTCGGCGACCAGCGGCAGCTCCTCGACCTGCTCAAGGCCGAGGAGATCGGCGTGACGCTGACCGAGGAGGACCAGCTCGACCCCGAGCAGTCGACCTCCGCGATCGTCGTCGTGCATCCGCAGGCGAAGTACTTCTCGGTGTAGCGAATGCGATGGGGCAGGGGCCTAACGGTTCCTGCCGGCTACTTGTCACAACAACTCCAGGTTTCTTATCGGCATAGTTTGTCTCCGATTGGGCGCACTCGCGTCCGTGACCGGAGAACAGCATGCACCTTTCTGCCGACCGCCCGCGCCGGCGCGCTCGTCTCGCGCGCGGCGCCATATTGGCGGCGATGCTCGCCGGGCTCTCCGCCTGCGCGGTCTTCGACGCCAAGCCCGGCGGGCCCGGCAAGCCGAGCTTCACGCAGGTCGGCATGGCGTCGTGGTACGGCAAGGCGCACGACCGCCACCGCACCGCGAGCGGCGAGCGGTTCGACATGCGCGCGATGACTGCGGCGCACCGCACGCTCGACTTCGACACGGTCGTCCGCGTCACCAACCTGGAGAACGGCCGCACCGTCAAGGTGCGCATCAACGACCGCGGCCCCTATATCCGCGGCCGGATCATCGACCTTTCCAGCAAGGCGGCCTCGACCCTCGACATGAAGGAGGACGGCGAGGCGAGGGTGCGGCTGGAGATCTATGCGGAAGACCAAACGGAGGGCGACTGAGCCCTCCGTCTTCCCGCCGCGCTTGACGGCGCGTCGCGCGTAGCGGAGCTTCGCGGGCTCGCAGTGGGCGCGGGAGGAACGGCGTGACGACGATCCGGTGGGGAATCATCGGCTGCGGCGACGTGACCGAGGTGAAGAGCGGTCCCGGCTTCTACAAGGCGCGGAACTCGACGCTGACAGCGGTGATGCGGCGGAACGGCGATCTCGCCGCCGACTATGCCCGCCGCCACGACGTCCCGCGCTGGCATGACGACGCCGAGGCGATCATCCGATCCGACGACATCGACGCGGTCTATATCGCGACGCTGACCGACACGCATCGCGATTACGCGGTGCGTTGCGCGGCCGCCGGCAAGCCGGTCTATGTCGAGAAGCCGATGGCGATGAACCATGGGCAATGCCTGGAGATGATCGAGGAGTGCCGGCGGCGCGGCGTTCCCCTCTGGGTCGGGTACTACCGCCGCGCGCTGCCGCGCTTCCTCAAGGTCAGGGAGTTGATCGAGGACGGCGCGATCGGCCCCGTGCGCCTCGTCCGCTCGCTTCAGTATCAGCGCCTTCCCGACGCGGCTGCCCTGGCCGACGAGCGGAATTTCCCGTGGCGGATCGATCCGGCGAGGAGCGGCGGCGGGTTGTTCTTCGAGGCGGTGTGCCAAGCCTTCGACTTCCTCGATTACCTGTTCGGCCCGGTCGTCGAGGTGAGCGGGATCGCCGCCAACCGGGCCGGCGCCTACCGCCCCGAGGACACGGTGGCCGCCGCCTACCGCTTCGAGTCCGGCGTTATCGGCAGCGGGACGTGGTGCTACGCCGCCGACCACGATCTGGAGTTCAACGAGATCGTCGGCGCCGAGGGCACGCTGACCTTCTCGACGAGCCTGCCCGTTCCGATCCGCCTCGTCCGCCGCGGCGGCGAGGTCACCGAGTTTCCTGTCGGCGATCCGCCGCACGTGCATCAGCCGCTGATCCAGACCATCGTCGACGAACTGAACGGCGTGGGGAGTTGCCCCAGCACCGGCGAGAGCGGCGCACGCACGGCATGGGTGATGGACCGGATTTTGGAGGGGTTCAGAGCGCAGGCGCGATGACAGGCTTTCCACGAATGGATGGTCCGCAAATCTCCAGCCCCGCAGCCTCTCCCGCTTCCCGAACCCGCCGCATCACCAAGGACTCCCTCTCCCTCGCCGAGGCCCGGCGGATCGCGCTCGCGGCGCAAGGCTTTGCCGAGCCGCGGCCGGAGGCGGGGGCGCGGCTCGACCGGCGGCATCTCGGCGCGGTGCTGCGGCGGATCGGGCTGTTCCAGATCGATTCGGTCAACGTGCTGGTGCGCTCGCACTACCTGCCGCTCTTCGCCCGGCTCGGCGCGTATCCGGCCGCGCTGCTCGACGGCGCCGTCTGGAACGGCTGCCGGCCGCGGAACCGCGCTCTGTTCGAGTATTGGGGGCACGAGGCATCGCTGCTCCCGGTCGAGCTTCAGCCGCTGCTGCGCTGGCGGATGCGGCGCGCGGAGGCCGGAATCGGCACGTGGCGCGAGGTGGCGCGGGTCGGGCGCGAGCGGCGCGACCTCGTCGAGGCGGTGTTCGCCGACGTCGCGGAGCGCGGTCCGATCGGTGCGTCGGAGCTGACCGCGGTGGAGGGCAGGGGGCGCAGCGCGTGGTGGGGGTGGAGCGACGGCAAGCGCGCGCTCGAATATCTGTTCTGGGCCGGGCGCATCACCACGGCCGGCCGGCGGCAGGCCGGTTTCGAGCGGCTCTACGACCTCCCCGAGCGCGTCCTGCCGGAAGCCGTGCTCGCCGTGCCGACGCCGTCCGAGGAGGAGGCGCACCGGGCGTTGCTGCTCGTCGCGGCGCGCGCCCTCGGCGTCGCGACCGAGAGCGATCTGCGCGACTATTTCCGGCTCGACGCCGCCGACGCCCGCGCCCGTCTCGCCGAGCTGGTCGAGGCGGGCGAGCTGATCCCGGTCAGCGTCGAGGGGTGGGGCAAGCCGGCCTATCTCGATCCGGCCGCGCGCCTGCCGCGGCGCGTCGAGGTGCCGGGGGCGTTGCTCTCGCCCTTCGATTCGCTGGTCTGGGAGCGCCCGCGGACCGAGCGGCTGTTCGGCTTCCGCTACCGGCTGGAGATCTACACGCCGGCCGAGAAGCGCCAGCATGGCTACTACGTGCTGCCGTTCCTGCTCGGCGATCGCCTCGTCGCGCGCGTCGACCTCAAGGCGGACCGGTCGGCGAAGGCGCTTGCGGTCCACGCCGCGCACGCCGAGCCGGGCATCGACGTCGACGCTGCCTCCGGGGCGCTGCAACGCGAGCTGGCGACGATGGCTCTTTGGCTGGGGCTGGAGTGTGTCGTGTCTCGCATCGCCAGCAGGCACGACCGTCTGGCGGACATGCTCGCTTCGAGCCTACCGGGGTAGGGTCTCGTACCGTCGGCCTCGGTCGTTGACCGACGCCGAGCGAGTATCGCTCACGCGCTGCGCCCGACGAGCCAAGCTCAACCGCCGCTGGTATTGCCCGGCGGGGGTGACGCAGGGCGCCGCTTCCCTTGCCGCCGGTCTCCCGGTGCGTCGGATGCGGTGCCGTTGCCCATCCTCGCCCGAAAGGGTGATGGCAAAAGCGACAAGGGTAAGGAGATCTTATCGATATACCGCCACTGATTCAGTCTGAGTTTAGTAAGCCTAAGGTAATACGTCTCCCCTATCTACGAACCAGAAGTCGCGTCCGGTGCGGCACGACCGCCCGGCATTGCTCTGAGGGAGTTGCTCTCATGACCATCAATAGTGCCGGGAGTGCCGCGTCGGAATCGGCGGCGGTGGAAAGGACGCTGCGCCGCGGAGCGTTCTCGCTGACCATCGGCCCCCGTA
Source organism: Allostellaceae bacterium (assembly GCA_036403035.1). Classification (GTDB taxonomy): domain Bacteria; phylum Pseudomonadota; class Alphaproteobacteria; order ATCC43930; family CGMCC-115725; genus DASWRT01. The sequence continues at coordinate 16,915 of DASWRT010000196.1, read as the reverse complement.
TCGTGCTCTTCGGAATCGCTATCGTCGTCGCCAGCGTCGGCGCCATGATCGCCGGCGGGCTGTACGGCGCGGGCGCGCTCGTCGATCGGGCGGAGGAGCGGGAACTCGACGGCCAGTTGAAGTTCCTCCGCGACGCGATGGATGCGGAGGCCCGCACGGCGGAGGTCTTCGGCACCCTGCTCGCCGAACTGCCGCCGGTGCAGCAGGCGCTCGCCGACGGCGACCGCGACGCGGCGTACCGCTTCCTGCAAGCCCCCTACGCCCGGCTGAAGAAGGACTACAACGTTGAGTCCGTCGTGCTCTGGTCGCCGCCCGCCACGGTCTTCCTGCGGATGTACCAGCCGGACAAGTTCGGCGACGATGTGTCGAAACGGCTGCCGATGGTCAGCGGCACCATCGAGCGGCACCGGACGACAAGTGGCCTCGACGTGACGACTTCCGGGACCGGCCCGCGCGCGGTGGTGCCGATCTCATCGGGCGACCGCAATGTCGGCGCGGTGACGTTCGGCTTCGGCTTCGGCCAGCGTTTCTTCGACGAGTTCAAGAAGCGCTCGGGCACCGCCGCGGCGATGTTCGTGAAGGAGGGCGAGACCTTCCGCCACTATGGCGGCAACCTGCCGATGACGCCGGATCAAGCCGACCTCGCAAGCGCCTTCGAGGGGGCCGACCGCCGCATCGCGACCGCCGCCGCCGGAGGCGTTCCGACGGCCGTCCGGCTGAGCCGCCTCGACGATTTCTCCGGAAAGCCGATCGGGGTCGTCGCGGTGGCGATGGACGCGTCCGACTACGCGGCGATGCAGCGCACGGCGATGTGGATCGCGCTCGGCCTGGGCCTCGCGGTCGTCCTGCTGGCGACGGTGTCGGCGATCGTGCTCGGCCGCACCCTGTCGAACCCGATCCGGCGGATGACGCGGTCGATGCGCTCGCTCGCGGCCGGCGACCTTGCGACCGCGGTGACGGACGAGCAGCGGGCCGACGAGGTCGGCGACATGGCGCGGGCGGTCGGCGTCTTCAAGGCGACGATGATCGACGCGCGGCGGCTGGAGGAGGCGCAGCGCGCCGAGCAGGCCGGCAAGGAGCGCCGGCAGCAGGCGGTCGAGACGCACATCGCGCGGTTCGAGGGCTCGGTGAGCGGTCTCCTCGAAGCGCTCGGCGTCGCGGCGACGCAGATGCGCGCCACCGCCGACGGGATGAGCGCGACCGCCGAGCGGACGAGCCGTCAGGCGACCGTGGTCGCGGCGGCGGCGGAGCAGACCGCCGCCAACGTGCAGACCGTTTCTGCGGGGACCGAGGAACTGTCGTCCTCGGTCGGCGAGATCGGGCGTCAGGTCGCCCGCTCGACCGAGATCGCCGGCCACGCCGTCGGCGAGGCGGCGCGGACCAACGAGGCCGTGCATGGGCTCGCCACGGTCGCGGCGAAGATCGGCGACGTGGTCGCGCTGATCAGCGACATCGCCGGGCAGACCAACCTGCTGGCGCTCAACGCGACGATCGAGGCGGCACGGGCCGGCGAGGCCGGCAAGGGCTTCGCCGTCGTCGCCTCGGAGGTGAAGAGCCTCGCCAACCAGACCGCCAAGGCGACCGAGGAGATCCGGAGCCAGATCGAGGACATGCAGAAGGTGACGACCGAGGTGGTCGGCGCGATCCGCGGGATCGGCGGCACGATCAGCGAGGTCAACGAGATCGCGACCTCGATCGCCTCGGCGGTCCAGCAGCAGGGAGCCGCGACCCAGGAGATCGCCCGCAACACGCAGCAGGCGGCGAGCGGCACCAAGGAGGTCGCGAGCAACATCGTCGGCGTCACCGAGGCGGCGAGCCAGACCGGCGCGGCGGCGGCCCAGGTGCTCGACGCCGCGACCGATCTCGGCGGCCGCGCCGAGCTTCTGCGCACCGAAGTCCGCACCTTCCTCAACGACATCCGGGCCGCTTGACCGGGCAACCCGGCGGCAACCAATAAAAAGGGCTGCACCGCGAGGTGCAGCCCGAGTTTAGGGAGGAAAGCGACGCCGCCGGAGGCGGGCGCCGCACGGATTCCGATATGGCGTCGCTTTCCCCGCGATCAAGCAAGCGGGAAGCGAGGCAGGCATTCGCCCGTTGCAGCCCGCCGCGTCTTGCTGCTCGCTACTCGTCGCCGCCGCCGTTCGGCTGCGCGTCGTCGTCCGGCGTGTCCTCCGGCTCGTCCTTGTACATGTCCGGAAATTTCGCCTTGTGCATCGCCTGGATGTCCTCGACGTATTCCTTCAGCTGCGGCCCGTTCTTCTCGTAGAACTCGACGTTCTCCGGGGCAACGAAGTCGAGTTCCTTGTTTTCCTTGCCCATCTGCTTCATGAAGCCGGCGACCTCGATCGCCATCGACTCCATGAACATCATGACGGTGTCGCGGAAGGCGCAGTCGTTCTGCTTCAGGAAGGCCGTGCTGACCGGCGCCTTCGTCTCGGCCAGCTTGATCATGTCGGCAATCGAATGCACGTCGGCATCGTCGGCCTCGTCGTGGGTCGCCATCTCCTTCCTGATGGCCGGGTCCTTGTCGGCGGAGTCGAGCAGCTTCTTCCAGGCTTCGTGGCATTTCGCCGCCGTGTCCATCGACAGGCGGTAATCGTGAAGCGCCTGCCGGTCCGCCGGGTTGAACAGCACGTCGTCCATCGTCTTGCCGCCGCCGCTCTTTGCGAACACGGCCGGAGCGAAGGCGGTGCCGCCGACGGCCAGCAGGGCAGCCACCGCTAGGGCTGCCGCCCGGCTGTGGCGGGGGTAAAATCGACCGGTCATCTGAGTCTCCGGAAAAGAGCCGCTATTTCTGCCAAACCCTGATGTAGTCGACTTCCAGCTTCGCTGGGAAGTCCGCCGGGTTGTTCGGCGGCTCCGGCCACTTGCCGCCGACCGCGAGATTGACCAGCACGTGCGCAGGTCCGGCGTCGCTGCCATCGTCGTGTATCCAGTCGAGATGCCGGTCGGCGAGGAGCGTGCCGTCGACATAATGGCGCACCTCCCCGGGCATCCATTCCACGGCGAAGACGTGGAAGCCGTCCTTGAAATCGAAATCCGGCCGGTAGGAGCCCCATTTGTCGAGCTTCGTCGAGAGGCTGTCTGCGTTCCTGCCGTGCGCCGGCAGCACGTTGTGGAAGCTGTTGCGCGTCGTGTCGCGGCCATTGTCGACGATCTCGACGACGTCGATTTCAGGCGGCCATTTCTGGTCCTCGGGGTTGAGCCAGAAGGCCGGCCACAGGCCGCGTCCCGACGGCACCTTCATCCGCGCTTCGAAGTAGCCGTACTCGCCGGTCCATTTCGAGCGCAGCATCCCGCTCTCGATGCCGCCGTCTCGCACTTCGCCCCGGATGCGGGCGATCAACTGCAACTCGTTCCCGACGATCCGATGATTGTCGTTGTCGGCGTAGCGCTCCCATTCGCCGTTGCCCTGAAGGTGATCGAGCCGTCCGCCCTCATAGACGAAGCGGGTGTAGAACTCGCGATGCAGGTCGTCGGTCGTCCGGATCGACCGGCCGAAGTCCCAGTTCTTGACGAGGTGGTATCCCTTGCCGGCGATCGGCGCGGGAGGCGGAACCGCACTGTCGGTCTGCGCGTGCGCCGTGACCGGGGCCGCGGCGAGCGCTAGCACGAGCAGGGCGAGGAGGGAGCGGATCATGCGGGAGGCTCGCGCGGCCGGTACGGACGGACGAGCGAAAACGCCGACTGCGGCGATTGGTTTCCCTGGCCGGAACGAAACGCGCCGCCGGCCAGGGGCCGGCGGCGGTATCTCACGCTGTGCGTGCGGGCCGCCGCCGCGACGGCGGCGACGGCATCGAGTCGCGGGTCAGATGACTGACTCCACCCACTCGTAGAGCTTGCTCTTCGGCAGCGCGCCGATCTTGGTCGCCGCCACTTGACCGTCCTTGAACAGGATCAGCGTCGGGATGCCGCGCACGCCGTACTTCATCGGCGTCTGCGGGTTTTCGTCGATGTTGAGCTTGGCGACCGTCACCTTGCCCTGGAACTCTGCGGCAAGGTCGTCGAGATAGGGCGCGATCATCTTGCAGGGACCGCACCACTCCGCCCAGAAATCGACCAGAACGGGGCCGGACGCGCCCAGCACGTCCGCGTCGAACGAGGTGTCGGTGGTCTTGGTCGGCTTCATATAAGGACTCCTCACGGTATTTTCTGAGCGTCGCCCACGGGGCGTGCGACGGCGACCGCGAGACGCTTCAGAAATTAGGGGATGGCGAAAAGCGGCGTCAAGGCACCCACCGTGCAAGCGACGAGGGGCTGATCGGCATCAGGCGCGGGCCGTCGGTCCACAACAGGGCGGTGCGCACGCGCCGGTCGGGATAAATCGTAGCGAGTGCCGACGCATAGGCAGCGAGCTGGCGCAGATAGGCGGGCGGCACCTCCGATTCTTCCGTGGGCGGCGGGCGCAGCGTCTTGTAATCGACGATCAGCACCTCGTCCGCGGTCACCACCAGCCGGTCGATCCGGCCCGAGAGCGCCTGCTCCCCGACCAGCCCGACGATCGGCACCTCGGCCTGCGCGTCGGTCATGAACAGCGGCGCGAACTCGGGATGGCGGAGCACGGCGAGCGTCTCCGTCGCGATCGCGTCCTGTTCGGCGGGCGACAGGCCATGCACCGGGCGCGCGAGGAAGCGCCGGGCGATCGCCTCGCGCTGCGTCTCGGGCAGCTCGGGCAGGCTCTGGAGCAGGCGATGCACGAGCAGGCCGCGGCGCACGCCGGACGACGGCTCGCCGCTGCCGGGCTCCAGCGGCGAGCGCGCCGGGGGATCGGCGATGGACGGGCGCGATGGGGTCAGCGGCCGCGGCGGCGCCGGCTCGGGCGGCGGCTCCTGGCCCGCCCAGGCCGGCAGCTCCGCCGCGATGCCCCGCCGCTCGGAAAAGCGCAGATCGTCGCGCGGCGCCGCAATCTGCCGGCCGTCGAGCCGCAGCATCGCCGCCTTCCAGCCGTGCTCCGGCTCGATCGCGGCGAAGTCGCGTTCGCCGTGCTCGGCGATGCCGGAGAGCCCGCCCGCCACCAGCTCGTACCAGCTCTGCTGCGATGCCGACGCCTGCCGCGTCCGCCAACCGCAGACATAGAGCCGGTCCTCGGCGCGGGTCAGTGCGACGTAGAGCAGCCGCCGGTATTCCTGGTCGCGGCGGTGCAGCGCCGCCTGCTTCGCCAGCGAAGCGGCCGGCGCCGTGAACTCGCGCCGCGCCGCCCATAGCGGCAACTGCTCGTCCTCGGTCCAGAGCAGCGACGGCGACTGGTTCGGCGTCTGCACCGTGTCCGGCAGGAACACGACCGGCGCCTGCAATCCCTTCGAGCCGTGCACGGTCAGCACGCGCACCTCGTCGCGCCCTCGCTGGTCGAGGTCGCGCTTGATCTCGGCCTCGCCGGTGGCGAGCCAGTGCAGGAAGCCCTGGAGCGACGGCACATGCTGCCGCTCGTAGGCGAGGGCGAGCGACAGGAACTCGTCGATCGGGTCCGCGGCCTCCGGGCCGAGCCGGGCGAGGATCGCCCGCCGCCCGCCGCGCGCGCCCAGCACGTCCGCGTAGAGTTCGTAGGGCGCGGCGAAGTCGGCGCGGGCGAGCAGCGACGACAGTTCCTCTGCGGCGCGCAGCAGCGCCGGATGGGACGCGGCGCGCCGCCTCAGCTCGGCCCAGAGCGAGCCGCCGCGCGGGTAGGCGAGGCCGAACAGCGTCTCCTCGTCGACGTTGTAGAGCGGGCCCTTCAGCACCGTCGCGAGCGTCAGGTCGTCCTCGGGCAGGAGCAGGAACTCGCCGAGCGCCATCAGGTCCTGGACCGAGAGCTGGTCGGTCAGCAGCATGCGGTCGACGCCGGCCACCGGCACGTCGCGCTGCTTCAGGGCGCGCACCAATTCGCCGACGAACGCGCCGCGGCGGCGCACCAGCACCATCACGTCGCCGGGACAGAGGAGCCGGCCGCGCGCCTCCAGCCGCTCGCCGCCGTCGAGCCAGTGCCGGACGAGGCCGGCGATCGTATAGGCGAGGCGCGCCCGCGGCGCCGTCGTGTGGAGCTGCCGGACCGGCGCCTCCCAGGGCAGCGGCGGTTCCGGGTCGGCCGGCTCGACCGGCGACCAGACCTCAACGCAGCCGCCGTGACCGCGCCGCGCCGCGAGATGCGGCCGCCAGTGATCCGTCACGCCGTCGCACGCCTCGGGCCGCGCGAAGACGGCATCGACGGCACGCAGCACGACCTCGGTCGAGCGGAACGAGGTGTCGAGGTCCACCGGCCGCCACGCCGCCTTCGCCTCCATGACGCGCTGCGCGAAATGCTCCCGCATCCGCGCGAAGGCGGCCGGGTCGGCGCGCTGGAAGCTGTAGATCGACTGCTTCTCGTCGCCGACCGCGAAGACGGTACGCTGCGCCTCCGGCCGCGCGCCCTCGCCGGTGAAGAACTCGCCGGCAAGCGCGGCGACGACCTGCCACTGCTCCGGGTTGGTGTCCTGCGCCTCGTCGATCAGGATATGGTCGAGGCCGCCGTCGAGCTTGAACAGCACCCACGGCGCCACGCCCGGACGCTCCAGCAGCGCACACGCCTTCAGCACGAGGTCGTCGTAATCGAGCAGCGCGCGCGACCGCTTGATCTGCTCGAACTCGGCGAGCAGCGCGTCGCCGAGCCGGATCAGCGCGACCGTCGCCTGGAGCAGGGCGCAGGCGCCGTGCGCTTCGACGAAGCGGTCCACGCGCTCGGCTTCGGCCGTCAGCGCCTCGGCGACGGCCGGGTTGTCGCGCGCCAGCGCCTTGGTGACGAGATCCTTCCGCCGCTCGCCCTTCTGCGTCAGGAACGCGTCGAGGTAGCGGCGCCAGTTCGCGACGCGCTCGTCGGCCGGGGCGGCGAGCCACGCGGCGAGCCGTTCGCCGTTCTTCCGGTCGGTCTGAGCCTTGCTCGCCAGCATCGCGTCGGCGGCCCGGCGCAGCGCCGCCTCGTCGCGCCGCGCGTCGGAACAGGCGTCGGCGAGCAGGCTCTCGACCGTGGCCCCCCGCGGCACGCCGAGCAGCGCGTGCAGCCGCTCGCGGAAGCCCGGATGGTCGCGGCAGCGGTCGAGAGCGCGGCGCATCCGGGCGCGCTCCAGCGCGAGCTGCGACATCAGATCGCCGAACCCGGCTTCCGGCGCGTGGCGCGTCACCTCGGCGAGCGCGGCGGCGAGGTCGGGATCGTCGCCGCTCCGCGCCGTCGCCAGCACCGCCTCGCGCGCCTCGGCCAGCGCCTCGCCCGCGCTGCGGTCGTCCATTATCTCGAAATGCGGCGCGACGCCGGCCTCCAGCGGGAAGCGGCGGAGCAGCGACTGGCAGAAGGCGTGGATCGTCGCGATCTTCATGCCGCCCGGCGCATCGAGCACGCCAGCGAAGAGCCGGCGCGCCCGCGCCAGCATGTCCGGTTCCGGAATCGCGCCGGTCAGCTCGCGCAGCTCCCAGGCCAGCGCCCCATCTTCCGCGGTCGCCCAGCGGCTCAGCCGGTCGCTGATGCGGTTCGCCATCTCCGCGGCGGCGGCCTTGGTGAAGGTGAGGCAGAGGATGCGCGACGCCGGGCTGCCGGCCAGCATCAGGTTCAGCACGCGGTCGGTCAGCACCTTGGTCTTGCCGGTGCCGGCCGAGGCGCCGACCCAGACCGAGTACTGGCCGTCGGCCGCTTCCCGCTGCCGCCGCGACGCGTCGTCGAAATCGAGCAGCGAACTCATGATTACCCGCTCACGTCCGTCGCCAGCGACCACTCCTTCAGCCGCGCCAGATGCCCGTAATCGGAATAGCGCGGCGCGCGCTCCGGCCGCGGCGTCGCGAGGTAGGGCGTCGCCGGATCGTCGAAGCGGGCGACAAGGGAGCGCAGCCCCTCGACCGCTTCGGCGACGAGGCGCCGGACCTCGTCGGGATCGCCGCCGCCGCGCGTCTCGATCTCGCCCGCCGGGTTGCCGCCGGTGAGCCGCCAATAGGCTATCTCCGCCGCCGGCTCCGCGGCGACGCCGGGGAACCCGCCGGCCGCGCCGATCGCCGCCTCCAGCAGAAGCTGCGGCGAGAAGCCGAGCGTCACGTCCTCCTTGGTCGGCACGCCGCCGGTCTTGTAGTCGATCACGACGAGGCCGCCGCCGAGCGTGCGGTCGATCCGGTCGGCCTTGCCGGTCAGGGTGAAGGGACCGGCCGGCGCGTCGAAGGTCAGACTGCCCTGGACCTCGGTAAAAGTCGCCGCCAGCTCCTGCCGCCGCTCGCGCTCGACCGCGACGAACCAGCGTGCAACGCGCTCGAAGCGCGGCCACCAGAACGCCCAGACGCCGGGCCGCGACAGCGCCGGGCCGAACGCCTCCCGGCCGATCGCGATGAGGCGAGCCTCGGCGTCCGGCGGCAGCTTTTGCGGCGCCGGCCACTCGGCGACGAACTGGTCGAGCGCGTGGTGGATCACCTCGCCGCGCTCGGCGGCGCCGGGATCGGCGTCGAGCGGGTCGAGCGCGTACAGCTTGAGGATCGTCCGGGCATAGATCGCGTAGGGGTCGCGCCGCCACGTCTCGATCTGCGTCACCGAGAGCCGGCGCGGCCGCGCCGCGACCGGCGGCGTCGGCGCGGGCGGCGCGATCGCCAGCCGTTCCGCCGGCCGGTCGAGCAGCGCCTGCCACTCCAGGATGCTCTCCGGCTGCGGCAGCCCTGCCGTCATCTTGCCGGCGCGCAGCACCGTGTCGAGCCGCAGCAGCCAGCGCGACGGCACGGTCGGCGTGCCTTCGATGCGCACGGCGCGGGTCAGCACGACCTCGCGGGCGCCGAGCGCCTGCGAGAAGTCGTGCGCCGCGAGGCCGACGCGCCGTTCCGGCGGCGACAGGCCGAACTCACGCCGCATCGGACGCGAGAGCCATGGATCGCCCTCGGTCTCCGGCGGCCACGTGCCCTCGTTGAGGCCGCCGAGGATCATCAGGTCGGCATGCTGGAGCCGTGCTTCGAGCAGGCCCCAGATCGCGAGGCGCGGATGCCTTCCGTAGCGCGGCCGGACCACCGCCTCGGCGAGCAATGCCTCGAACAGCGCCGGGTAGTCCTTGCCGGCGAGCGCCGGGAATGCATCCGCCGCCGACGCCACCTCCGCGAGGAACTGTGCCGCGGTCTCGCCGGCCTCCGCGCGCCACAGCGCGTCGGCTCCGGCCGCCTCCGGCGTCGCCGCGAGCGCCTCGGCCGCCGCGACATGCGCCGCCAGCAGCCCGGCAAGACTGGAGTCCGGCTCGGCGAGCGCGGCAAGCAGCGGCGCCATCGCCGCGCCGATCCGCTCGATCACCGGCCGCAGACCCTCCTCGTCCCCGGCGGGAAGTGCTGCGAGCAGTCCCTCGACGCCGGGCGCCGGGCGCGGGCCGCGCAGCAGCCGCCGTTCCAGCCGCCGCATCTCGTCGCGGAACGCGGCGGGCCGCATGCCGGCGGCGGCCAGCGGGTGCTTGCCGAGCGCGAGCAGCGGCAGCGGCGCCAGCTCGAAGGCGGCGGCGTCGAGCACGAGCCGCAGGAACACGCCGGGCGGCGTCAGCGACAGCTTGGTGCCCGCGGAATCGTCGACCTCGATGTTCCAGCGCCGCAGCTCGGCGGCGACGCGGCGAGCAAGGCCGCGGTCGGGCGTCACCAGCGCCGCCGTCTCGCCCGGCCGTTCCAGCCGCTGCCGCATCAGCAGCGCGACCGCCGCCGCCTCCTCCTGCGGCCCCGGACAGTCGAGCCGCCACATCCCGTGGATGGCATCCGGCCGCCACGGCGCGATGTCGCGCCAGCGGTCGGTCGCGGCGGCGGGGCGCAGCGCCTCGGCGGCGAGCGCGATCCGCGCCGCCGGCCCGCCCTCGATGCCCGGAGCCGGCCAGGGGTGGATCTCGGCCGGAGCAATCTCCAGCCGGTCGAGGAGCAGGGCGGCGAGATGCTGCGGATGCGCCGGGTCGGCGCGCACCGCCTGCCACGTCTCCTCGTCGTCCGCCGTCGCCGTGTCGATGCCGGGCACGACGACCGCGCCGTTCGGCAGCCGCGCCACCGTCTCGACAAGTTCGTCGAGCGCCGGCATGCCGCCGCCGAGTCCGGCCGCGACGACGAGGTGCGGCGGCGGGTTCCGGCGCCACGCCGCCGCCTGGGTGCGCAGCATCTGGTTGCGGTATTCGGCCGGGTCTAGCGCGCCTTCGGCCTTGAGGATCTCGGGCCAGTGCTCGGCGACGACCGCGAGGAAGCGCAGCACGAGCTGCCAGTGCTCGGCATATTCCGCCGGCACGAGGTCGGCGAGGCAGGCGAGGTCGCAGCCATCGGCCTGCGTCTCGTCGAGGAAGCGCGCCAGTTCGCGCGCCAGCACCGCGGCTTGCCCCGGCAGCAGCGGCGCCGGAGCATGGCTCTCGCCCCAGCGCAGCACGAGCCGGCTCAGCAGCAGCAGGCGGCGCAGCGACGGGATAGCCGGCGGGATCTCGGCGGCGGCGGTGGCCGCGTCTCCGCCGCCGCCATCCGCGCCGAAAGTCATCTCGTCCTCGCCGGCCGCGTCGCCGACCGGCCGCAGCCGCGGCAGCAGCAGCGGCTGCCCGCCGCTCGCGCGGAGGAACGCCTCGCTCAGCGACCGGCATGCACGCCGCGTCGGCAGCAGCACGGTGACGCGCGAGAGCGTCAGGGGATCGTCGCCAGTGCGGGAGCGGATGCCCGCAACGAGGGCGTCGAGGAACGGAAGGTGCGGCGGAATAAAGAAGACCGCCGGACGGTGTCCGGCGCCGTTCACGGCCTCAGCGCTCCGTCCGATGGTAATGAAGCAGATCTTCGGTCAGAGCGAGACCCTCCGGCGTGCCGACGTGATACCACTCGCCGTCGTGCAGGACCGCGCGCAGCCGGCCGGCTTCGAGCGCCCGGTCATAGATCCTGTTCAGCGAAAAGCGCCGCTCGCCGATGCCGGCGAAAACGCGCCGGTGCATGAGCTGGACGCCGGCAAAGAGGTAGGGTGCGATCTCGCGTTCGCCGCGCCGCCGCGGCACCGCGTCCGGATCGAGGAAGAAATCGCCGATCCCGTCATAGCCGACTGCCGTGGTCGTGCGCTGCAGCAGTAGCACGACGTCCATCGTCGCATCGTCCCAGAACCGGGCGAGGCGCTTCAGCGCGCTCACCTTGCCGTCGAGCCATATGACGTCGCTGTTGACCACATAGAACAGGTCGCCCAGCCGCGGCAGCGCCTTGAGGACGCCGCCGCCGGTCTCCAGCAGATCGTCTTCGTCAGAGATTTCGATCTCCGCCGCGCTGTCCCGCTTGTGCAGGTGCGCCGCCAGCATGTCGGCCTTGTAATGCGCGTTGACGACGATCCGCCGGACGCCGGCTTCCTCCAGCCGGTCGATCGCATAGTCGACCAGCGCGCGGCCGGCGACCGGGACGAGCGGCTTCGGCATGCGGTCGGTGATCGGCCGCATGCGCGTGCCGAGACCCGCGGCCAGCACCATGCCCGTTTCGGGCATCATGACGGACGCTCCGTTTTCCATCTCCGCCTCCATCCTCATGCGGCGGACCGGGCGTCGGGGACGCGCCGCAGCGCCGGCGGCACGTGCCGGTCGAGCCACGCGGCGACCGGCGCCAGCGCCGGATGCCGCACATCCTGCTCGATCAGCCGCCAGACGCGCGGGATGTGTCCGAGGTAGTGCGGCTTGCCGTCGCGTACGCAGAGCCGCGTGAAGATGCCGACGATCTTGCAGTTCCGCTGCGCTCCGAGCACTGCGTAGGACGCGCCGAAGGCGCCGCGGTCGAGCGCCGGGAAGGCGGCGAGGTAGCGCTCGATCATCGCCTCGGCGAGCGCCGGCGGCACGTCGCGGCGGGCGTCTTCCAGCAGCGACACGAGGTCGTAGCTGGCCGGGCCGATCACCGCGTCCTGGAAGTCGAGGAGGCCGCACGCGGCGACGCCCGCGCGCCCGTCGAGCAGCATCAGATTGTCGACGTGGTAGTCGCGCAGGACGAGCGTGTCCGGGGCGCCGGCCGGAGCGAGGGGCAGCACCTCCCGCCATGCCTCGATATAGGAGTCGCGGAGCGCCGGGTCGGGTCTGCCGCCGCCGGTGATCGCCGGCAGATACCAGTCGACTAGCAGCAGCGACTCGGCGAGGAGCCGCGTCTCGTCGTAAGGCGGCGGCGAAGCCGCCGTCGGCGCGGACGACGGATCGAAGCCGCGATGCAGCGCCACCAGCGTATCGACCGCGAGCGCATACAGATCGTGCTCGGTGCCGCCGCCGTCGCGGAGCAGCCGCGTATAGGTGCTGTCGCCGAAATCCTCCAGCAGCAGGAACCCGGCCTCGACGTCCTCGGCGAGGATTCGCGGCGCGCTGAGCCCGAGCCGGTGCAGCAGGCGGGCCACCGCGAGGAACGGGCGCACGTCCTCCTGCGGCGGCGGAGCGTCCATCAGGACTGCCCGGCGCCCGCCGCCCGCGCCCGCCGTCAGGCGGTCGTAGCGGCGGAACGAGGCGTCCCCGGCGAGCTTGCGGCGTTCGGCGGCGCCCCATCCGGCGCGGTCGAGGAAGGCGGCGATCGACGCCGTGCGGTCAATGTCAGTCACGGAACAAGCGCTCTAAACGTTCTTGCCAAGCGGGAGATTGGGTAGCGAGGGTGGCGCGGCGCGCCGTTGCGGCGGGGTCGCCGCCGGACGCCGCCGCCACGGTCAGCGAGAGGTCGAGCCGATCGCGCGGCAGCAGCCCGCCGGCGCGGTCCGGCCATTCGACGAGCACGATGCCGCCCTCGGCGGCCGCGTCCTCGAATCCGAGTTCCAGCACGTCGTCCGGCCGCTCCAGGCGGTAGAGGTCGAAATGCCATATCGTCGCCGCCGGCAGCTCGTAGGTCTGGACGAGGGTGAAGGTCGGGCTCGGCACGTCCTCGTCGCCGCGCCCCAGGGCGCGGATGAAGGCGCGGGCGAAGCTCGTCTTGCCGGCGCCGAGATCGCCCGAGAGCGCGATCACGTCGCCCGGCCGCGCCGCTCGCGCGATCGTCGCGGCGAGCGACGCCGTCGCAGCTTCGTCGGCGAGATGGATGGAGTGGACGGAAGACGACACCACGCCGATCTTGTAGCCTTTCCCGCCCGGCGCTAGCAACAGCGCCTTGGGTGACGGTCGGGCGACCAGCACGATTAGTTGAGGAAGGCAGGCGAGAATGGCGGAACCGATCAACCGTACCGACGTGGCGATCGTCGGCGCCGGCCCGGTGGGGCTGTTCGCGGTATTCGAATGCGGCATGCTGAAGATGCGTTGCCACGTCGTCGATGCGCTCGACACGGTCGGCGGGCAGTGCGCGGCGCTCTATCCGGAGAAGCCGATCTACGACATTCCCGGCTATCCCGTCGTCGGGGCGGCGGAGCTGATCGACAATCTGGAGCGGCAGGCGGCGCCGTTCGGGCCGGTCTACCATCTCGGCCAGCAGGTCGAGCGAATCGAGCGCCGCCCGGACGGCCGAATCGAACTGGCGACGAGCGCCGGCACCCGAATCGACGCGGCGGCGGTGGTGATCGCGGCCGGCGTCGGCGCGTTCGGACCGAATCGGCCGCCGCTCGACGGCATCGAGCGCTACGAAAGCAGAAGCGTCTTCTACTACGTGAAGCGGCGCGACGACTTCCGCGGCAAGCGCGTCGTCATTGCCGGCGGCGGCGACTCGGCGGTCGACTGGGCGCTCTCGCTGGCCGATGTCGCCGAGCGGGTGATGGTCGTCCACCGCCGGCCGAAATTCCGCGCCGCTCCCGGCTCGGCCGAGAAGCTTCACGCGCTGGCCGCCGAAGGGCGGATCGAGCTGGTGATCCCGTATCAGCTCCACGGACTCGACGGGCGGGAGGACGGGCAATTGAGCCACGTCGTCGTCGCCGATCTCGACGGGCGGACGCGGCGGCTGGAGGCGGACGCCCTGCTGCCGTTCTTCGGGTTGGCGATGAATCTGGGGCCGATCGCCGAATGGGGTCTCAACCTGGAGCGCAACCACATAACGGTCGACCCGTCGACCTGCGCCACGTCCGTGCCGGGGATCTTCGCGATCGGCGACATCGCGACCTACAAGGGCAAGCTGAAGCTGATCCTGTCGGGCTTCGCCGAGGCGGCGACGGCGGCGCACGCCGCCTACGGCCTCGTCCATCCCGGCGAGGCGCTGCATTTCGAGTACTCGACCAGCAAGGGCGTGCCCGGCGGCGCCTGACGCCGTCCTGCCCGGCGCCGCCTCAGCCGCCTGAGTCAGCCGGTCCGCGCGTCCCGAATGGCGGCGGCTGCCGTCAGGGGCAGCGGCGACGGCTCGCCCGCCGTACCGCCTTCGCTGTCGGATTGCATGACCGGCAGATAGCAGGTCACCGCGGTGCCCTCGCCCGGCGACGAGGTCATCTCGACCCGCCCGCCATGCAGCTCGACGAAGCTCTTGACCAGCGACAGGCCGAGCCCGGCGCCGGACTGTCTCGCCTGCGGGTTGCCGCGCTCGAACTTCTCGAAGACGCGCGCCTGCTGCTCGCGCGCGATGCCGACGCCGGTATCGGCGACGGTGAGCGCGACCTCGCCGTCCTCGGTGCGGCGCGCGATCAGCCGGATCGTCCCGCCGGCCGGCGTGAACTTGATCGCGTTCGAGATCAGGTTGAACAGCGCCTGCTTCAACCGCCGCTCGTCCACCGGGATCGCGCCGAGGTCGTGCGGGCAGTCGAATTCCAGATTGAGGTTCTGTTTGCGCGCCCGTTCGCGTGTTAGCGCTAACACGCTCGCCATCAGGCTGTGGATGTCGACCGGCTCGGTTTCGAGCGTCATGTAACCGGCCTCGATCGTCGCGAGATCGAGGATGTCGTTGATCAGCGACAGCAGCCGGTGCGAGCTGTCGAGGATGCCGCGGCTGTAATCGAGCTGCCGCGGGTTCAATTCGCCGAAATACTGGTTCGTCAGGATCTCGGCGAAGCCGATGATCGCGTTCAGCGGCGTGCGCAGTTCGTAGGAGACGTTCGCGATGAACTCGCTCTTGAGGCGGCCCGCCGTCTCCAGCGCTTCGTTGCGCTCGCGCAGCGCCCGCTGCACGCGCGTGCTGTCGGTCACGTCCAGGTAGCTCAGCAGCACGTTGCCGTCGGGCAGCGGCACCGTCGCGACTTGCAGCACAGACCCGTCGCGCCGTTCGAGCTGGCCGCTCGCCAGCGTGTAGGCGGTGACGCGCGAGATGATCCGCGACTTGAGCTTGCTCCAGTCCCCGCCGTCGTCGAAGAAGTAGCGGGTCTTCTCGACGATCTCGCTGACGTGCGGCTCGCCGCTGAGATCGTCGCTCGACAGCTTCCAGATCTCGCCGTAGGCGGGGTTGGACAGCTTGAGACGCCCGTCGCTGCCGAACACGGCAATGCCTTCGTAGAGGTTGTCGAGCGTTTCGCGCTGCACCTCGATCAGCGTGTTGTAGGAGCGCTCCAGCGCCAGCTTGTCGGTAACGTCCTCGTAGACGAAGGTGAGGCCGCCGAACGGGTGCGGCGAGACGACGAGCCGCAGCGTGCGGTCGTCCGGCAGATGCAGCAACTCCTCCTGCGGCTCGATCAGCGAGGTGAACATCCCGAGCTGCTGCTTCCTGAAGGCGCGGAAATCGGCCTGCTCGGGGATGCGGCGCCGCTCGCGCAGCCGCTCCAGCACCTCGTCGAGCGTCGGCTCCAGGCTGAGCCAGTCCTCCTCCAGCCGCCACAGCAGCCCGAACGCGGTGTTGAAGAACTTCAGCCGCGTGTCCGGGCCGTAGATCGCGATCGCCGTCGCGACGTTCTCCAGCACGTCGGCGTGCGCCGCGATATGGCGCGCCAGCTCGCGCTGCGCCGTCTCGACCTCGGTGAGGTCGCGGGCGTAGCCGACCAGATCGCTGCCGGGGCCGCCGGACGGCGACTCGGTGATCTCGACATAGTGCCGCGCCCCGTTCATCACGACGTGATGGCTCTCGCACTGCGCGACGCCGCTTGTCAGGGCGCGCTCGGCGAGCGACCGGCCGCGCTCGGCGAGCGCGCCGGACGTCAGTTCGCGCTGCTCGGCGAGCACCGTCTCGACGGTACCGTCGACGGCGCCGGCAAAGGCTTTGTTGCAGTCGGCGAGGCCGAGATCCGACGCGCGCCGGCGCCACACCGGCATCGGCAGCGCATCCAGCGTCGCCCGCAGCCGGTCGCGCGCGGTGCGCAGCGACAGGGCTTCCGACAGCGCAGCGGCGCGGCCGGTCGCGTCGCCGAACCAGACGATGTCGAGCGTGCCGCGCCCGTTCGGCGCCGCCGCGCGGCGGCCGGTCAGGTCGATCGTCGCCCGTCCATCGGCGAGCGCCGCAATCCGGTTGAACCCCGTGCCGGCGGTGCGGAGCCGGCGCACGTCGGCCTCGATCGCAGCACGGTCGTCCGGCGCGAAGGCGGCAAGGATATCGGAGAAGGCAGCGGTCGGCGGCAGTCCCGGCAGCACATCAGCGGCGCCCGGCTCGAAGCGCTCCGTCCCGTCCACGGCCGACCAGCGGTACGAGGCGGTGGGAGCCTGCACCAGCGCCGCCGAAAGAGCGCCGAGTTCCGCCTCCATGCGCGCGGCATGCACCGCGCTCGCCGCGAGGCGGCGGCGCAGGCGGAATGCACCCACGCCGGCCACTCCTGCCGCGAGCGCAAGCAGGCCCACAGGCGCGAGCGTCGCCGCATTCCCGTCGAATGCGGCAGCTTCGCGCGGCATGAATAGCGCCAAGACGCCCAAGGCAACGCCGGCCTTGGCGCGTAGCAGCCAGTCTTTCACAATAGATCCAAAAGGAGCCGCTCCCCCACCCGCGGCAACACCCTCACTCTCCTCACAGTACGACGGCGCGCGGTATTTGGACACCGGAAATTGCCGCTCCGCGCGCCGCCGCCGGTTCAGTATCTATAGTGCTCGGGCTTGTAGGGACCGCTCTGGCCGATGCCGAGATACTGCGCCTGGGCGTCGCTGAGCGCGGTGAGGTGCACGCCGAGCTTCTCCAGGTGCAGCGCCGCCACCTTCTCGTCGAGGTG
>DASWRT010000195.1:0-5896 GCA_036403035.1 Allostellaceae bacterium | reverse complement strand
AATCGATTGAAAAGAAAGTACTTCTGGTGATGTGTGAATCCGATAGCCCCTTGCGGGGGAGGGCCGGGGTGGGGGGTACGGCGCGCACGACCTGTCCGCCGTCTCTCACGCCGTCGCCGCCCGCGCCGGCACGGCCGCCTTCGCCCCGTCGTCGGCGAATTGCAGCGCGTAGAGTCGGCCATAGAGCCCACCCCTCGCCAGCAGCTCGGCATGGCTGCCGGCCTCGGCGACGCGGCCGCGGTCGATCACGTAGATCAGGTCGGCGTCGATCACGGTGGAGAGCCGGTGCGCGATCACGATCGTCGTGCGGCCGCGCATCAGCGTGCGCAGCGCGGTCTGGACATATCGCTCGGACTCGGTGTCGAGCGCCGACGTCGCCTCGTCGAGCAGCAGGATCGGCGCGTTCTTCAGCATTGCGCGGGCGATGGCGAGGCGTTGCCGCTGCCCGCCGGAGAGCTTGATTCCGTGCTCGCCGACCAGCGTGTCGTAGCCGTCCGGAAGGGCGCGGATGAACTCGTCCGCCGCCGCCGCGCAGGCGGCCGCGACGATCTCGTCCTCGCTGGCGCCGAACCGGCCGTAGGCGATGTTGGCGCGCACCGTGTCGTCGAACAGGCTGATTTCCTGGCTGACCAGCGCGATCGCACCGCGCAGCGAGGCCAGCGTCACGTCGCGCACGTCGCTGCCGTCGATCGCCACCCGCCCCGACGTCGCGTCGTAGAAGCGCGGGATCAGGTTGAGGATCGTCGACTTGCCGGCGCCGGACGGCCCGACCAGCGCGACGGTGCGCCCGGCCGGGACGACGAGGTCCAGCCGCTCGAGCGCGGCGCGGCCGCCGGGCGCATAGGCGAAGCTCACCGCGTCGAACCGGACCTCGCCGCCGACGACGGCCAGCGGTTTCGCGCCCGGCCGCTCGCGGATCGCCGGCTCGACGTCGAGCACGTCGAAGACGCGCTGCGCCGCCGCGAGCCCTTCCTGAAGGCTGGTGTTGAGCCCGGCGAGGCTCTTCATCGGCTGATAGGCGAGGAGCAGCGCCGTAATGAACGAGAAGAACGTGCCCGGCGAGCGGACGCCGGACACGACCTGATGCCCGCCATAGAGGATGACGATCGCGATCGCGACGCCGCCCAGCGACTCCATCAGCGGCGACGCCGCGGACCGCGTGCGCTGCGCCCGGTCGACCAGGGAGAAGATCCGCTCGATCAGCGTCCGCGCGCGCTTCGTCTCGTACTCCTCCATCCCGTACGCCTTGACGTGGCGCGCACCCTGGAAGGTCTGGTTGAGCAGCGTCGTGAACTGCCCCATTTCAGCCTGGGTGTTCGCCGAGACCTTGCGCATGCGCTTCCCGATCTTGGCCATCGGGCGGATCGCGATCGGGAACACGAAGAACGAGACGAGCGCGAGCGCCCAGTCCTGATGGAACATCAGGACGACCAGGAACAGGACGGTGACCGCGTCCTTGCCGATGCCGGCCAGCACGTTGGCCGCGGCGTAGCGCAGCAGGGTCGCGTCGTTGGTGAAGCGCGAGATCAGCGTGCCGGTCGGGTTCGCGTGGAAATAGGCGAGGTCGGCGCGCATCAGCCGTGCGAAGAGCGCCGTCTGGATGTCGGCGATCACGCGCTGCCCGACATGGTTCATCGCCACGGCCTGCGCGTAGGTCGCGAACCCCTTGACCACGGCGAGCGAGAAGACGGCGCCGGCCACCGCCCAGAGCAGCCCGCCCTGTCGGTCGACGAAGATCTTGTCGAGCACCGGCTCCATCAGCCAGGCGTTCGCCGCTGTCGTCGCCGCGACGATCCCCATCCCGGCGACAGCCAGGAGAAGCCGGCCGACGTAGGGGCGCAGGAAATCGCGGACGAGGCGCCGGACCAGCGCCGGCGTCGTGAGGAGCCGCGGCGGCATGGCCGGCGGTCCCGCAGCGCCGTCTTCCGCTGCTGCCGGGAGTTCGGGCGCTGCCGCCTCCGGCGGCGTCGCTGCCTGCGCGCTCACGCTCCGACACCCTCTCCGACAAATCCGGGCGCGGCAGCCGCGCACCGTCTAAAACCGCGGTAGTCGTACCGGAGCGGACGGAGCGGACGCAAGATTTCGGTTAAAATGCGATGGAAAAGCGGCATCGATGCACCCTCCCCCGCACTGCGGGGGAGGGACGGGGTGGGGGCATATTTTCCAGTCTGACCGCAGGCAAACTGCGCTCTCGCGATCCCGGCGCTTGCCCCCATCCCGACCTTCCCCCGCAAGCGGGGGAAGGGGTCCGGTTATGCATTCGGTCCCATACGGAAAGTCCTACTCGTCCTCTACACGCAGCGGCCGCCGTCGACCTCCAGTGCCACGCCGGTGATGAACTCGGCTTCGTCGGACGCGAGGTACAGCGCGGCGTTGGCGATGTCGCGCGGGGTCGAGAGGCGGCCCAGCGGCACGGAGGCGCGGAACTTGGCGCGGTTCTCCGGCGTGTCGCCGCCCATGAAGGCGCCCAGCAGCGGCGTCTCGCCGGCCACCGGGCAGAGCGCGTTGACGCGGATCCGGTCGGGCGCGAACTCGACCGCCATCGACTTCGTCATCGTGATCGCCGCGCCCTTCGACGCGTTGTAGACGGTGAGGCCGGGACGCGGACGCAGGCCGGCGGTCGAGGCGTTGTTGATGATGACCCCGCCGCCGCCCTGCCGGCGGAACACCGGCACGGCATGGCGGGCGGCGAGGTAGATCGCCTTGACGTTGACCGCGAAGATCTTGTCGAAATCGGCTTCCTCGACCTCCAGCATCGGCCGGTTCATGTGCGTGACGCCGGCATTGTTGACGATGACGTCGAGCCGGCCGAACCGGCCGAGGCAGGTCTCGACCAGCGCCTTCACGTCGGCATCCCGCGCCACGTCGGCGCGGCAGAAGACGGCGCTCCCCTGCCCCTGCGCCGCCTCGATCTCGGCGGCGACGCGCCGCCCGCCTTCTTCGTTGAGGTCGTTGACGACGAGCTTCGCACCCTCCTCCGCAAACCGCTTGGCGATGCCTTCGCCGAAGCCCGAACCGCCGCCGGTGACGATCGCCACCTTCCCCTGAAGCCGCATGTTTCCTCCCGTTGTTGAGCTGTCAGCTCTCAGCTGAGGCTTGAGAACTGACAGCTGACGGCTGAAAGCTTTCTACCCGTGCCGCACCGCGACCGTCTTGATCTCGCTGAAATGATACAGCCCCTCGAAGCCCTTCTCGCGGCCGTGGCCCGAGTGCTTGACGCCGCCGAAGGGCAGCTCGACGCCGCCGCCGGCGCCGTAATTGTTGATGAAGACTTGCCCCGCCTGGAGCGCGCGGGCGAGGCGCATCTGCCGGCCGCCGTCGCGCGTCCAGGCACCCGCGATCAGCCCGTACGGCGTGCCGTTGGCGATGCGGATCCCATCGGCCTCGTCGCGGAAGCGGATCGCGCAGAGCACCGGGCCGAACACCTCCTCCTGCGCCAGGGCGTGATCGGGCGGCACGTCGCCGATCAGCGCCGGCTTGACGTAGAACCCCGCGGGCGGCGCGTTCGGCGCGATCCGGCCCTCGGCGAGGATCGTCAGGCCGTCGCGGCGGGCGCGGTCGACATAGGTTTCGACGCGCCGCTTCTGCGCCGCGTTGATCACCGGCCCGAGATCGAGATCCATGTCGCTCGCCCCGGCCGTCAGATCGCGGAACCGCGCCGCGAGGGAGTCGACGAACGCGTCGTAGATCCGCTCCTGCACGAGCACCCGAGAGCCGGCCGAGCAGGTCTGGCCGGCGTTCTGGACGATCGCGTTGACGACGGCCGGAAGCGCCGCCTCCCGGTCGGCGTCCTCGAAGACGAGCTGCGCCGACTTGCCGCCCAGCTCCAGCGTCACCGGGCGGTGGTTCCGCGCCGCCGCCTGCTGCACCAGCGCGCCGACCTCGGGCGAGCCGGTGAACGAGACATGATCGACGCCGGGATGGCCGGCGAGCGCCGCGCCGGCCTCCTCGCCGTAGCCCGGCAGGATGTTGAGCGCGCCCGGCGGGAACCCGACGGCGAGCGCCAGCTCGCCGATCAGCAGCGCCGACTGGCTCGCGTCTTCCGCCGGCTTGACGACGCAGGCATTGCCCATCGCCAGCGCGGCGCCGACCGAGCGGCCGAAGATCTGCGCCGGGTAGTTCCACGGGATGATGTGACCGGTGACGCCGAACGGCTCGCGGAAGGTCATCACCGTGTAGCCGTCGAGATACGGGATCGTCTCGCCGTGCACCTTGTCGGCGGCGCCGCCGTAGAACTCGAAATAGCGGGCCAGCGCCGTGATGTCGGCGCGCGCCTGCCGGATCGGCTTGCCGGTGTCGAGCGCCTCGGCCGCCGCGAGGTCGTCGAACCGGTCCTGCACCGCCATCGCGAGCTTCATCAGCAGCCGGCCGCGCTCGACCGCCGGCATCCGTCCCCAGGCGCCGCCGTCGATCGCCGCCCCCCGCGCCGCCCTTACCGCTTCGTCGATGTCGTCCGCCGAGGCGCGGCCGATCTCTCCGGCGACCTGCCCGTCGCTCGGGTTGAGCACCGGAATCGTCTCGCCGGTGGATGAGGGCCGCCATGCGCCGCCGATCAGCAGCTCGGTCCGATTCGCCGTCCAGGTCATTTCCGCCCCGCTTGCCTATTCTTCCGTCCGTCGGCGCAACAGTTTAGCCCGCGGGTGGCGGAAGGAAAGCGGCGGAAGGAAAGCCGTGCGCGGAGAGCTGCGCGGACTTGTCCGAGGCCGATGGTATTACGGCGGACGCGGACCGGGCGCTCCGGTCGCGGCGCCGGCGCCGCCCGCGCCCACGGCGCCGAAGCCCGGCGAGCCGGCGCCGCCGCTCGACCCGGACCGTGCGAGGTCGCGGTCGCTGTAGCTATAGCCGGGGGCCTGCGCGATCTGGTCGCGCGTCAGGTTGACCGTGAGCCGGTCGTTCTCGCCGAACTTCACCGCGTCCATCGGGATGGCGATGAGCTTGTTGCCGATCCCGAGAAAGCCGCCGACCGAGATGACGACGGCGGAGACGTGGCCGTCGCGATCGACGATCAGGTCGGCGACGTCGCCGACGCTCTCGCCCTTGGCGTCGTACACGGCGGAGCCGATCAGCTTGCCGGCGCGGAATTGCGTCGGCTGGAGCTTGGTGAGCGCGCCGGGCACCTCGGCGGCGCCGCCGGCCGGCGGAGCGCTGACGGTGACCTGCGCCGCGGCCGGCCGGGGCAGGACGACGCCCGCGACCGGCAGGAGCCATGCGGCCGCCAAGGCCGCCATCCCCAGAGGATGCCGCATCGCCGCCGTCCCTCCTCCTTCACGTTCGCCCCTGCCGTCGCGCCGGGCGGCAGTGATCCGGACAGCACAACGGCGCCGTCGGCCGGCGGTTCCGCTGCGAGCGGCGACCCGCGCTGCGGGCGGGGATCAGGCGAGGATGTCGACGAGGCTGCCGCGCGGCGGCGGGCGATCGGACGACGGCGGCAGCGGACGCTCGACCGCGTGCGCGTTGAGGCGGGTGGAGGACGGCGCCGGCCGGTCGCCCTGCGGCTGCTGCCCGGAGCCGATGCCCGAAACGGCCGGCGCGGCCGCGATCCTGCGCGGCGCCGCGACCCCCGCCGCGCCGGCAGCGCCAGACGCGCCGCCTGCACCGGAAGCCGTCCGAGCCTGCAGCAGCGTCAGCGTCGACGCCGGCAGGCCGACATTCTGGGGTTGGATGCGCATGAACTGATCATGCAATCGGAAGATGAATCGTCGGTAAACCGCTGGATCGGCATTGCTCCGGCCCGAGTCGCGGCAGTAAGAGAACGGGTCTCGAAGAAAATATTGTTGGCGGCCGATAGGGGCTGCATCCGCCATGTAGGAGTGTTGTCTTGCCGAGAACGGAAACGTCGCAGTGGACGGTTCTCGTCGTCGATGACGACCCCGATGTGCGGCAATACGCTGCCTCG
>DASWRT010000194.1:0-14878 GCA_036403035.1 Allostellaceae bacterium | reverse complement strand
CGGGGGCTACGCGGCCGCGCGTCTCGCGGGTTCGACGCGGCCTCTCGACGGGTCGCTCCACGGGCTCGTGACGTGGGGCTTCGGGCTCATCCTGACTTTCTATCTCCTGACCTCCGCCGTCGGCGGCGTGATCGGCGGCGCATTCCGAACGATCGGCGGCGCGGCCTCCACGATCGGCCAGACGGTGAAAGACGCGGCACCCCAACTCGCACAGACGGCCGGCGTCACTCCGGACTCGGTTCGCCAGCGCGCCGAGAACTTGCTGAACGCGCAGCCGCCCGCCGATCCGAAGACGATGAGCCGCGACGACGCGACAAAGGAGATCACCGCGAACCTGCCGAAGCTCGCCCAAGGCGGCGACGCCGCGTCGCAGGCGCGTGACCGCATTACGCAGATCATGTCCGCGCAGCTCAACATCAGCCCGGAAGAGGCCAACAGCCGCCTCGACCAACTGCAGAACCAGGCGCAGCAGACGAAGGACCAAGCGGTCGGCACTGCAAAACAGGCGGCCGACAAGACGGCGTCCGGTCTGTCGACCGCATCGCTTCTCGCGTTCGCTGCGCTGCTCCTCGGGGCGGGCGCCGCAGGATTCGGCGGCTACCGGGCCGCGCGCGACGAGGTGGTCGGGCCGTACGGACGGACCTACTGAGGCCGGAACGACGCGACCGCGCGTTTCACGTGGAAGAAGGAGCGGACAGATGGGTTTGTTGGATACGATCCTGGGCGGACTGCCGCAGGGGCAGGCGACGGCGGCGCCCCTCGGCGGCGGCGGCGGCGGCGGTCTGGGCAGCGCGATCGCGGGGTTGCTCGGCAATCGCCAGACCGGGGGAATGAACGGACTGCTCGAGAGCTTCGCCGCCGCCGGGCTCGGTCACGTCGCCCAGTCGTGGATCGGAAGCGGCGCGAACCAGGCGATCGCCCCGCAGGATCTGCACCGCGCGCTTGGCGACGACCGCGTGCAGGAAATGTCGGCGCAGACCGGCATGCCGGTGGCGCAGCTCTTGCCTCTGCTCGCGCAGCACCTTCCCGGCATCATCGACCGGTTGACCCCGAACGGCCAGATGCCGCATCCCGATATGTTTCATCAGCAGGAAGAAGGCGGCGGCGGGCGCTTCCTGTGATGCCGTGACATACGGGACGGCGCGGCGGCGGCTTCGGTCTTTCGAGCCGCCCGCCGGACCGTCTCCGTCCACTTGCCTCGCTCCGCCGCGCTCACGACCCGATGATATGGCCGACCGGCTTCAGCGGGTCGACATGGTCGGCCAGGATCTTGAACATCGCCAGCAGCGGCACGGCGAGCAGCGCGCCGGGGATACCCCAGAGCCAGTGCCAGAAGAACAGCGAGACGATCACCAGCACCGGGTTCAGCGTGAAGCGCTTCGCCAGCAGCATCGGCGTGATCGTTTCGCCCTCGGCGATGTGGATCAGCAGGTAGATTCCCGCCGGGACGAGCGCGTACCACGGCCATGCGAAGCTGAGAACCCCGGCGGCGAAGAAGATCACGACGCCGGTCATCGGCCCGAGGATCGGGACGTAATTCAGCAGGAACGCCGCCACGCCCCACAGGATCGGGTCGCCGAGGCCGCAGAAATGCATCGCCAGTCCGGTCGCGACGCCGACGAGCGCGTTCATGATCGTGATCGTCAGCAGGTAGCCGGCGATGTTCGTCTCGATCTCGCTCGCGATCTCGACGGCCTGCCGCTTGTCGGAGGAGCTCGGCAGCACCTCGACGAAGCCGCGCAGCAGCCGGTCGCCCGAGGCGAGCAGGAAGAACAGCACGATCATCGTCGTGAAGAACCGGGACAGCGTCGTCGCCGTGCCGCTGACGACGTGCAGCGCGACGCCGCTTGCGGCGCTTGACGCCGCCCCGCCGCCGCCGCTTTGGCGCGGCGCCGGAGCCTGTCCTTGCTCCTGTCCCTGCGCATTCTGGGCGCCCGCGGTGCTCGCCAGCGTATCCATCTGTTGCAAGGCCCGCTGCACGTATTCGATCGGCTGGCGTAGCGATGCGAGCTTCTCCTTGAGCAGCGGCAGGCTTTCCGGCGCTTTCTGCATCCAGTTTGTGGCCGGCACCGAGATGGTGAAGCCGACGCCGACGATCGCCCCGAACACGGCCAGGATGAGCAGGAGGGCGGCCAGCGCGTTCGGCAGCCGCAGCCGATGGTGCAGCAGCCGCATCGCCGGCTGAAGCAGCAGCTTGAGCACGACCGCCAGTACGATCGGCAGGACGATCTCCTGAGCGAAATAGAGCGTGTAGATCACCGCGAGCACGGCGAGGACCAGGAGGCCGACCGAGCGGACGTTCTCCGGGACCGCCTTGCCGGTCGCGACGGCCTCCCGAGCGCCCAGCGTTTCGCGCCTCTCGATCCTGCCTTCGTCAGGCTTGGGCGCCACGGCCCGTTTTTCTCGCACGCGCGGTCCCTCCGGCTTCGTCGTCGCAAGAGGCAACACGCCGCCGCGGGGATCGTCCCTCGCCGATGCCGCAGGACCGCTGATCCACGGCGCGCGGGTTCAGAAGGAGACACGGCGGGGTTGGTCAGCCGGCCAGCCGCGGCGCGCCCTCAATGCGCCCGGATGGTGCCCATCGCCATGAACAGGGCCGGCGTGATCTCAAGGAGTCGCAGACCGATGCCCTGCTCGTCGGAGGCATAGACGACCGCGGCGGCGAACGCGCCGGACGGCGCGCCGCCGAAGCGGTGCATCTTGCCCTGCAATTGTTCCCCCGGCGCCAGCGGCCGGTGAAACCGGGGCAGCCGCATCCCGCCCAGCGACCAGTCGACGGTCTTATAGGTGCGTCCTTCGATCGTGACGGTGAGCGACGGCGAGCGATGCCGCTCGTTCCGCCGGCGCTCCCGTTGCTGCTGTCCCGGCAGACACAGGAGCCGGGAAAGACGATCGAGGATGAAATGCAATCGGTCGGACATCTCCAGGCACCGGATAGCCATAGTCCGGCCAGTGTCGCCTGGATCTTTTACGCGGGTGTTAAAGGCAGGATTTGCGGTAGTTTTGATCTTTATTTGATATGGCGCTGCGATTCCTCGCGCGTCGCGCCTCCGGCCGCATGCGGTACGGTGCTTGTCCAGTCATCCCGGCGCCGCGGGACCCACTCCCTCGCGGGCCTTCGCCATCGCCTGCCGCAGCAGGCCGAGATCGCCGACCTGGTTGGCCAGCAGCAGGATCAGCTTGGCGTTGACGAGCTGGCTCTGCTCCGGCGTCAGGTCGCGGTGCGTCTCGATCAGCGCCTCGTAGAAATCGTCGGGCGCGGCGATGTTGAGTTCCGTGTTCAGCGTCTTCTCGGCGCTCATGCTCCCCCCCCCCGCGGCGTCACGCGTTGTCCGTGGCGCGCGCGAGCGCGGCGCGGACGCGCTCGACGTCGAACCGCCGCCACCGCGCGCAGACATGCTGGTCCGGCCGCAGCAGGTAATAGGTTCCCGGCTGCGCGTCGAAGCGCCGGGCGAGCAGCCCTTCCACGTCTTCGATCATGGTCGCGCCCGCCGCCGTGTCGACGGGCGGCGGCGCTCCCGGCGGAGAGACGACCAGCGGCCGGATCGGAATCGCCGCATCGGCGAGCGCGGCGAAGCCGTCGCGCAGGGCGGCGGGCAACGCGCCGCCGTCGCTGAAATAGAGCCCGGCGAACCCGAGCCCGGTCTGCGCGAGGAACCAGCCGTCGGTGCCGCCGCCGGCCCGCACCGGCGCGTCGGCGCTCGGCGCGCCCGGCACCATCAGCCCTTCGAACCGCTCCTCGTCCGGCGTGTTGAGCGGCGACTCCAAGAGCGTCGCCGGCACCGACAGCCGGCCGCTGTTGACCAGCCGCCGCGCGAAGCCGCAATCCTTCGCGAGGCCCAGCACGGCGTCGCGGAAGGTCCGGCTGATATCGCTCTTCGGCGTGATGAAGTCGGTGCTGCGCGTCGAGTTGCGGATGTTCTCGTCGGCGGCGTATTCGCGTTCGCTCGCGTAGGTGTCGAGCAGCGCGTCCGGCGCCTTGCCCTCCAGCACGAGCCGCAGCTTCCAGGCGAGGTTCTCGGCGTCTTGCACGCCGCTGTTGGCGCCCCGCGCGCCGAACGGCGAGACGCCGTGCGCCGCGTCTCCGGCGAACAGCACGCGGCCGTGCCGGAACTTCTCCATGCGCAGACAGGCGAAGGTGTAGACGCTGACCCATTCCAGCGCGAACTCGACGCCCTCGCCGAGCAGCGCCTTGACGCGCGGGATCACCCGCTCCGGCCGCCGCTCCGCAACCGGATCGGCGTCCCAGCCGAGCTGGAAGTCGATGCGCCAGACATTGTCCGGCTGGCGGTGCAGCAGGACCGACTGGTTGGGGTGGAAGGGCGGGTCGAACCAGAACCGGCGCTCGCTCGGGAAGTCCGCCGCCATCCTCACGTCGGCGATCAGGAAGCGGTCGCGGAACACCTGCCCCTTGCTCTCCAGCCCCATCAGCGCGCGGATCGGGCTGCGCGACCCGTCCGCGGCGATGAGATAATCGCAAGACAGCGCGTACTCGCCGTCCGGCGTCGCGACGGTCAGGCCGACGCCGCCCGCTGCCGGCGCGACGCCGACGACCTTGTTCCGCCAGCGCAGGTCGAGGTTCGGGAGCCGCCGCGCCCGCTCCACCAGGAACCCCTCGGCGTAATATTGCTGAAGGTTGACGAAGGCCGGGCGGCAATGGCCGGTCTCGGGTAACAGGTCGAAGGCGTAGACCTGCTCGTTCCGGAAGAACACCTTGCCGGTCTTCCAGCTGACGCCCTTCGCGACCATGGGCTCGCCGCAGCCGAGACGGTCGAAGATCTCCAGCGTGCGCTTCGCGAAGCAGATCGCCCGCGATCCCGTCGAGAGCCGGTCGTCGTCGTCGAGCAGGACGACCGGCACGCCCTGCTGCGCCAGATCGATCGCCGCCGCCAGCCCGACCGGGCCGGCGCCGGCGACGGCGACCGGATGGCGCGCCGGCCGTCCCGGCGGGGCGTCCTGGTCCGGCGACCGGACATACTCGAACACGAGCTTCTGGTAGTCGACGTCCATCCCGGCCTCCCTCCGGAACAGTCGATGCGGCGGTTAGCTCTCCAGCGTCTGCCACATCTCCTTGTCGCGCTGCGCCGTCCAGATGCGCGGATCGGGGTACTGCGTCGCCTCGTCGTAGGCGCGCGTCACGTCGAACGGCATGCAGTGGTCGAAGATGACCCAGTTCCCGTATTTCGGCTTCAGCGCGTCGTAGGTCTCGCGATACACGGTGTTCAGGTCCTTGCCTGCCGCCGCCCGCTCCTCCACCAGCCGGAACAGCTCGCTGACGAAGGCGCGGGTGCCCTCGATGCCTTCCTGGACCTGCTCCGGCGTCGTCAACGTCGCGCCGCGGCCGGGCACCAGCTTCTCCGGCTTCAGCGCGGCGACCGCGTCGAGCGTCCGCGGCCAGTCCTGGAAATAGGCGTCGCCGGCATAGGGCGTCGCGCCGTACTCGACGAGGTCGCCGGAGAACAGGATCTTCTGCTGCGGCAGCCAGACCGCCGTGTCGCCCTTGGTGTGGCCGCGCCCGAGCTGGAGCAGCTTCACCTCCAGCTTGCCGAGCCACAGGGTCATCTCGCCTTTGAACGTCATCGTCGGCCAGGTCAGGCCGGGCACCGATTCGACGGCTTGGAACAGCCGGGGAAACCGGTCGATCTCGCTCTTCATATCGGCCTCGCCGCGCTCGACGATGAGGTCGTACGTGTCCTGGCTGGCGATGATCTGCTCCGGCTTGTAGCCGGAGGCGCCGAGCACGCGCACCGCGTGGTAGTGGGTCAGCGCGACGTACTTGATCGGCTTGTCCGTGACTTCGCGGATGCGGCGGATCACGTCCTGCGCCATCACCGGCGTCGCCTGCGTGTCGGCGACCAGCACGGCGTCGTCGCCGATCACGATGCCAGTGTTCGGGTCGCCCTCGGCCGTGTAGGCGTAGGCGTTGTCGGACAGCTTGTCGAAGCTGACCTTCTTCTCGGCCAGATCGGCTTGCGACGCGAATGCCTTGCCGGTGGTCGTCATCGATTTGCCTCCAGGCTGTCTCTCATCCGGGTGAGCCGTCATCGCGGCGTGCGGCGGCGGCGGCGCCCATTCTGCCGTAGAAAACACGGGCCGGCTCCGGTCCTTCCACCTCTCCCGCGGCGAACTGGCTCATCGGTGATGCCTCTGCTCCATTGCTCCGGTCGGGCGACCGGATGACGGGACGGTAGGCGGTTGTCGCGCCGCGACCGGTTGCACGTCACCGATTTTCGATTGCCGAACCGGCTAATCGATCACGAACTATAAGCGTGAGGTGCGGCTGGACAAGCTTGTCTCTTGGCGGCGGCGCGGAACCGTTCTCCGATACCTCCTCGAACCGGCATGCTGGTGATATGAGGGGCGTGGGCAACGTCATCAGAGCGCATACGTGACGAGGCGGCAGAGGAACGCGCCATCCGCCGCCGCGAAACTCGACGTTCACGTCAACCCCGCTCGACGACCGCCGGTTCGCCTCCCGCCGTCATGGTGACGATGAGGCCGGTGGAGGCGCCGTCATCTTCTTTTTTGCGTCCGGGCCTTGCGGGCGGCGTAGCGGGCATCGCGGGCGGCCTTGCGCTCGGCTTCCAAAGCGATCTCTCGGCTGGCCTGCTCGGCGGCATCGGCTTCACGGGCGGCCTGCTCGGCCTGTTCGGCGGCCGCACGTGCGGTCTTGTCGGCGGCTTCCTGAGCATCTCTGGCCAGCTGGGCGGCTTTGCGCTCGGCTGCCCGGGCCTCACGAGCGGCACTGATGGCCCGCTGGTCGGCCTGCCGTTCGGCGAACGCAGCGTCGTTTGCCTCGGACTTCGCGCGGAATTTCTCCAGTTCCGCTTTCTTTGCATTTGCGGCCGTGCTCAGTCGCTCGGAAAAACGCGGCTCTTTGGACCTACTCATTTCGCTCCACTTCGTTTAAGCGCACTGTGCGCGGCTTCGGCAAAGTGGCATCCGGCAGCCCTCGGTTCAACCAGCAACTCGTGCGTGCTGCGCAGTACGGCTCGCCGTGAGAAGTCCGGGCCGAGAGATCCACGGGACTCGCACGGCGGACGTCATCGGCGCGGAGACACGCCGGCCGCCGGGAACCGTCGGGCATGGAGCGGTAATGCTCGATAAGCTTGCGCCCACGAAACACGACAGGATGCTCATCGCGACCCGCGAGATCGTGCTGCGGCGGCGCATGCACCGAAGACGGCAAAAGCTGCCAAGTTTCCTTGGCAGCTTCGGCGTCGCGTAAACGTGCCATACGGCACCATACCTTCGGCGCCGCACGGGCTTGACCAACGGCCGATGCGTCAAGCCCGTCGGCCGTTGGGCTCAATCCTCGGCGGCATCACTCGCGATTGCCGCGGTTCCGCCCCGTCTTGCCATCGCTGTGCTCTGCGGGCTGGTCCTCGTCCGCGCGATGAACAACCAGGGCCGGTTTATTGCCTGCCGCGGCCCGGAACTCTGCTTCGAATTCCTCGGCGGCCTCGGCCGGAAGCCTGGGCTGCACCGACTGCTCCTCGACGCCCACGCGCGTCTCGCGCACGGTCTCGCGCACGGTGGCGGTGCGCTCGCTGAGCGTCTTGTAGATCACCAGCTCTTCGGCCTGAGTGACGACCTTGCCGACCACCGGCTCCTCGTACATCTCATGGACCTCGATGGTTTGGTCCTGAAACGACTGACCGCCACGCACGGTCGTGCCTGTTGCAGGGCGACGCTCGATGACGACCGTCTCGGCGCGCAAGTTCACCTGCTGCTCGACAGGTACTTCCACCACCGTGGCGCTGACGCGGTAAGCCTTGGCGCTTTGGACCTGCCGTTTGCCGATCCGCAGTTCTTCCTTCGTAATCGGGATGACATGTTGCTCGGTCGTGCCGACCTCGATCTCGCGGCCCTGCCGCGTACGGCCGAAACCGGTGTCCCTCGGAGACCTCAACATCTCCCCTGGAGAGAAAGCTTTACGCTGCACGTCGAGCATCGTCGCATAGCTGTTGAAGAGCATATCGACCATGGGGAGGCCGGTACGTGAATAGAATCGGTCAGACATTTGGCAAATTTCCTGTTGTTCATTATGTCGAACGCCAATTTCCAAGGGTGGTTCCCAAAATTGTGCGGTGCACAATAATAGATTATCCGCAAATATTTCTCTTGAAATTCGATAAACTTGCAAAATTCGCGGTTGGTGAGATAGCTTTTATGTATTTTTGTTGAACTACTGGTTTATTTATCTAGTTATGCAATAATATTGCGCCGCACAATTATGAGGCGAGCGGTGAGGGAGCGGATGAATTCCTGATACGGAAGTGGTTGTGTGCGGCGGCTGATAGCTGGCCCCGCCAAGGTCGGAGGATCGCCGGATTGCAGTCGCCGACGTGCCGTTGGACCTCCGCCGTGCCGACGCCGCCGCGCCGGCTCCAACTCATCGATGTGGTTCGGGCATTCCTGTCTCAGGTGGGTCGCAGGCGGCGGAGCACATCGCGCAGCCGTCTAGTCAATCCCGGCTGGCGACCGTACCGCAGGCGCAGGCGGCCTGTCGCAGTCCGTCGAGATTGTCGATGTGCAACTGACGGTTCTGCATCCTGACCAGTCCGTGCTGGCGGAACTGTCCCAGTACGCGGTTGACGTGTATCACGTGGGCTCCGACCACGTCCGCGACCTGCTGTTGCGAAAGCGGAAACCGGAACGCGCCATCCTTGACGAGGCCGAGACGGCGCAGGTGGGTGAATAGGACGAGCAGAACCCAGGCGAGCCGTTGATCGACCCGCCGTCGCGCGAGGTTCATGAGCCAATACTCGACGATCCGTTGCCGGTGGGCGAGGCGGAGCATCAGCTGTCGCGCCAGCGCCGGGGCCGTATCGAAAACCGCGGCGACGCGCTTCCGGTCGAGGAGTTGATAGGTGATCGGCGTCAGAGCATACAGCGAGAAATGCGGTGGTTCGCCGATCAGCGCGGGAGTGTAGCCGATGAGGTCCCCCGGAAGATGGAGCTGAAGGATGATCTCACGACCGTCCGGCATCAGCTTCGAGCGCGCAGCCCAGCCCGTGACCAGAACCAGGACCTGACTCTCTGGCTCGTCTTCACGGATCAGCAGCGTTTCGGCCGGGGCGGACCGCAGTTCGCCCGGCCGGTATTGCAGAAGAACAAGCTGTTCCGGATCGAAAGGAGCAGGCGAATGAAGTTTGCCGAACGGACATCCGGCACACCATAAATCGTCAGTCTCACTGCCGTACAGCACTGTTTCCCCAAAAGAATAGTCGAGCAGCAAGCGCAAAACGCGCTAGCATTGCTTAAACGAGCAAAAATGGGGAGGATCTCTCAAATATATCCTGGATTAATAGGTGGAGCAAAGATTCGATTTCATCAGGCGAGGCCTGCGGCTGATGCAATGGTCAACTTGCCGGCGACGAACCATGTCACATAGGTTCCGCCGCTATTTCCGGCTTTGGAAAGCGCACGTTAGATGGTCCAGGCAACGGCGCCGAACATTACGACCGTCCCGATCCGCATCGACACCGGATCGGTGGATACGGACGGCCGACTCGTTCTCGCCGGCGGGCGGCTCGTGGCCGTGCTCGTCCGACTCGGAGACGAGACTCATATCGACACTCATAATTCCTGGTTTCTCGAAGCAGGGTTCGGCGCCCTCTCCGGCGAGGCACAGGTGTTCAGGACCGTCGAGCACGCCGTCGACTGGATCGGCCGGCGTCTCGCAACCGCTTGAAGGAGGCGCTCCCCGGGGAGCCGTCTGCTGTACTCCGGGAAGCGCGGCCGCGGTCGCGGCCATCGTGGCGGCGAAGGCCTGGGCCTCGTCTTCCCGCGCGAACCGCCATTCGAGAACGACAGTGCCCCGGTTCGCGCGGGCGACGCTGAAGCTTTTCGGCTGCATGTCATGCCGGCGCAGCTCTGCGAGCGCCTTCCAAAGGAAGTCGCCGAACCGGAGCCCGCCCGCTCGCTCCATTCGGACGGCATAACGGGTGCTGCACGAGCCGCGGTCAGTGCACCGTGTCATTTTCATCGGGGGCAGCCTTGAGCAACTCCTCGATTGCGGCGTTGATCCGCATCCAAATCCGCCTCGTCGCATCGTCCCCGTTGCGGCGTGCGTGCTCTCCGCGCCGTGCGGCATAGGCAGGTGCCCCGATCTTCAACCGGTTGACCAGCAGGGCCGCGATCTTCCAAATTTCCGACTCGCCTGTCGGCGCCGGCAGTTCCCGCTTCTCGACCTTCCGGCGGCCCATCGGAGGCGTTAGCCGGCCTCGACCGAACTGCGGCGGGGCTGCATGAGCGCGGTGACCTTGCCCTCGCGGGAGAACCCGGCTTGCTGCCCGTCGATGTGCACGCGCCACTGCGGCCGGGCGTCATGCAGGGCTTCGGCGAGCCGTTCCGCTTCCGCGACGGTGGCGGTCCAGGCGCTGATCGTGACGTCCGAAGGCGTCAGGGCAAGCAGACAGGTGCTGGCACGGCACTGCATGGCGACGTCGTCTCCCGATCTCGTTTCAGCTGGTGGCCTGCAATGACGGCATTATTTTCTTGAGGCTTGCAATATCGGGTTGGGAGCAAAGGTCATCTCGTCGGGCGAGGCATTAGCATATGTTTGTTTCGGGTGATGATTCGTCGGAACAGCAAATATCGATGAAGTGCCGCGTCCTGAATGGAAGAGGTATCCAGTCGCTTTTCTGCAAGTATTCATAGAGCGTTGAGGCTTGAAGCCTGCGGGAGCAGATCCGTTAAGCCGGGTGAGAAATGTGGGCTACCGACGCGGCGGATGCCGCCGCACGGGAACTCGCCCGCCATCCCTGTTCCGGCAGGCGTTCGAGCGGCGCTTCACCGCCCGCCGAATGGCGGAGCACGACCTGCGGCTGTACCGGCGACTGGCGCCGGCCGCGACGCCGGAGGCCGCCTGACCGCAGCGGCAAGACAGGTCTCCTGTCAAAAACAGGTGAAGCTGCGGCGGTACGCTCTGCGCGATCTTCATGTGTTCAACAACACTCAAGTCCTTGTATTCCGAAAAGAAAGGGGAAGAATTGCGGTCGACCATGAAGTAGTATTGGAGAGAAATTATTAATTTCTTCGGATAGTGTTTTCAGCTGCAACGCCGCCGGTTCAGCGGAACGGCTCCGCTCGCGCCGCTGTTGCTTGGACGAACGAAGGTTTCGTCAGGAGAGTCCGATGACGACGGAGAAGCAGCACGAAAAAGTCCACGAGGTGATGCACGAGTTCAAGGAGGGCGACCTCCATATCGGCAAGTCCGGCAAGACGGTGAAGAACCCGAAGCAGGCGATCGCCATCGCGATGTCGGAGTCCGGCCAGTCGCGCAGCAACCGCGGCGGAAAGAAGCCGTCGGGCCGCTCGAAGAAGAAGAGCAGCAGCGGCTGACCACGCCGCGCAGGCGTTCCGCCGCGCGCGTGGACCTCGGCGAGAAGGCTAGTCGATCCAGAGCCCGCGTTCGCGGTGCCACTCTTCGATCGACTGCGCCGGGTACTCGTCGAAGCATTGGTCGCCCGGTCCGATCGCCGGGACAACCCAGCTCGGCTTGTAGCGCAGCATCAGGTGCACGCGGTTCGGCGGCACCGGCAGGTCGGTGTCGATCGCTGAGGCGAAGGGGTGGACGAGGTCGGGCCAATTCGGGTCGTACAGCCACATCGCGGCGCCGCAACGCCGGCAGAAATGCCGCGCCCCCGAACTGGTCTGACCGTCGACCTTGGCGTGATAGACGCCGAGAGCCCGCTCGCCGCGGTGCACGGCGAGGCTCGGCGCGACGCCCATGAGGTTGATGGCGTACCCGCCGCCGCCCGCCGTCTTGCGGCAGATCGAGCAGTAGCAGAGCTGGTACGGATACGGCGTGTGGCTGTCGACGGAGAAGGCGACGGCGCCGCAGCGGCAGGACCCATCGAGACGTATCGGCATGGCAGGCGCCCGTTCGGCAGGGGACAGCGCGTACGCTAACGCTCTTCCGAAGAAAGCCTCCGTCACGCGCCGGCCGTGCGGTCGCCGTCTCCTCCCCCTCGATCATTTCGTGTTTGTGAAGCCCTTGCTGGTGACCGTCTGGTCGATCACGCCGTGTTCAGCCTGACCGACCGCATCCTTGGCGGCGTCCTCGTCGCGGCGGTGCGAACCGCGCATCGGGTCGAGATGGTCGCGCGCGTTCCAGGCCGGATCGCGCTCGGCCTGCGCCGGGCGGTCCTGGCGCGCCTGCTCGCCGCACTTCTCCGCCTCGTAGTCGCGCAACTCGTCCGCGGCGTCGGCGGCCGCGCCGGCGTTCCGCTCGCGCTCCGTCATCGCTTCGCCCGGTCGGCGGCCCCGGTCTTGTCCAGTTCCGTGGCCATGTCGGAACCGGCCTCCGCGCCTTCGTCGGCGGCCGAGGGCGAGTTCATGATGTCCATGCCTTTCTGAGCGTCGTCGCTCATCATGCCGGTGCCGAGCCGGCCGCGCGCCATCGGGCTGCCTTCCGCCGGGCTGCGGCCGGCGTTCCGGTTGCCTTGGTCCTTTCCGGTCATCGTTTCGCCCTTTCGTCGGTTCGAGGTTGCGTCAGTTCGGACGGTCCCGCCGCCGCGCCGCACGTTCCAGCTTGCGGCCGATCTCGATCAGGGTCTCGCGCGTCTCCTCCATCTCGGGCCGCCCGGCGAGGCGGTAGAAGGAGCGGGCGCGGGCCCGGTAGTCGTCCGCAGTGGCGCGGTTCGCGGCTTCGCCGCGCGTCCGCCGTTGCTTGTCGTCGCTGCTCATGGTCTTTCCGCCATTTTGCTCAACCCTCCATTCTTCGGAACGACGGCGGAGGGTGAGCGTCACGATCTTGCCGCAGGGCGCGAACCTGTCTGTAGTGGGCAACCACGGCGCGTCTGCTTGGCGGCATCGAGAAGTCCAGAAATTCTTGACGGATGTGTTGAGAAATCTTTGGCCGTTGAAATATAAACTGTGTTAACGGGATATGCGGTTTTGACGATTCTCGCGGATATATTGGGAAACGGCCCGATTTTTCTGTCGTTCTTAAGATCGATGGACGGCCGATCTCCTCCCCTCGGCTAACATCCTTTGCAGCATGCCACGACCTCTCGGGCCTCGGGACTCACGTGCCGAGGCCCGCTTTCTGTAAGCACGCCGCAGCCGCCAAGCCGCCGCCGTCCGCTCCATCGCGACATAGAGCGCCGGGGTGATGAACAGCGTCAGGAACTGCGACGCGGCGAGGCCGCCGAGCACGGCGAGGCCGAGCGGCCGGCGCAGCTCCGAGCCCGGCCCCGCTCCGATCGCCAGCGGCACGGCGCCGGCGATCGCCGCCGCCGTCGTCATCATGATGGGGCGGAAGCGGAGCAGGCAGGCTTCGCGGATCGCCGCCTCGGCGCCGCTACCGGCGCGGCGCCTCGCGATCGCCACGTCGATCATCATGATCGCGTTCTTCTTGACGATGCCCATCAGCGTCACGATGCCGAGCGTCGCGATCACGCTCAGTTCGGTGCCGGTCAGCATGAGCGTCAGCAACGCCCCGAGCGTCGCGGCCGGCAGGCCGGAGAGGATCGTGATCGGGTGGATGAAGCTCTCGTAGAGGATGCCGAGCACGGTGTAGATCGCGAAGAGCGCGGCGCCCGCCAGCAGCATCTGGTTGCGCAGCGATTCCTGGAAGAGCTGCGCGGCGCCCTTGAAGCCGGTCAGGACGTTCGGCGGCACACCGACCTCGTGCTCGGCCCGGCGGATCGCGGCGAGCGCGTCGCCGAGCGACGCGCCGGGCGCGAGGCTGAACCAGATCGTCGCTGCGGGCATCTGGCCGACATGCGGCACGGTCAGGAATCCGGCGTCGTAGACGACCTTGGACACCGCGTCGAGCCGCACCGGCCGGCCGTTCGCGCTCCGCACGTGGAGGTGCGACAGCTCGCCGACGTCGCGCTGACGTTCCGGCTCGGCCTCGATCAGCACCGGGTAGTCGTTCGACGACGTGTAGATCGTCGCGATCTGGCGCGGACCGTAGGCGCTGTAGAGCGCGTCGCGCACCGCGTCGGCGGTGACGCGCAGCGCCGCCGCCCGGTCGCGGTCGATTTCGACGGAAGCATGCGGACTCTTCGCCCTGAGATCGAGATCGACGTCGCGCAGCATCGGCAGCGACTTGAGGCGCGCCTCAAGTCGCGCTCCCAGCCGTTGCAGCGTTCCGAGGTCGCCGGCCTGTACGACGTAGGGGAAGCGGTTGCCGGCGGGGGCGCCGATCTGGATGCCGTCGAGCGGCGACATCATCACGTCGAGGTCGGGCATCCCGCCGAGCTTGCGGCGGAGCCGCTCGGCAACGGTCGCCGCGGGGTCGCGCCCGCCGCCGCCGCCGCGCGGCTTCAGCGCGATCCACATGAAGCCGCGGCTCAGCGCGTTGGTGAAGCTGTCGGCGCTCACCGTCGCGTTGACGTGCTCGACCGCCGGGTCGGCTTGGATCACGGCGGCGGCCTTGCGCTGCGCCGCGACCATCGCATCGAACGAGATGTCCTGCCGCCCCTGCGTGCTCACCCAGATCTGCCCGATATCCTGGGACGGCAGGAACCCCTTCGGGATGGTTGCGGCGAGATACACCGCCGCGGCGATCGAAAGCGCCGTGCCCGCGAGCACGATGCCGCGCCGCCGCAGCACCGCCCCGAGCACGCGATCGTAGAGGCGGAGCATGGCCTCGAAACCGGCCTCGGTGGCGCGGTAGAGCCGGCCATACGGCGCGGCGCCGCGATGGCGGAGCGGCTTGAGGAGACGCGAGCAGAGCATGGGTGTGAGGGTCAGCGAGACGAACCCCGAGACGAGGATGGTCATGCTGATGGTGACGGCGAACTCGCGGAAGAGGCGTCCGACG
Organism: Allostellaceae bacterium; assembly: GCA_036403035.1. Taxonomy (GTDB): domain Bacteria; phylum Pseudomonadota; class Alphaproteobacteria; order ATCC43930; family CGMCC-115725; genus DASWRT01. The sequence continues at coordinate 96 of DASWRT010000194.1, read as the reverse complement.
ATGCCGCCCATGAAGAGGACGGGGATGAAGACGGCGACGAGCGAGAAGGTGATCGAGAGGATGGTGAAGCCGATCTCGCGCGAGCCCTTGAGCGCC
>DASWRT010000193.1:0-5553 GCA_036403035.1 Allostellaceae bacterium | reverse complement strand
TTGAGCCGCAGCACCGGATAGCCCTCGGTGAGCAGGCGCAACGCCGTATTCTGGATGTAGAGGCTTCCCTCGCACCCGGACAGGCCGTGGATCAGCACCGCGAGGGGGCGTTGGGTCGGCGCCTGCGGCATGTGCAGCCGGCCCGCCAGCGCGTCGCCGCTGCCGTCGCCCAGCGGCAGGCGCACCGTGCTGCCGCGGAAATTCGAGAAGTCGACCGGCCGCCCGAGGAAGAAGAGACGAACCGTTTGCAGGTCCGCGCCCCACCACGGCGCGCGGGGCGCGAACGCAGGAAAGCTCAACCCAGGCGTATCCATGTCAGCTCGTGCTTGTTGTGCGACAGGTGCAGGAGGCGCGACCCCGGAATCGCCGCGAAGCGCCGCGCCGTCTCGTGGTCGGTGCTGCCCTGGAACTTGATCGTGCAGACGAAGCGGCGGCAGGTTCCGGCGTCCAGCCAGGACTCGACGAGCCGCAGCAGCCGCGCCGGATAGCAGATCACGTCGGAGAACAGCCAGTCGACCCGCCCGAAGGCGCGGGGATCGAGCGCAAAGGCGCTTTCCTGACGGTACACGACGTTCGGCAATGCTTCGACTCCAGGGTCCAATCTTGCCTTGTCTACACTGTATACTTGTGCGCCGAGTTGCTGCAAGACCCACGTCCACCCGCCGGGGCTGCTGCCGAGGTCGACGCAGGTCTCGCCCGGCCGCGGCCGTTCGCCGATCAGCGTCAGCGCCTCCCACAATTTGAGGTAGGCGCGGCTCGGCGGCGCCGCGCGGTCCTCGACGAAGGCGACCTCGCCGTGGCGGAACGGGCTGGAGCAGCGGGGTGCTGCGAGGAGCGTGGCCGGGTCGAGCAGCGTCCAGGAGCCGAGCGGCGCCGCCGGCACCGGATCGCCGAAGACCAGAGGCTTCGCCGAGACCGGCGGTAGCCGCTCCTCGATCAGCGCGGCGCGGCGATAGGAGCCGTGGGCGTACAGCGCCCAGTTGCGCTGGATCGCCCGCAGCTTCGTCGCGGCGTCGCCGATCGACTCGATCGCGAGGCGCTGCGGCGCGGTCCAGACGTTCTGCGCCCATGCCGCCGGCCGCGCCGGCCCCGCCGCGACGACGAGCCTTCCGTGCAGCGCCAGCAGCCCGTCCGGCCCCAGCTCCTCCAGCAGCGGCTCCAGGAAACCGTCCGGCGCGAGATAGCCGGTGATGTCGGCCGGCCAGTCCGCAGGCGGCACGAGCAGGCGCGTTTCCGCCATCGCCGCCGCCGCCGCCCCTGCCCGCTCGGGTGCTCCCGGCCTGCCGCCTCCCGGTCCACGCGCCGGCGGCTCCGGCCGTCGCCTGTTCCTTACGCCCCGGTCGCGACGCGGCGGAGTCACGATGCGGCGAGGAAGTCCCGCACGGCGGCGATCTGGTCCGCCGCCATCAGCGCCGGCGCGTGGCCGATGCCGGGGAACTCGGCGAGCGTGGCGCGCGGCCCGCGCTGGGTCATCGCGGCGGCGTCCTCGGCGCGCAGCAGGTCCGACTCCGCGCCACGGATCACCAGCGTCGGGCAGCGCATCGCGTCCCACATGGGCCAGAGATCGACATCCTTCATCTCGCCCTGGAACGCGTCGCCGATATGCGGGTCGTAGGCGAGGCCGACACCGCTACCGTCCGGCAGGTGCCGCCAGCCATGCTCCGCCAGATGACGCCACTGTTCGGCGGTCAGCGGGCCGAACGGCGCATGGATCCGGCGCAGATACTCCTCCAGCGCCGCGATATCGGGGAAATGCGGATCCTTGCCGACATAACTCCCGATCCGTTCGAGCGCCGCCTTCGGGAGGAACGGCCCGACATCGTTGAGCACGAGCCGCCGGATCGGGTTGCCCGGCTGCGCCGCCAGCATCATGCCGATCAGCCCGCCCATCGAGGTGCCGACCCAGTCGACGCTCTCGACGTCGAGCCGGGCGAGCAGCGCCGCCATGTCGGCGAGATAGAGCGGGTAGCCGTAATCGCCGGGAACGGCGAGCCAGTCGCTCCGCCCGCGCCCGGCGACGTCGGGGCAGATCACCCGGTAGCGCTCGGACAGCGCGCGGGCGAGCGGGTCGAAGTCGCGGCCGTTGCGGGTCAGCCCGTGCACGCAGACTAGCGTCGGCGCACCGGGCGGTCCCGGCCATTCGGCATAGGCGACGCGGTGGAAGCCGCCGTGCGGAGCGAGGCACGGCACGGAGCGGAGGACCGGGGACGGAGCGGATGACGGTGCCATGGCGGACGGGCCTATGTCGGTTCGGAACCGCCCCACCATGAAGCCGGGCGGGTGCGGCAGGCAAGGCGTCCGTCCGCCGCGGCGCGATCCGTTCCGCGGGCGCCGACAGGGCGCCGGAGCGGAAATACAGGAGGGTTGAAACCGATTCGCAAACTGTGTCCCTGACATTTCAATGGTTTGTGCCGGTTTCTTCATGTCAGGAACAGGTATGCGCTCCTGTTATCGTCCTGTTCCTCTCCTGTTTTCCCGCCTGATATCGCCTGTTTTTCCGCCGTTTCCGCCGACCGCGCGGTCCGGTGAGCGTCCTTCCTTTTCACGATGTCAAAGAGCGGGGCGGCAGCGCCGAGGAGATCGGCCGCTGTTACGGATTTTGTCCGAAATGGAAACGGAAAGCAACTCGTGCAAAGCCGGCGCAGAGCGCGCTACCGGACCGCCTCCTGGAATTTTGGGCTGTCCAGGGCATCGTCGACCAGCCGCCTGAGCGCATCGCTCGCGACTTTCGGCAGGGGTTCCGGCAGGCCGTACGCCGCGGGGGCGCCAGTCACCGGCACGGTGCCTTGCCGTTCCCGGACCTGCACAGGCCACAGTGCGAGGATTCTGCCCGTGCTGGTTTCGGTGAGGGTTAGCGCGACGTTCGCTTCCGCCTCCCCTCGGATGTACTGGTTCGTGTCGAACGCGGCGATCTCACCGGACAGCGTGTACGGCGCCTCGGTCGCATCGGCGAGCAGCCCGCGCGCTCTCAGGCCGTTGGCGAATGCCTCGCGGACCAGACCGCTGACCGGCGCTATCGTATAGAGCCGCGTTACCGGTTCTCCGAAAGCGCCGCGGATCGTGCCGAGATAAGTCGGCCCCTGCCCGCGCTTATCCACGAAGGGGCCGGCAGCGACGATGGGTCGCGAGATGGCGTCTTCTCGCGTTCCGCTCGGGCCAGAATCGAGCGCGACAGGGACCGCCGCCGGGTGACAGGCCGAAAGCGCCGCCGTAACGACGACCGGCATGATGAGTGCTGAAAACCACTGCCGCATGACGCCCCGCTCGCAATTCGCCCTTCACGTTGCGGCGTACTGTAGACGCGGTCGGCGGCTTGATGGCAGACCAAAAGGGACGGAAGCAGGCCGCGTAGTTGACTGCGACCTAAACGACTCCGGGCCGGCCTTCTAATCGCCGCCGCTCCCTTCGAATTCGGCCCCTCACCTTCCCGCGCTTCGCGCGGGCCCCTTCCTCTCCCACGAGGGGAGAGGACTTATTGCGGCGCTAGTCGGGCCTCATCTTTGTTCAGCTGCTTGTAGAAAAAGGTCGTCTCGGCGAGCCGCCCGTCTGGCTTGAACGCGTGGCCGGGGACCCGGCCATACTCGATCCAGCCGCAGCGCCGGTAGAGGATGTCTCCGGCGCTGCCGGTCTCGGTGTCGAGCAGCAGCAGCATGCGGCCGGCGTCGCGGGCTGCCCCCTCGGCCGCCGTGAGGAGGCGGCGGCCGATTCCCTGCCGGCGTGATGAGGACAGGACCACCATCTTGCCGATCTGGGCGCGGTGCGGCGCGTTGGGCTGGTGCGCGAAGGTCAGGATGACAGTCGCCACGAGCCGCTCGCCGTCGTCGCCGACGATGAGCCGCTTCTCGCTATTGGCGATGCCGGCGATCTGGGTGCGCCAGAAGGCCCGTCCCTCGTCGTGCGAGAACCCCGCCATGAAATTGACCGAGGCGCCGTGCGCCACGGCGTCCACCAGGATGTCGGCCAGTTCGCCGAGACGCGCCTGGGCCTCGGCGGCGTCGAGGGCGCGGATCGATATTGGGACAGGCGTTGCGGCCGGTGCGGTCATGGCCTCATGGCTCCGTGGCCGATGATGACGGCGTAGCGGGTATGACGCGTCGTGGTGTTTCGGAACAGGACCGGACGGTCGAAGCGCATCATCAGGCAATCGCCCTTTTCGAGCCGGAACGAATCCTCGCCAACCTGCAACTCCAGCGTGCCGTCGAGCACCCAGACATGCTGGTCCGTGCCGGCAAGGCGCTGGCTGTCGAAGGCGACGCTGCCGCCGGGCGGGAACTCGATCTCGACGATGTCGACGGGCGAGCCGGTACCGGGAGGCGAGACGTTGCGGCGCAGGTAATGGCTTGCGGGATCGCGCCACATCGGCTGGTCGGCGCGGCGCGAGAGCGGGCTGACGGGCTTCTCGGTCTCGGCGAACAACACGGAGAGCGTGATGCCAAGGCCGCCGCAGATCTTGGCCAGGAGCTGCGCGGTGGGGCTCGATTCGCCGCGCTCGATGCGCGACAGCATCGCGCGGCTGACGTCGGCCAGATGGGCAAGGCCGTCCAGCGTCAGGCTTCTCTCGGCGCGAAGCTCGCGGATGCGTGCGCCGATGCGGCCGTCGATGTCGGTTCCGGACAAGCTCATATAAGCATCTTATATTCCAATATAGTGGAATCAAGGTGCATGAGTTCACGTGTGCCCCGCTCACTCGGTTTCCTAGCCTGCTATGGAATCGGCGGCGGCGCTTTGCATTACGGCAAGGACATGCCGTAGCGACGTGATTTCTTCACAGCAGACGGCATGTTCGATACCGAGCTTGGAGCAGCAGAGGCGGCGGAGCTTGACCGTGGCGCCTACGAGCGTCAGGGCGGGCATCGTGCAGATCAGGTGCGACAACTCGTCGAGTCGGAGCCATAGCGGCGAGCCGCGACATCGACCGGGTGCACCGCGTCTCCGATCGGCTGCGCGCGCTGATCCGCCGCTTGCACGGCCGGCACGCCGGCAAGCCCCATCAGCCCGGCAAGAAACAAACCCGTCCACTGGCTCTTCATCGTCGTCACTCCGCGACGCACACCGTTCACCGGCCGCCACGATAGCGACGTTTCGTGTAGCTTTTTTGACGGGTATAATCGGCGGTCGAATTCAACGGATTCGCGCGGAAACAAAATCTCCGGCCTCTTCATCCAATGTTCGGCTTGGAGAAGAGTAAAAAACAACGTTTGAACCACCAAGACACCAAGAAAATCCGGCGCTGCGCGCGGTCGGTGTGCTCTGCCTGTCCCCACTCAATTCGCCCTGGGGTCGGCGGCGACGTCGGAGAGGAGGCTAGTCGGGAAGCCGGCCGCTTCGAGGGCCGCGATGACGGCGCCGACATGCGCCGGGTTGCGGGTTTCGATCACCACGTCCAGCTCGGCCGCCTTCGCGGGCACGTTGTGGAACAGGCGCTGGTGCTGCACCTCGACGATGTTGCCGCCCTTCTCGGCGATCAGGCCGGTGACGCGGGCGAGGTTGCCCGGATGGTCGGAGACCTCCAGGCGCAGCTGCACCAGACGCCCCGCGCGGACGAGGCCGCGC
>DASWRT010000192.1:0-6917 GCA_036403035.1 Allostellaceae bacterium | reverse complement strand
ATGCGTTTCGTCATCCGTCGATCGTATGCATTCGCATACAATCGTACCGTGGACCGGGCGCGGCGGAAATCCCGAAATGTATGGATGGCCGTCCTCCACGTCGATATAGCGAAAAATCAAGTCTTTCCGCGGTGATCAGATAGGTAGCCAACTGATTGTATGGCAAGGCTTGCGATTGTAGGCCCGCCGATTCCGACAGTCCGGGCAGGCCGGCAGGTGCAATGGCGCCCTTGCCGGGCGGCCTAACCGGCCCACGGTCTTGCGAGACGCATGCGCGCCTCGGTCGGAGGCGCCTAGCATCGTGTGGTGCTGCTGCACTGCGCTGCGGCGGCGATGGGCGCCGGCGGCTCTGCCTCAGCGCCCGCTCTCGGCGCCCTGAGCCGACGCTCCGTGCGTGCGGCGCCAGCCGGCCGGCGTTTCGAACCGCCCGGACCACATGCCCACCGCCTGGGTACGGGCGGCGCTTTCGTCGGCGACGTAATCCTCCGTGACGTAGGGCAGGGCGATCGCGTAGCCGGCGCGGACCATCGCGCGGGCGAGATCCGCGGCACCGTCGAAGCATGTCGCCACCGTGTCGCCGTCGCGGTCGCGGCCGTGCGCGATGCAGGCGATGCGCCGGCCGCCGGCCAGCTCATGCAGGTACGCCGCGGCACGGAGGCCGCATGCCCAGCTCCGTCCGTCGAGGCCGTCGCACCGCTGCTGCGGGTCCGGCGAATCGATGCCGTACAGCCGGATCCGCCGCCTCGCGATCTCGATTGTGCCGGAGTCGATCACCTGGGCGTCGCCGACGGTGTCGGCGAGCGCCGTCACCGGCAGCGCCGTCGCGGTGGCGGCGAGGGTGGCCGCGAGCGGCAGGGCGGCGAGGCCGGAAAACAGCGGGCGGAGGTGCATCGAGATTATTTCCTGCTGCGGGTGTTTCCGCTGTCCGAGGCGCCGCCGCGCCGACGGACCCGCCTGATAGACGTTCAACGCAGTGAGGACAAGACAGATGCCCGATCCGAGCCCGTCCGACCCTTGGAAGACCTACCAGGAGTTGTGCGAGCGCGCGCATGCGCTGGAGACGCAGGCGCAGACCGCATGGGCGCAGGTCGACGAATTGATGGAGGGGTTCTGCGCGCCGGCGGCGACGCCGCAGGAGATCGTCGCGAAGCTTCGCTTCGTGCGCGCCGTCATCGAGAGGACGCCCGGCACGGATCTGCCGGCAATGACCGGGGATCTGCATCGTCGCGTGCTGGCGTCGGCGATCGACGACCTCGAAGAAATGACCCTCGGCGCCGAGGGACGGCGTTGAGAGCTTATTGAGATAGGCTCTGAAGGATTCTGTCGGCATGCGTCGCCAGGACCCGCATGTCATCGACGAGGCCTTTGATTTCCATGCCGAGCAGCAAGCCGATCGTCAGCCCGAGGAACGGGGCGATCAGACGTGGCGTCCAGGCGATCCGGCGCATCCTCCGGTCCATGGGTGACCAGCGAAGGGTTAGTCGAAACGATCGGGTCACCATAGCGCGCCCGGCTTACAGGCGCCTTGCAAAAAGAACGTGAGCCCCGGCGGGCGCCGGAAACCTTTCCGGTCGTCAGGTCTGTGTAAGTCCGGCGTGCTACCAATTGAGGTCTCGGCGCGCCGCACCGCGTCGAGGTTCCCAATGAGCAACTTGACCCCGCCGCGAGGCGGGGTTCCTTTTTGCGCAAGCCGGCAGGCACCTCGGCTAGCTCCGGTTAGCTCGGTGTAGAAGCACTGGACCATGCCGGGATCGATCGGCGCGAGCGCCGGGGCGGTCGGCAGGGCGTCCTTGCTCGCCGCCGCGCCGAGCCAGCCGGCGACCCTGATTTCGAAATCGGCGGCATCCGAGAAGCCGAGCAGGGAGAGTTGGACGACGCGCCGCTTCGCCGCGTCCGGCAGCCGGTCGTAGGCGAACGGCGGCATGACGTCGGCGCCGAACGAATAGCCGATCAGCGGCCGGGGGTGGGCAGCGTCAGCCGCAGCGGACCGACGGATAGCGTCCCGCGCCTTACCGCGCAAAGCACCACGAACGCGGCGGCCGCAGCGAGCATCAGGCAGGCGCCGCCCCTGAGCAGCGGGACGGCAAACCGAACAGCGGGCCGACGATCTCCGCCTGCAGCGCGAGCCCGGCCGCGCCGACCGTCGTCACGCCGATGCCGAACGCCGCGGCGATGAACAGCACGACGCCCGCGATCCGCGCCGGCGGCACGCCGGCCGCGGCGTAGATGCGGTAACGCACCGCGCCGCCGGTCAGCGAACCGAGCCCGACCGCATTGCCGAGCGCATAGCCCGCGAACGCGGCAAGCGCCGTCGTTCCGCGCGGCGGGCGGGCGCCGACATAGCGCAGGCCGGACACGTCGTAGCCGATCAGCGCGGCATAGCTCGCCGCCGTCGCCAGCACCGACCACGCGATCGCCGCGGCCGGCGTCGAACGGACCGCGTCGGCAAGGTCGGCGAAGCGGATCTCGGTCGTCAGCCGATGCAGCGCGACGACCGCCAGCGCCGCCAGGAGCGCGGCGCCGGCCAGCAGCAGCAACGGACGGAGCCGGCGGAGCATCGGCGCCGGCGGCTGCGGCCGGTCGGAGGCGATCGGCGATGCCGGCGCGGGGTCGTGATGGATTTCCGCCGATGCGCGGCGCACGGTATCTCCCTATCGAAGCGCGTTCCGGCGGCAGATGTCGTACCAGAGACCGAGATGGGTGCGCTGCCAGTCCGGATCGGCGCAGTCATGCCGCTTGGAAAGCGCGTTGTCGCGCTCCTGCCCCGGCGGCGACGCCGAGCAGGCGACGAGAACGGCCGTCAGGCACAGCACGCCGTGCCGACGGTTCTCATCCATGCCCTCATCCGTGCCTCGACGCAACGCCGCGCATACCGGATGAATGCGGCGCCGCCGTCACTGCGGATCTCAACCATGGTCTCGCCCAGGAGAGGTCCTTCCCGCCGGGCGTAAGGCGGCAGGCGCCGCCTTGCCTTCAATCGCTGCCCGGCAGGAAGCGGCCGCCGGCCGCTCCGCCCGGAGACGGCAGGCCCTGCCGCTCGCGGAGCGCCGCCAATCGGTCCGACAGGTTCGTCGGCGCCGGGCGCCCGCCGGACACGGCGGTCATGGCGGCGGCGATATTCGGATCGTCCTTCTCGGGGCGCGTCGGCTGTAGCAGCTTGGCCTTGGCGTTCGCCGCCTCGGCCGTGGCGAGGTTGCGCGCCGCGTTGTCCTGCATCGCTTTCAAGGCAACGCTGAGGCCGCTGGTCGCGCTCGTCAGGCCGGCCGCCTGCCGCGCTGCCTCCGCCCGCCGCTCGGCGACTTCGCGCTGCTGCCCGGCGCGGGTCATGTCGCGCTGGGCGCGTTCCAGCTCGGCGCGCGCCGCCTTCAGCTTGTTGCCGGCATCCTGGTAGGTCTGCTCGAGCATCTCCAGAAATTCCTTGGCGTCGACCGCATCCTTCGTCTCGCGGTCGATGTCCGGCGCCATCTGCTCCAGCATCGCGACGAGCGTTTCGAGGCTCCGCTCCAGCGTGACCTTGCGGCCCGGATCGGTCTCGGCGCCGATCTGCTGCTGGAGCCGTTCCGCCGCAGCCATTCGCTGCTGCGAGAGCGTGACGATCGCGTCAGCCTCGCGGCGCTCCTTGTCGTAGGCGGCGCGCGCCTGCGCGACCTGCATGCCGAGTTCGTCGAGATGCTGCTCCATCGTTCGCAGCTCGGCCTCGGTGGCCGATTTCGGATCCCAGCGGACGATCGCCTCCAGCGCGCCCTGCACGGCCTGATCCGTCTTGACGCCGACGAGGTTGCGGATAAACGAGATCATGATTTCCCCTGTTCTAATGCCTTTGGGTGCGGCGCACCGGCGGAGACGGCTCGTCGTCTAACGTTCCGATCAGCCGGCCATCGCTCCGGCGTTGAGCAGCGCGACGGCGATCTGGATTCCGACCAGCGTCAGCGCCGCCGCGACGTTGCCCGCCTCGATCATCGACCGCAATCCCCTGATCAACGCCGCCGCCGCCGCAAAGGTCACCAATTGCAGGATCAGGGCGACGGCGCCCCAGAGCAGGATATCGAGTTCCGCGGCGCTCGTCGCAAGCGTCGCTGCCAGCGGGATCGCAAGGGAGACGATCGTGCCGCCGAGCACGATGCCGGCCGCGACGTTCCCCTCCTTCACCAGCTTACGCTCGTTGAACGGTGTGATCGCCATATAGCAGGCGACCCCGATGCCGAGCAGCACGAGCGTGGTCGCGAATTGCAGGAGCAGCACCGGCAGGCCGGTTTGCAGGCTGTTCAGGATCAGGCCGAAGGTGGTGTCTGGCATGGGGCGGTTCGGGCTCGTCTTCGGAAAGGTTCAGGCCAGCGACAGCTTCAGGTTAGTGACAGGGCCGCCGGGTTGACGTCGATCCCGGCGTCGATCTCGACCCAGGCCCGACCGTCGTCGGCTCGGACCGCGGAGACCAGGATGTACTCGGTCTGCAGGGCCGGCTGGGCGGCGCCGGTCGGCGCGGCATAGAGCATCGCGGCGTACTCGATCTCGCGCGATCCCGCGACCTCGGTGCGCGTCTCGACGAGGCGTTTCGGCTCGATCCGCCCCGGGCCGGGCGACCATGCGCGCGGATAGGTCCGGCCGTCCTTGGTCTGGAACTCGGGCCAGCCGATCATGCCCTCGCGCGGGTCGAGCCAGAACGCCCATTCCTCGGCGCTCGCCGGGACGACCTCGTCGATCGGCGCGAAGAACCGGCACTCGTCGGGGTTCCCGGCGGCGTCGAGGTGGAGCTGGAAGAAGCTCCGGCCGTCCGGCAGGTAGAGGCGGTGCAGGACGGCCGATCCGCCGCGGGCGTCGGCTGCTGACGCGTCGCGCAGCGCGCCGACGGCCTGCACGTTGATCAGCATGTTACCGCCGTCGCCGGCAATGTCCGGCGTCGGCACCTTGGTCGCGCCGGCGGCGAGGATGAACGGCGTCGGATCCATCGCGAGCGTCATCCCGACGCGGAAGCGGGTCGGCGTGTAGCCCTCGCCCGAGAGCTTGTGACGAACGATATCGGCGGCCGATTGCAGCGGCGTCTTCATGGCTCCCGAACTCCCTCCTCCTCCAGGACTGCCCGGCCGTCGCCCGGCGGCGGTGCGGCGGCGCCACATCCAGAACAGGAACAGTGCGCCGCCGCCGATCACCACCACGAACAGAATGCCGCCGCCGAGACCGGCCTGTCCGCTCTCCGTGTTGCCTTGTGCCGCCTGCGCCTCCGGCGCGAGGGCGACGTCGCGTCCGGCATCGGGCGGCAGGTAGTCCGGATCGCGCGGCTGCCCTTGGCGGGTCTCGACCTGCCGATCGAGCTGGTCGAGCTTGGCGCGCAATTCGGCGTTGTCCTGCGCCAGCCGGTCCGCCTCGGTCCGCCATTCCCGGTAACCGGGGTCGTTCTGGTGGTTGTGGAAGAAGTCCGCATGGCCGGGCCGCGTCAGCGTGTCGAGCATGAACCAGAGGAACAGCCCGTCCCAGATGCCAAAGCTCGGTGCGCTGCGATAGGCGTAGGGCGGCGCCGACCAGCCGCGGTTCGCATACCACCCGCTCCGGTTGCCGCCGCCGCTGCCGCCGAACCAGCCGCCTCCGCCGCCATACCCGCCGACGCTCGGCGTGCGCTGCCGACTGGCCGACCACGGGGAACTCGGGACCGCGGGCGGTGGTTGTGCCGGCGCAGGCGGGCGCGCGGCTTGTTGCTGCTGGCGTCTCTGTTCGCCGAGGTAGCGGTCCAGGGCGCTGCCGGAATTCTGCCGCGAGATCGCCTGATCTCCGGGCGACGAGGACGGCGGCACGGCGGATGGACGGCGGGGAGACGCATAACCGTCGAGAGATGGGCGCGAATAGCCGCCGCTCGTCGAGGGTGTGCGCGGCGCGGTATAGCCGCCGCCGATCGACGGGCGCCGCACCGACGGGACGCTCGGCCGTGAATAACCGCCGGCGCTCGGACGGGAGTAGCCGCCGCTCGACCGGTTCGCCGCCTCGACGTCGCCGGCGAGCGGCACCATCGCCGCCATGCCGGCCGCCACCATTGCGCATAGGCCGAGGCAGACCGCACTCAGGCGGCGTCGGCGGTGGGAGGGCGGCGTCATGGTAGCGGAGCCCGTTTCATGGCAGGGCAGGGCGGCATTCCATTCCAAGCGCAACCGATTCTCGCGACATCTGGCATAAACGGGATCTGACGCGAAACGATCTCGGCCGCCCGCCGGTTCAGGGCTTTATACAGCCGGCATACAGCCCGCGAGTTGCCGGACGCGCCTCCTGGTATAGAGTTGAAGCAACAAGACGAACGGAAGCGAACACATGGACAGCTCACGACGCGATTTCCTGAGGCTGAGCACTGGTGCGGCGGCGGGCGCGCTGCTGACGGCGTCGCAAGGTGCGGCACAGGCACAGGGGCAGGCAGTGAGCGCCGCCGACGCCTCTTCCATGGCTGTCGTCCCGACGGCGACCGGGGCCTTGCTGCGCCTCGTCACCTTCGCTCCCGATGCCGCAGCGGCGGCGAGAGTCGGCGCGGTGACCGCGGCGGGGCGCGTCGTCGATCTGGCCGCGGCGGCGAAGACGCACGGGATGGCGCTGCCGTTCGACGCGGCCAGCATGGTGTCGCTGATCGCCGCCGGGCCGACGGCGGTGGAGCAGGTCCGCAAGCTGGTCGCCGAGGCGTCGCCCGAGGACGGCCCGGCCGTCACCGCCGTCCGGCTGCTGGCGCCGATCCCGACTCCGGCGCGCAACGTCTATGCCGTCGGCTGGAACTATCTGGAGCATTTCGAGGAAGGCCGGGCGATGCGCCTCAACAAGGCCGATCTGCCGGAGCATCCGGTCTTCTTCACGAAGGGCGTCCACACGGTCAACGGCCCCTACGACCCGATCCCGTTCGATCCGGCGGTCTCGACGATGATCGACTGGGAGGGCGAACTCGCCGTCGT
>DASWRT010000191.1:0-19786 GCA_036403035.1 Allostellaceae bacterium | reverse complement strand
ATCGTCGGGCAGTCGATCATCGGCGGCACGCCGTTCGAGGGCGGGATGGTCAAGAACGGGGTCGACCAGACCTCGGTCGAGGGCGCGTCGACCCTGCCCTACGACATCCCGAACCTCGCCGTCGAACTCCACACCACGACTGTCGGCGTGCCGGTTCTGTGGTGGCGGTCGGTCGGCAGCACGCACACGGCGTACTCGACCGAGACGTTCCTCGACGAGGTGGCGCACGAAGCCGGGAAGGACCCGTTCGAGTTCCGCCGCGCCCTGCTGGCGAAGCATCCGCGGCACAAGGCGGTGCTGGAACTGGCGGCGGCGAAGGCGGACTGGGGCAAGAAGCTGCCGGCCGGGCGCGGGCAGGGAATCGCCGTGCACGAGAGCTTCCACACCTTCGTCGCGCAGGTCGCCGAGGTGACGGTCGAGCCGGACGGGAAGATCAAGGTCGACCGGGTCGTCTGCGCGGTCGATTGCGGCGTCGCGATCAACCCGGACGTGATCCGCGCGCAGATGGAGGGCGGCATCGGCTTCGGCTTGGGCGCCGTGCTGTACGGCGCGATCACGCTGAAGGACGGCATGGTCGAGCAGGCGAACTTCGACACCTATCAGGTGCTGCGGATCGACGAGATGCCTAAGGTCGAGGTGCACATCGTCGCCTCGGCCGAGCCGCCGACCGGCGTCGGCGAGCCGGGCGTGCCGCCGCTCGGCCCGGCGGTCGCGAACGCCGTGTTCGCGGCGACCGGCAAACGCATCCGCGCGCTGCCGTTCGCCGCGAACAAGTCTCGGTCGGCGTGAGGCAGGGCGAGAGCGTGAATCGGGGAAAGGGGATGATGGGGGATTAGGGGATGGATTTTCTTCTAATCTCTCCGCTCCCTCCATCTTGATTCGCATTTCTTCAATCCCTCTCCCGCGAGGGGAGAGGGATCATGTAGCGACGCGCCTACCGTCTCAAATTGCTCCGGGCGAGTTCCACGATCTCGTCGCCGCGGCCGTTGATAATCGCTCTGACGAGATAGATCCCGAACCCTTTCGCCTGCTCGAGCGTCGTCTTCGGCGGCATCGCCAGCTCCATGCGGTTCGTCACCACGTCGATGAGCGCCGGGCCGTCGTGGCGAAGCGCGCGCGCCAACGCCGGCTCGACCTCCGCCGGGTCCTCGACCCGGATCCCGAGGACGCCCGCGGCTTCGGCCATCGCCGCGAAGTTCGGGTTCTTGAGTTCCGTCCCGGCGTCGAGGAACCCGGACGCCTTCATCTCCATCTCGACGAAGCCGAGCGTGCCGTTGTTGAAGACGACGACCTTCACCGGCAGCCCGTGCTGCGTCAGGGTCAGGAAGTCGCCCATCAGCATTGCGAAGCCGCCGTCGCCCGAGAGCGAGACGACCTGCCGCTTGGGGAATGCGGCCTGGACCCCGATCGCCTGCGGCATCGCGTTGGCCATCGAGCCGTGCCAGAACGAGCCGAGCAGCCGCCGCCTGCCGTTCATCGTCAGGTAGCGCGCAGCCCAGATCGTCGGCGTGCCGACATCGCAGGTGAAGATCGCGTCTTCCGCCGCCGCCCGGTCGATCATCCGCGTGAGGTACTGCGGATGGATCGGCTTGCGGCCGGGATGGCCGACGGCGAGGTCGTCGAGGCCTTTGCGGGCGTCCCGGTAATGGGCGAGCGCGCGGTCGAGATGCGCGCGGTCCTGCTTTGCCGCGAGCCGCGGCAGAAGCGCCGCGATCGTCGCCTTCACATCGCCGATGACGCCCAAATCGAGCCGGCAGCGGCGGCCCAAATTCTCGCCGCGTATGTCGACCTGCGCCACCTTGGCGTCGGCCGGGTAGAACTGCCGGTACGGAAAGTCCGTGCCGAGCATCAGCAGCGTCTCGCAATCCAGCATCGCGTGATAGCCGGAAGAGAACCCGATCAGGCCGGTCATCCCGACATCGAACGGGTTGTCGTACTCGACGAACTCCTTGCCGCGCATTGCATGCACGATCGGCGCCTTGAGCCTGTCGGCGAGCGCCACAACTTCGTCGTGCGCGCCGGCACACCCGCCGCCGCAGAGCATCGTAACGCGCCCGCAATTGTTGAGTAGACCGGCGAGGGCGGCGACATCGCTTTCGTTCGGCTGCACGATCGGGGCGGCCGGCGCAATCCAGCGGGACGCGGTGGCAACCTCGACGTCTTCGAGCGCCACGTCGCCGGGGATCACGACGACCGAGACGCCGCGCTTCGTGACGGCCTCGCGGATCGCCGTATCGAGCGTCCGGCCGATCTGCGACACCGTCGCGACCGGCCCGACATAGTGGCTGCACTCGGCGAACAGGGCGCGCGGATCGGTTTCCTGGAAGTAGCCGCTGCCGATCTCCGAGCTTGGGATGTGCGCGGCGATCGCGAGCACCGGGACCCGGCTGCGGTGGCAGTCGTAGAGCCCGTTGATCAGGTGAAGGTTGCCGGGGCCGCAGCTCCCGGCGCAAACCGCCAGTTCTCCGGTCAGATGCGCCTCCGCCCCGGCCGCGAAGGCGGCCGCCTCCTCGTGACGGACATGCACCCAGTCGATGTTGCGCTTGCGCCGCAGCGCGTCGGTGAGCCCGTTCAGCGAATCGCCGACAATGCCGTAGATGCGGCGCACGCCGACCGCATGCAGCGTATCGGCGATAAGGTCGGCGACGCTTTGCTTGGCCATGGCTTGTCTCCCGGAGTGGCGCGTCATGCCTGGCCGGTTCGCCGATGCTGGGCTGAGGAGGACGGTTGTGCGTTGGCGGCGGACACACGCAAAGCAACTGCCGCTCCTCCGCAAAAGCGTCGGGCGCCGGGAATGTACGTGGGCGGGTTCTTACAGAAGACCCGGCGGTACCCGTCCTATGTTAGCGGACGGAGCCGGCATGACAGCATTCGCTGCGCTAACGTTGCGTTCGCGAAGGTGTTCGACGGAAATCGCGTGAGTTAAACGCCGCCGCCGTCGTCCGGCTGGCCATGCTCCAAGCCGGGCAACCCTCGGCGCCTTCGACGGGTATCGAGCCCGGATTGCGCGATCTGTTGCGGGCTCAGGTTCAGCGCCCGCGTGCAGCAATAGATGCTGCGCCGCCGCCCGTCAGCTCGTGACGAGGCGGCGCTCCATCACCGAGGCCTTGATCGCCTTCTGCAGCTTCTCGAAGGCGCGGACCTCAATCTGGCGGACGCGCTCGCGCGAGATGCCGTACTGCTGCGAGAGGTCCTCCAGCGTCGTCGGATTCTCCTTGAGCCGGCGCTCGGTCAGGATGCGCTTCTCGCGGTCGTTGAGGTGCGACATCGCCTTGGCGAGGAGGTCGCGGCGCAGCCCCAGCTCCTGCCGGTCGCCGAGGCGGGTCTCCTGCGTCTCGCGCTCGTCGACGAGCCAGTCCTGCCACTCGCCCTCGCTGTCGGCGCGCAGCGGCGCGTTCAGCGAATGGTCGGGGCTGGCGAGCCGCCGGTTCATGCTGACGACGTCCGCCTCGGGCACGTCCAGCTCGGTCGCGATCTTCTTGACGTTCTCCGGCGACAGGTCGCCCTCGTCGATCGCCTGAAGCTGGCCCTTGAGCTTGCGGAGGTTGAAGAAGAGCTTCTTCTGGGCGGCGGTGGTGCCCATCTTCACCAGCGACCAGGAGTGCAGGATGTATTCCTGGATCGCCGCGCGGATCCACCACATCGCGTAGGTCGCGAGGCGGAAGCCGCGGTCCGGGTCGAACCGCTTCACCGCCTGCATCATCCCGACATTGCCCTCGGAGATCAGCTCCGAGAGCGGCAGGCCGTAGCCGCGGTAGCCCATCGCGATCTTCGCGACGAGGCGGAGATGGCTGGTGACGAGCCGCTGCGCCGCTTCCGGATCCTCATGCTCCTTCCAGCTTTTGGCGAGCATGTATTCCTCGTCCGCCGTCAGCATCGGGAACTTGCGGATCTCCTGGAGATACCGCGACAGGTTTCCTTCCGACGAGATAGATGGGACGTTGTACGAAGCGGCCATAGAACGTCACTCCTTACCCTAACACCATATTACCTACTACGAGGCTCGGATTTTGTCCAATTTAAAGTGCTTCTAAAATGCTCAGCAACTGAGCCATATCGAACGGCAACGCACTCGTGAAGGACAACGTTTTCCGGGTCGTCGGATGTTCAAAAGCCAACAAATAAGCGTGCAGCGCCTGACGCGGGAACGCGGCGATTCGGGCCGTCGCCGCCACGTCCGCCAACCGGCGCAGCCGGGTGCGCGCCCGCGGGTTGCCGTAGGTCGGGTCGCCGATCAGCGGATGGCCGATGTCAGTCATGTGAACGCGGATCTGGTGCGTCCGTCCCGTCGCGAGCCGGCATTCGACCAGCGCGGCCATGTCGCCGCCGAAGGCGCGCAGGACGCGATAGCGGGTGATCGCCTCCTTCCCGCCGCGCCGGACCACGGCCATCTTCTTGCGGTCGGCGGGACTGCGGCCGATGTTCCCGGCGATCTCGCCGCGGACCGGAGAGGGGACGCCCCACACGACCGCCTGATAGGCGCGCTCGATGCGGTGCGCGGCGAAGTCGGCGCTGAGCGCGACGTGCGCCGGCTCGCTCTTCGCCACCACCATCAGGCCGCTCGTGTCCTTGTCGAGCCGGTGCACGATGCCGGGCCGGCGGACGCCGCCGATGCCGGCGAGCCGGTCGCCGCAATGCGCGAGCAGCGCGTTGACCAGCGTGCCTTCCTGGTTGCCCGGCGCCGGATGGACGACGAGCCCCGCCGGCTTGTCGAGCACCAGCAGGTGCTCGTCCTCGTAGCGGATGTCGAGGCCGATCGCCTGCGGCCGCGGCGTGTCAGGGACCGGCGCCGGCACGCGCACGCGGTACGCCTCGCCGGGTTTGACCCTGGTCGAGGGGTCGCTTATCGTCGCGCTGTCGCGGGATACCAGCCCGGCCTCGATCAGCTGCTTGCAGCGGCTGCGCGAGAGCGGCGCCAGCACCGCGGCGAGCAGCCGGTCCAGCCGCTCGCCGTCATGCTCCGGTCCGGCGACGACGCCGTGCTCTTCCGCGGCGTCGCCAAGGTGATCGTCGTTCATTCGCTCTCAGGTGGATCTGTTCCGTGCGGGCGCTCAAGGCCCTGACAATTATCATGGGCGTCATGCTGGTGGTCGGCGTCGTCGCGCTCGTCGTCGTGGTCGCCGGCCGGATCAACCGCTCGGCTTCGGTACCCCGCGCGCTCGACGTCTCGACCCTCGACCTGCCTGCCGGCAGCCGCATAGCATCCATGCAGGCGTCCGGCGACCGGCTGTTCCTCCTGCTCGACGGCGCCGCGGACGGAAGGCAGCGCCTCCTCGTCCTCGATGCCCGGACCGGCGCCGGTCTCGGCACGATCGAGGCGCGCCCGGCGGCGGCGCCCTGACCCCGACTCGCATCGACGACGACCGTCCGTCCGAGGATGACGGACGGCAAGGGAGTAATAGCCGATGAACTTCAGCAGCGACAATGCCGCCGGCGTCAGTCCGGAAATCCTCGCGGCGCTCGCCGCGGCGAACGTCGGCGCCGAGCCGTCCTACGGCGCCGATCCGATCACCCAACGCGTCGCGGCGCGGTTCGCCGAGCTGTTCGAGCATGAGGTCGCGGTCTTCCCGGTCGCGACCGGCACCGCCGCCAATGCGCTCGGCCTCGCCGCGGTGACGCCGCCCTGGGGCGTCGTGTTCTGCCACCCGGACTCGCATGTCGAGGTCGACGAGTGCGGCGCGCCCGAGTTCTACACCGGCGGCGCCAAGCTGACGCCGGTGCCGGGCGCGGACGGCAAGTTGGCGGCCTCCGACCTCGCGGCGCTGCTGCCCGGCGGCAAGGGCGTCGTGCACCATGCGCAGCCGGCCTCGGTCAGCATCACCCAGGCGACGGAGTGCGGCACCGTCTACCGGCCCGAAGAGGTCGCGGCGATCGCCGAGGCCGCGCATGCGCACGGGCTGGCGCTGCACATGGACGGCGCCCGCTTCGCGAACGCCCTGGTCAGGCTGGGCTGCCGTCCGGCCGACGTGACGTGGCAGGCCGGGGTCGACGTGCTGTCGTTCGGCGCCACCAAGAACGGCGCGATGGCCGCCGAGGCGGTCCTGTTCTTCGATCCGGCGAAGGCGGCGGATCTGGGTTTCCGCCGCAAGCGCGCGGGGCATCTCTTCTCGAAGATGCGCTTCCTCTCGGCGCAGCTCGACGCCTATCTCGCCGACGGGCTCTGGCTGCGGAACGCGCGGCACGCCAACGCGATGGCGGCGCGGCTCGCCGAGGGGCTCGGCAACCTGCCGGGGTTCCGCCTGCGCCATCCCGTCGAGGCGAACGAGCTGTTCGTCGAGATGCCGGACCGGGTGATCCGCGCGCTGCTCGGCGACGGGTTCCGCTTCTATCGTTGGATAGGCGAGACGGCCGAATGCATCCGGCTCGTCACTTCGTTCGCGACGCTCGCCGATGACGTCGACCGCTTCACTGCGGCAGCGAGGCGTTATGCGCTCGCCGCCGTGGTGTCGTAGACGAACCGCTCCGGCCACGGACGCGGGCGGCGATTTCTCCTGAAGTTCTGCACTGCTGGCGCGATCATTTCTTTGTCAAGTGCAGGAATATCGGTATTCGCCTCATCGATCCTTGACGACGCCAAGTCATGACCGCATCGTTCGTCGCATTCGGCCGGCGCCCTCCGATTCTGCCGGCCCCAGGCGCCCCGCGCGGTGCACACGGCAACGGTTAGGGATCGAGGTACCCCGAAATGGTCAAGAAGACGAATGGACTCGCCGCGGCGAAACCTGCAGCGGCGCGGCCCAATGTCGTCAGGAACGCCCAGGTCAGGACGCTTGGGCCGGTTTCCGATCTGGAGCGGCATCTGCCGTCGGAGTGGTGGCGGACGCTCTTCAATTCCCTCTACCTCGAAACCGACGGCGACGTCGTCGAGAACGACCGCAACACGCAGCAGGAAGTCGATCTGCTGATCCGCAGCGCCGGGCTGGAAGTCAACGACCGCATCCTCGACCTGTGCTGCGGCCAGGGCCGCCATGTCCTTGATCTGGCCCGCCGCGGCTTCAAGCAGGTCACCGGGATCGACCGCTCGCGCTACCTCATCCGGCTGGCCCGCAAGCGGGCGCGGCAGCGCAACCTGACCGGCGTCTCGTTTCACGAGGGGGATGCGCGGAAGTTCCGCGCCGGCGACAACGCATTCCACTGCGTCACCCTGCTCGGCAACTCGTTCGGCTACTTCGACCGCGAGGAGGATGACCGCGCCGTGCTGGAGGCGGTGAAGCGTGCGTTGAAGTCCGGCGGCATGCTGGTGATGGACCTCACCGACGGCCAGTGGATGCGCGAGCATTTCGAGGCACGGTCCTGGGAGTGGATCGACCAGAACCATTTCGTCTGCCGCGAGCGCGGTCTGGCCGGCGACGGCGAGCGGCTGATCAGCCGCGAGGTCGTGGTCCATGCCGAGCGCGGCGTGATCGCCGACCAGTTCTATGCCGAGCGCCTCTATTCCCGCGAGCGCATCCAGGAGCTGCTCGAACGGATCGGTTTCGGCAACATCCGCTTCCATGCCTTCGGCGTCACCGAGTCGACGCGCAAGCAGGATCTCGGGATGATGGCGCACCGCATGTTCCTGACCTGCGACGCGCCGCGCAAGGCTAAGCGTGCGCGCCCCGAGGCGATCTTCCCGGAGGTCACGGTGCTGCTGGGCGACCCCCGGCTTCCCGACCCGGTGAAGCGCAACGGGCGCTACAACCCGGAGGATATCGAGACGATCGACCGGCTGAAGGCGGCGCTCGGCGAACTGCCGGACTACCGCTTCCGCTATCTCGACAACCACGCCTCGCTGATCGCTGACCTGCGTTCGCAGCGCCCGTCCTTCGTGCTCAATCTCTGCGACGAGGGCTACAACAACGACGCGTTCATGGAGCTGCACGTCCCGGCGCTTCTGGAGACGCTCGTCATTCCCTACAGCGGCGCCGGGCCGTCCTGCCTCGGGCTCTGCTACAACAAGGCGCTGGTGCGC
Source organism: Allostellaceae bacterium (assembly GCA_036403035.1). Taxonomy (GTDB): domain Bacteria; phylum Pseudomonadota; class Alphaproteobacteria; order ATCC43930; family CGMCC-115725; genus DASWRT01. The sequence continues at coordinate 11,835 of DASWRT010000191.1, read as the reverse complement.
GCCATCGCCGAGACGATCGACCTCCCGGTCCCGGCCGAGACCTATTTCAGCGCCGACGACCAGGCGGCGACGATCCCCTCGGTGTTCCCGGCGATCATCAAGCCGAACTACGGCGATTCCTCGATCGGCATCACGCAGGACGCCGTCGTCCATACCTGGGAGCAGGCGATCAACTACCTGACCCGGCTGCGCGAGCAGATGCCGGGCGTGCCGATCCTGATCCAGGAGTTCCTCAGCGGGCCGGAATACTCGGTCGGCATCATCGGCAATCCGGGGCTGGGCCTGCGCGTGCTGCCGGCGCTCGAGGTCGATTACGGCAAGCTCCGCGGCGATCTGCCGCGGCTCCTCTCCTACGAGTCGAAATGGGTGCCGGAATCGCCGTACTGGACCGAGATCGGCTATCGCGAGGCGCAGCTCGACGAAGACACGCGGCGCCGGATGGTCGACTACTCGACGATCCTGTTCGAGCGGCTCGGCTGCCGCGACTACGCGCGCTTCGATTTCCGCGCGGATGCGAACGGGGAGGTGAAGCTGCTGGAGGTCAATCCGAACCCCGGTTGGTGCTGGGACGGCAAGCTCAACCTGATGGCGAGCTACGCCGGGCTGCGCTACTCGGACATGCTGCGCCTGATCGTCGAAGCGGCGCAGGAACGAGTCGCCGCGCAGCAGCCGGGATTGCTCGTGCCGGAGCCGGTCCGGCTCGTGGCCGGTCGCGGTTGAGCGGAGAGGCCGCCGCGCCTCGGGAAGCCCTTGCAGCGCGGCGAATTTCCCTTTCCGGCCGGGGACTTGGCGGGCGCGGCGACGGTCCGTTGGGAAACCGTTAAAACAGCCTCGATGCACGGGGAAATTAATTTTGCGCGCAGGGGGCGAAACCCCTTGCATCCGGGGGAAGTGAGTTTATCTTCCGCGTTCTCGACGCACTCGCACGTGCCTATGGCCCATGGTGGTTATGCAACGACGTAACGCGTCCTTTTTGGCAGAACCGGTCAGCGTGGACCGGTCCCGAGAGGGAACTCGATATGGTTGCTATCCGGCGCAGGGCCTGTGTGCCCTGCATTGAGGTCAATCCCCGGCTGAGCCGGGCGAACCGCGGCAATCGCGGTCGGAGGGCCGTCGAACCCAGCAGTCCGAGCCAGGCGTAAATTCCCGCCATTTAGGCGCGATGGCATAAAAGCCGCGCGCCCACGTTGTCACCCGCCTCATCGTCATTGTTTCTGTCCCTGCGCTCTGAACCGCGGGGGCTCGGGAAGGGCTTGTCATGGCCAAGGCTCGCTCCGCCGCTCTCGCGGCAGTCTCTGCTCGTCCGGTCCCGCCGCGCGCTCGCCAGAAGCGTGCGCTGACCCTCGTTCCGCCGCCCGCGCCGTCGCGCGATCCGGCGACCGCTCTCCCGGCGTCCGCGCGGGGCGTCAACGCGAAGATCGCCGACTTCCTGGCCCAGAATCAGCCGGAGACGCCGTGCCTCATCGTCGACCTCGACACGGTCGCCGAGGCGTACGACATGCTCCGCCATTACTTGCCGCTGGCGCGCGTCTATTACGCGGTGAAGGCGAACCCGGCCCCGGAGGTCGTGTCGATGCTGAACCTCCGCGGCTCCAGCTTCGACGTCGCAAGCCGCGGCGAAATCGACCTCTGCCTCCGCCTGGGCGTCGCGGCCGATCACATCTCGTTCGGCAACACGATCAAGAAGGAGCGCGACATCGCCTACGCCTTCGAGCGCGGAGTCGGGCTGTTCGCGTTCGACAGCGAGCTTGAGCTGGAGAAGCTGGCGCGCGTCGCGCCCGGCGCGCGGGTCTTCTGCCGCATCCTCGTCGAGTGCGAGGGCGCCGAGTGGCCGCTGTCCCGCAAGTTCGGCTGCTCGCCGGAGATGGCGGTCGAGCTGCTGCGCCGTGCCCGCGACTTCGGTCTCGACCCGTACGGCGTCTCCTTTCATGTCGGCTCGCAACAGACCGACCTCAACCAGTGGAACGTTGCGGTCGGGCGCGCGGCGTCGATGTTCTCGCTGCTCGCCGAGACCGACATCAACCTGCGCATGGTCAATATCGGCGGCGGTTTCCCGGCCCGGTACATGCGCGAGGTGCCGATGCTGGCGCAGTATGCGGACGCGGTGATGGCGGCGATGACCCGCCATTTCGGCAATGACCTGCCGGAAATCATCGTCGAGCCGGGCCGCTCCATCGTCGGCGACGCCGGCGTGATCCAGAGCGAGGTGGTGCTGATCTCGAACAAGTCCGCCGACGACGAGAGGCGTTGGGTCTATCTCGACGTGGGCAAGTTCAACGGGCTCATCGAGACGATGGACGAGAGCATCAAGTACCGGATCACGACGCCGTGCGACGGCGGGCCGTGCGGGCCGACGGTGCTCGCCGGGCCGACCTGCGATAGCGCCGACATCCTGTACGAGCGGACCGAGTACCAGCTTCCGCTCGACCTCAAGGTCGGCGACAAGGTCGAGATCCTGTCGACCGGCGCCTACACGTCGAGCTACGCGTCGGTCAATTTCAACGGCTTCGCGCCGATCAAGACCTACTGCATCTGAGCGGCGTAGAGGGCTCGCGGCGGGATCGGTCCCGCCGCGAGCTTGCGCTTTCCGGCCGTAGGCGGCGGCTGCAGCACGCCGGAGACTTCCGAGAGCAGCTTGTTCAGCATCGCCGCGGCGAAGGACTGGAAGTTCTCGGCCTGCATCAGGAAGGCGCCCGCGCCGCCGACCACGTAATCGTTGTAATAGGATTCGATCGCCGACTCGTCGCCGAGGATCGCGAGGCCGTTGATCGTGATGCCCCCGGCGACGAGCGCATCCCGGACGTCGCGCGGCGATGGCCCGATATTCGCCATGCCGTCGCCCGAGACGTCGATCACCCGCCGCTCCGGCGCGTAGGGCAGGCGCTCGAACGCCGCCCGTGCCGCCAGCAGCGCGTCGCCCAGCGCCGTCAGTCCGTTCGAGCTGCGCTGCGTCTTGCGCACCGCGGCGGCGAAGGCGGCGGCCGAGGCGCGGTCGGTGACGCGAGTCCAGTCGACCGTCACCACCTGCTTGTCGCGGTCCGACCACTCGATCACGGTCACGGCGATCCCGCCCCGGGCACCGGCGGAGATCGCCCCGATCAGCCGCTCGTCCTCGAAGGCGCGGGCGATCCCCTCATGCTGGAGCTGGTACTCGTCGGCGTCGACGCTTTCGGACACGTCGACCGCCATGACGAGGGCGAGGTCGACCGCCTGTCGTTGCGCGCTCTCCGCGGCAGCGGCGGTGGCTCCGGCGGAAAGCGACGCGAGCAGAGCGGCGGCCAGAAGGAGGAGCGTGGCGCCGAAGCGGCGTCGCAGCAGCGGCGGCAGGAGCGATGTCATCAAAGTCATCCGTTTAAGCGTATGTGCGCGCGTGGGGACTGGACGCCTGGAACGCAGATTCCCGTGCGGCCGGGTCGCTACTGGTCCGGACCGCCGCTGGTGCGCAGCGGCTCCTGCCGGTGCTCATGCTTCCGTTCCGCGTCGCGGCGGCCCAGCCAGAGATGATCGGCAAGCACCGTTCCGGAAAGGAGAATCCCGGCGGCGAGGCCGGCGATGTGAAGCGGCGTCCCAGGTTGCCCGAATTTGAAGTCGAGCGAGGTGACGAGCAGGATCAGGCCGCTGATGACGAGCCGCATGGCGGTAGAACGCTGCGCCGGCCGGCTCGGGTCGGCCGCGATGCTCTTCTCCTCCATAGCCTTTCCGTGCCCTTGCTGAGCCGGTCGCGCCGCCCGACTGCGTCACGGCCGGGACCGCTCTTGATCGTCGCCGGTGTTGACGGGCGCCTCGGCGATGATTTTACATCCCTCGCGGAGGTCGCCTGTTAGCATGTTTTCTCATCCTGGTGTTGTCGCCGTCGTTTTCGCCTCGCTCGTAAACGCGCTTCCATCCGCGACCGCACTCTATCCGATCCACGCCGTCTGCGACCTCAACGAAAGCGATCTTACGGGATCCGGCCGCGAACTCGCATGTGGAGAAGTCGCCGCGGCGGCACGCGCGCCCGGCGGCAGCGGCGAAGCCGGCGACGTGCCGGACGGCGGTTCCGGCGCCGCGCGGGACTGGCGGGCGATGGCGGCTCGATGCCGCAATCTGGCACGCTGGCAGAATGAGGAAGGCCGTGCCGTGCTGCTGCGGCTTGCCGAGGAGTACGAGGCGCGGGCGGCGCGTGCCGAAGGTTACGCAGACCTGACGTAGGACGGTCGGAGCCGTCCGCGGCGTTTACGGGAGTTCGGCCGCCGCGAATCTCGGTCCCGCGCTGCTGCCGCCGCCCGCGAGCGTGGTGCGGGCGCCGCGGTCGAGACCGGAGGGAAGCGACGCCTTGTGGTTTTCGATCCAGGCGATCGCATCGTCGATCACGACATCGCCGGAGAGATCGCGCATCAGCATGTGATAGCCCCGGGGATAGAAGGCGACGCGCTGCCGCGTGCCGGCGGACCGCGGCAGGTTGGCGACCATGCGCGCGACCGGCGGCCGCGGCACGATCTCGTCGCGCTCGCCGTACAGAATCAGCGCCGGCGCCGCGAAGCGGGGGGCTGCGTCGAGCGCGCTCGACATCAGGTCGACGAGACCGGCCACCGCGTCGGCCCGCGTCTCCTTGATGACGAACGGATCGGCGTTGAAGGCGCGCAGCATCGGCAGATTGTCCGACGGCATCACCGTGATCGGCAGGTCGCTGCCGGACACGTGCAGCGACGGCATGAGATCGGCCAGCCACAAGCCGGCGCGCTCGAACATGTTCATCGTCTGCCGGCCCCAGACGGCGGGTGCGACGAGGATGACGCCGTCGACGTCGGCCGGCGCCGTCGTCGCGGTGCCGGACGCGGCGAGGATCGCCACGGCGCCGCCCATGCTTTCGCCCATTACGTACAGCGGCAGATCGGGATGCCGTCGGCGCAGCAGCCGCGCCGCTTCCACCGCGTCGCCGACCATCTTGTCCTGCCCGGCCCAGCGGCCGTGGTTCGGACCGGCGCCGAAGCCCCGCTGGTCGTAGGCATAGGTCAGGATGCCGTGGCGCGCGAAGGCGGGGCCGGGGACGGCGAAGGCGTTCGAATAGTCGTTGAAGCCGTGCAGCGCCAGCACGACGGCTCTCGGCGCCTCGTCGGGAACCCAGGCGCAAAGCGGCAGCGCCGTTCCGTCGCTCGTGACGAACCGCTTATCCGTCAGCGTCGCCGCATTCGCACGGGCCGATGGCAGCGGATTGGCTGCGATCCCGGCGAGAGCCGTTGCCGACGATGGCCAGACCTGCTCATCTACATCGAGGCTGATCGCCGGGTTGGCGGCGCAGCCGGAGAGGATGATGGAGGCGGCGAATAAAAGTGAAATGAGGCGCATCAAAAAGGCTCCCGATGGAGCCCGACAGTGAGGATTTATAGTTAACGAAGCGTGAAGCTTCGGCCGCGCCTTTGCAAGGGGATAGTGAACGCCTCGACATCTTCCCCAGTTCCATCCGCCGCGGCGGATGGCGTCGGTGCGGTCTCTTCGAGCCGTCCGCCGACGAGCCGCAGCCGCCGGTCGCCGTAGCGCGCCGCGAGGTCCGGCTGGTGCAGGCTGCACAATATCGCGATGCCGCGCTCGCGCGCGATGTCGCGCAGCAACTCCATAATTGTCTGCGCGGTCTCGGCGTCGAGGCTGGCGACCGGTTCGTCGGCGAGGACGATCCGGCTCCGCTGCGCCAGGACGCGCGCGATCGCAACGCGCTGCCGTTGCCCGCCGGAGAGCGTGTCGGCGCGCTGCCCGGCACGGTCGAGCAGCCCGACGCGATCGAGCGCGGCGAGCGCAAGCTGCCGGTCGGCGCGGTCGAAGGCGCGGAGCGCGACGCGCCACAGCGGCGCGTGGCCGAGCCGTCCGGCCAGCACGTTGTCGAGCGCACTGAGCCGGTGGATCAGGTTGTGGTGCTGGAAGACGAGGCCGATGTTGCGCCGCGCCGCAGCGAGCCGCCGTCCGCGCAGCGCATGCAGCGGCGCGCCATCGACCAGGATCTCGCCCGCGTCCGGCTCGGCAAGGCGCGTCAGGCAGCGGAACAGCGTCGTCTTGCCGGCGCCGCTCGGCCCGAGCACGGCGACGACCTCGCCCGGCGCCAGCTCGATCGACGCGCCGTCGAGCACGAGCCGGTCGCCGTAGCGTTTCGTCAGGCCGGTGGCGGCGAGGGCGGGCGTGCGCATCGCGTCCAATCCGTCAGAGCAGGCGGCGGCGCAGCCACGCGCTGAGCTGGTCGATCAGCGTCACCATCGCCAGGATGATCAGCAGGATCGTCAGCACGCGCGGGAAGACCAGGAGGTCGACGCTGTTCTTCAGCTCCTGTCCGATGCCTCCGGCGCCGACCAGCCCGAGCACCGTCGAGGAGCGGACGTTGAACTCCCAGACATAGAGCGCGGTCGAGGCCAGCGTCGGCAGCACGTCCGGCAGCAGCGCGTAGAGCACGATCTTCAGCCGGCCGGCGCCGGTCATCGCCGCCGCTTCCAGCGGCCCCGGCTCGACCGCCTCGATCGCCTCCGCCCACAGCTTCGCGACCGAGCCGGTGGAATGCAGGGCGACGCCGATCGCTCCGGCGAACGGGCCGAGACCGACGGCCGCGACGAAGAGCAGCGCGAACACGAACGAGTCGATGCCGCGCAGCATGTTGAGGCACCAGCGTGCCGGGTAATGGAGCAGGGCGCCCGGCGCGACGTTGCGCGCGCCCAGCAGCGCGAGCGGCGCCGCGAGCAGCGCCGCCGCGGTCGTGCCGAGCGTCGCGATGGCCAGCGTCTCGGCGGCGCGGCGCAGCAGGACCGGCAACTCGGAGAGGTCGGGCGGCCACGCGCGGACCGTCCATGCGGCGAGGCGCGGCAGCCCGCGCCACAGCCGCGCCGGATCGATCTCCGCGACCGAGAGGCAGAAGCCGTAGAGGAGGGCCGCCGCCGCCAGCCCGGCCGCGAACCGCCAGCCCCGCCCGGCGAGCCCTCGCGCCGCCGGATCGGGATAAAGAAAGACGGCGCCTGTCCCGTCTTCAGTGCGGCTTGATGCGACCGACAGCAACGCCGGCATCCTCGATCAGCTTGTAGCTCGCGTGCGTCGCCGGGATCCAGCCGGTGTAGTGAGCCGGCATGATCGACTTCGCCTCCTCCTCGGTGATCGCCGCGAGCGCCGCCTGAATCTTCGCGATCCGCGCCGGATCGAAGCCCTTGCGCACCGCAAGCGCATCGTTGGGCAGCGGTTCCGAGGTCCAGACGATCTCCGTCGCGTCCTTCGGGATCGTGCCCTTCTCGATCATGCTGTTGCGGTTGCGGTCGTAGTCGGTCGCGAGGTCGACCTGTCCGGTGACGACGGCCAGCTCGTTCGCCGGGTGCGAGGCGCCGTCGCGGTACTGGAAGAATGTCTTCGGGTCGACCCCCTTGCTCTTGAACCAGTAGGTCGGGATCAGCCAGCCCGAGGTCGAGCCGACGTCGGCGAACGAGATCGACTTGCCCTTCGCGTCGTCCGGCCAGTTCTTGATGCCGAGGCCGGGGCGGGAGACGACGATAGCGTTGTAGAACGGCTTGCCGTCGTACTTCACCGTGGCGATCGCCTGCGCGCCGCCTTCGGCATTGGCGAGGACGTAGCCCCACGGCCCCATCCACGCGACGTCCGTCTGTTCGTTCGCGAGCGCCACCGCGATGCCGGCCCAGTCATTGGTGACGACGAGGTCGTAGTCGGTGTCGAGCTTGCCGGCGAGGTATTTGAAGAACGGCTCGTACGCGGTCTTGGTCTCGCTCGGCGTCGGCTGGAACGGTCCGACGGCGAAATGCAGCTTCTCGGCGGCGGTGGCCGGCAGGGCGGCGGCGATGCCGAGAGCGGCGAGCAGGAAGATGGCGGACGGGCGCGGCGCGATCGTCATGGCTCCGGTGCTTTATTTGTGGCGCTGACCGGTCCTCTATAGCCGTCACGGCCGCAAAGCGCCCATCACCTTTCGGTGAGTCGGACAAGTTCGGCGCTGCGCCGTGCTCGTCGGTTCGCTCAAGCGGACGCATCATGGACATGGACCGGGTGCCGGCCAGCGGCAGCGGCGGCGTACCAGAAGGCGAAGGCGGCGATGGAAGCGCCCGCGGTCAGCCACCACAGGACGGCGTCGTAGTTGCCGGCCGCGTCCCAGAGGAGCGCGGCGCCGAACGGCGCGACGGCCTTCGCGACGTTGGACGGGACGGTGAGCGCGCCGTTGATCGCGCCGTAACCCTCGCGCCACATGAGGTCCGGCACCGCCATGCCGCGGATGATCGTCATCAGCCCGTTCGCGGCGCCGTAGATCGCGGCGAAGACGAAGAGCGCGGCGGTCGAGGCAGGAAAGACGATCAGCACGAGGAAGGACGCCACCAGGGCGAGCATGACCGCTCGGCCGACGGCTGCCGTCGGCAGATGCGGTCCGAACGCAAGCAGGACGATGCGGCCCGCCACCTGCGCCGGCCCGATCACCGCGATCGCCGCGATGATGGTTACGGTCGGAATGCCGCGCTCGGTCAGGAGCGGGATGATGTGGAACGTCATCGCCGAGAACGCCGCGTAATACGCGGTGAAGCACAGAGCGAGCGCCCAGAACACGGGATGGCGGAGGGCGCGGCGCAAGGCATCGCCGGCAATCGGCCGGGCATCGTGCGCGGCGCCGGTCGCGTCCGCCGCGCCGCCGCTGTCTCCATCTCGCAGGAGCAGCGCGTGGACCGGCAGGCAGAACGCCGCGACGCAGACCGCGAGCGCCACCAGTGCGTCACGCCAGCCATACCAGCCGATGAGCAACTGCGTGGCCGGGATGAAGACGGTGCTCGCGAACCCGCCGATCAGCGTCAGCGCCGTGATCCTCGTCCGGTAGCTCCGGGGGAAGCTGCGGGTGACGACCGCGAAGACCGGCTCATAGAGCGAAGCCGCCATCGCGAGCCCGAGCCCGAACCAGATCGCGTACAGAACGGCGATGCTGTCGATCCGCGACCACGCGGCGAGCAGCGCGGCGCCCAGGGCCGAGCCGAGCGACATCACAAGGCGTCCGCCATGGCGGTCGATCCATGCGCCCACCGGGTAGGCGAACAAGCCCGACATCAGGAGTCCGAACGACAGCGCGCCGTTGATCGCCGTCCGGCTCCACCCGAAATCCGTCTCCATCGGCACGACGAAGAGCGGGAACGCGTAGTAGATCGAACCCCACGAGACGAGCTGGGCGATCGCGAGCGCCCAGACCAGAAGCCAGCCGCTCCGCCGCTCGCTCGCTGCGGGCGGCGGAGCGGCGTTTCCGGCAATCGCCGGATATGCTGTTTTGGCGTCGCCTTGGCTCACGGCGCCCCGCCGTATCCGGTGCCGATTGCAAAATGCCGGTAGCGCGGCGCGCGTGCCGCCGCTATGGCCACGCGACCTCGGGCGGCAGCGACATCAGGATCGCCTCGACGTTGCCGCCGGTCTTGAGGCCGAACAGCGTGCCGCGGTCGTAGAGCAGGTTGAATTCGACGTAGCGGCCGCGCTTCACGAGCTGGTGGCGGCGCTGCTCGTCGGTCCACGGCGCGTGCATGTGGCGGCGAACCAGCGTGGGGTAGACCGCCAGGAACGCCTCGCCGACGTCGCGCGTGAAGGCAAAGTCCCGCGCCCAATCGCCACTGTCGATATAGTCGTAGAAGATGCCGCCGACGCCGCGCGGCTCGTTGCGGTGCTTCAGGAAGAAATACTCGTCGCACCATGCCTTGAAGCGCGGGTGGTAGCCGGGGTCGTGGCGGTCGCAGGCCGCCTTGAGCGCCGCGTGGAAGTCGGCCGTGTCGGCGTCGTTCGGAAACATCGGGGTGAGGTCGGCGCCGCCCCCGAACCAGCCCTTGGTCGTGACGATGTGGCGGGTGTTCATGTGCACCGCCGGAACCAGCGGCGAGCGCGGGTGGATGACGAGCGAGATGCCGCCCGCCCAAAAGCGCGGATCCTCGGCGGCGCCCGGGATCTGCGCGCGGAACTCGGGCGAAAACTCGCCGAACACGGTCGAGACGTTGACGCCGGCCTTCTCGAAGGCGCGTCCGTTCATCAGCGACATCACGCCGCCGCCGCCGCCCGGCCGCTCCCACGCCTTGCGGACGAAGCGGCCCGGCCCCGGCGCGGCATTGGCGGCGCCGCTGGCGGCAAGCTCGTCCTCGATATCTTCCAGCGCGGCGCAGATGCGGTCGCGCAGCGACTCGAACCATGCAGCAGCCTGGCCCTTGCGTGCCTCGACGGTCGCCATCGCAGTCGCCGCGTCAGCCTCTCGCATCATCGTCTCCTGATATCGCCGCCGTCTGCCTGCTCTCCTCGACGACCGCGCCGAGCAGGCCGGTCTGCCGCAGCGCCTCGCCCAGCACCATCGCCGCCGCGAGCGCGACGTTGAGCGAGCGGAGCCCGGCGCGCATCGGCACGCGGACCCGCGCGTCGCACGCCGCGTGAACGTCATCCGGCACGCCGGCCGACTCGCGCCCGAGAAGCAGCGCGTCGTCCGGCGCGAAGGCGAAATCCTGATAGCAGAGCGGCGCGCGCGTCGTCAGCAGGACGAGGCGTCCCGGCGGCCGTTCGCGCCGGTACGCCGGCCACGAATCGTAGCGGCGCAGCGCCGCGCGATCGAGATAGTCCATGCCGGCGCGGCGGAGATGCCGGTCGCTGAACACGAACCCGCACGGCTCGACGATGTCGACCGGGACGCCGAGGCAGGCGCCGAGGCGGATCAGCGCACCGGCGTTCTGCGGTATGTCCGGCTCGAAGAGGGCGAGACGCATGGCTAGGCGGGCGGGGTTTCCGGAGCGTGCTGAAGCAAATGGTTGCAGGCTCCTAGGAACATGCGGACGGGTTTGCAAGGGCGCGTGAATCGACTATACCCGACGCGGCGACCGTGACCCCCGCGGCAGCGCCGCTTTTCTGCGGCGGCATGTCACATAGCTCAAGGTGGTCGACGGTTTAATTCTCGCCGCGCGACCGCCCTCCTGTGTCGGCGGGGAAGGAAGGATTCTTACATGGCCGATACGGCGTTTCCGAAGTCCCATGGCCCCGAGGTCTCGCGCCGCGATTTCCTGACGCTGACCACCCTCGCGGTCGGCGCGGTCGGCGTGGGCTCCGCGATCTGGCCGTTCATCAGCAGCATGAACCCGGCGAAGGATGCGCTCGCGCTCGCCAGCACCGAGATCGACCTCTCGCCGGTGCAGGTCGGACAGCGCCTCACGGCGACATGGCGCGGCAAGCCGGTGTTCATCGATCACCGCACGCCCGAGGAGATCAAGGCGGCGCAGGAGGTCGACGTCTCGTCGCTCCGCGATCCGCAGAAGGACTCGGACCGGGTCAAGAAGACCGAGTGGCTCATCGTCGTCGGCGTTTGCACCCATCTCGGCTGCATTCCGCTGGGCCAGAAGACGGGCGACGAGAAGGGCCCGTTCGGCGGCTGGTTCTGCCCCTGCCACGGCTCGGTCTACGATACCTCCGGCCGGATCCGGCAGGGACCGGCGCCGCAGAACCTCCTCGTCCCGCCGTACGCCTTCACCGGCGACACCTCCATCAAGATCGGCTAGTAGGCGATCCCATGGCAGCACCCATCGCCCGCAACAAGATCGTCCGCTGGATCGACCATCGGATTCCGATCTTCACGTTCATGAACCATGAACTGAACGAGTATCCGACGCCGAAGAACCTGAACTACTGGTACAATTTCGGCTCGCTCGCCGGGATCATGCTGGTGATCATGATCGTCTCCGGCATCTTCCTGGCGATGCAGTACACGCCGCACATCGACTACGCCTTCAATTCCGTCGAGCGCATCATGCGCGACGTGAATTACGGGTGGCTGCTCCGGTACGTCCACCAGAACGGCGCGTCGATGTTCTTCATCGTCACGTACATCCACATCTTCCG
>DASWRT010000190.1:0-13045 GCA_036403035.1 Allostellaceae bacterium | reverse complement strand
ATCTGATCACCGCGGAAAGACTTGATTTTTCGCTATATCGACGTGGAGGACGGCCATCCATACATTTCGGGATTTCCGCCGCGCCCGGTCCACGGTACGATTGTATGCGAATGCATACGATCGACGGATGACGAAACGCATCCGGCAATACATGGTATCTACAGGACGAGGAGGAACTGGACGGCGATGCGCACGGTGAAGCGGCCCTCGAATGGAAAGCGTCGCGCGCCGGCCGCTGCCATGACCCTTGAGTCACGGCGCTCCGCTGCGGCCGATCCCGGCGCCGTGCAGGACCGCAGGGGCGAGGCGAAGGCCGAAGACGCCGTCCCGCTGCTGCGGTGGACCGGCGATGTCGACGGGCATCCGATCGATTTCAACGATCACTTCCTCGCCTTCACCGGACGTTCGCTCGCCGAGCAGCGCGCCGCGCCGTTGCTCGACCTGCACGATGACGACCGCACGGCGGCGGTCGCGGCGCGGTCGGACGCGCTGCGGACGCGGCGCACGGCTTCGGTCGAATACCGGTTGCGCCGGGCGGACGGCACCTGGCGCTGGATACGCGAAACGGCGGCGGCGTGCATCGCCGCGGACGGCAGCGCCACCGGGTTGGCCGCGACCTGCGTCGACGTGACGAGCGAGCGGAGCGCGGCGCGTCACGTCCGGCTTCTCGACTGTGCCCTTACCGCCGCTGCGGCCCGCGGCAGTGCTATCGACAGCTTCGGCGAGCTTTTCAAGGATATCGGCCGGACGCTCGGCGCGGACTGCGCCACCGCTTGGGCGGAGCAGCCGGGCGGCGAATTCTGCCGGATGATCGATGCCTGCGCCGGGGCGGCCGGCGAACTCGAACCCTTTGCCGAGTTCTGCCGCGGCTTCGCCGCCCATCAGGAGAACAGCCTGATCGCGCAGTCCGTGCTGCAGCAGCGCGTCATCGCCGTTCCCCATCTCGGGCCGTCGCCGCCGCCGAACAATCCGGTCTCCGCGGTCGCGCTCAAGCTCGGCGTCGCCACGCTGGTCATGCTGCCGTTCGCGTTCGGCGGCGTCCGCCACGGCGTCGTGTACCTGTTCCGCACGTGCCCGATCGATCTCGACGGGCTGTTGGAGGTTCTTCGCGAACTGCACGTCCGTGTGAGCGCACTGCTCGACCGTAAGCACGGCGACGATGAGCTGTTGCTGCTGCGCTCCGTGGTGCAGCATGCCAACGACGCGGTGCTGATCGGCCGGGCCGCGCGGCAGCGGCCGGAGCAGGGCTCGCAGCTGCTCTATGCCAATCAGGCGCTGTCCCGCATGACGGGATACAGTCTGGACGATTATCGGCAGGGCACCACCGCGCTCTTTCGTGGCCCGTTCAGCGACGAGCAGAAGATCGAGGACATCTACGGGGCGCTCGCCCGCGGCGAGGCGGTGCGTGCCGAGTACCCGCTCTATCGGAAGGACGCCAGCTACGTCTGGGCCGAGTCCGAGATGGTCCCGGTGTTCGACGATGCCGGCCGATATACCCACTGGCTGGCGGTGATCCGCGACATCACCGATCGGCATCGGCACCTTCGGCTCGCGCCGGAGCGCGAGGCGCTATGCCGTGCGCTGTTCGACGACAGCCCGATCCCGATGTGGGTGTGCGAGTTCGAATCGCGCCGGTTCCTGATGGTCAACGACAGCGCCACGCGGACTTACGGCTTCGCTGCCGATCGGTTCCTCACGATGCGCGTAGACGATCTCTGCGCGCCCGACGAGGTCCCCCGGCTGAAGAAAGTCCTGGCGACTCCCAACGCGGTTTTCGGCGGGACCGGCATCTGGCGGTTCCGCCACGCCGACGATAGCGAGCACTCCGTCGTCACCGCGAGCTACCGGATGGAGTTGCGCGGGCGCGTGGTCTGCCTCCTGGCCGCGCTCGACACGACAGCCAGCCGTGACAGTGGCCGGGATCTCGCCGCGCAGATGCTGTTGGGAACCGCCGAGCAGCAGGCAACGGTGCTAGACGCGCTGCCGGCGATGGCTGCGCTGCTCGATGCGGACGGGCGCATCATCTTTACCAACAGGGCATGGCGGGACGCGGGGGCCACGGTCACGCCGTATGCCGGCGCCCACGTCAAGGTCGGCGACGACTACATCGCGCTGTGCCGCGAGACCGATCATGAGATCGCTCCGTCGGTGCCGCTCGCGCGGCCCATTGCCGCCGTCGTGCGTGGCCGCCACTCCTTCGACACCGACTACGAGAGCGGCTGCTGGTTCCGCTGCATCGCGACGGCGGTCGAGAGCGGCGGCCGGCGCGGCGCCGTCGTGATCCATGTCGACACGTCGATCGAGCACCCGAACAACACGCAGCGGGCGCTCGACAGCGGGCGCCGGCAGGCGTCGAAGATGGAGGCTCTCGGCACGCTCGCCGGCGGCATCGCGCACGACTTCAACAACCTGCTGATCGCGATGGCAGGACTGCTGGAGATGTGCCTCGACGACGTATCGCCGGACGGCTCGACGGCACGCCGGCTGCGTACCGCGCTCGCCGCGGTCGACCAGGCGACCGACCTCGTGCGCAAGATCCTTGCCTTCAGCCGTCGCGACGAGCCGACACGGGAGCCGGTGTCGCTCGCCGGCATCGCGGGTCTGGCGCTCGATCTGCTCGCCGTCAACATGCCGCGCTCGATCCGGCTGGAGCGCCGCCTTGACGATACCGGGACGGTACTCGCCGACGCGACGCAGATGCATCAGGTGATCCTCAATCTCGGACGCAACGCGATGGACGCGATCGGCACGGCGGCGGCCGGGGAGATCGAGGTGACGGTCGACGGCCTCGAACTGGACGAGACGGAGCGATGCCGGCTCGGCCTTGCCGGGACGTCGTACCTGCGGCTGCGCGTTGCCGACAACGGTCGCGGTATGCCGCCCGAAGTCCGCGAGCGGCTTTTCGAGCCGTTCTTCACGACGAAGCCGCGCGGCGAGGGAACCGGCATGGGGCTTGCGGTCGTGCAGGGTATCGTCGTCGACCACAACGGCACGATCACCGTCGAAAGCGAGCCGGGCGCCGGCTCCTGCTTCACCGTTTACCTCCCGCGCTGGAGTCGGCAGGCGGACGCGCCGCCGGCCCAGCGACCGTCGGCGTCCCGCTCCGACGCGCTCTCCGGCAACGAGGTGTCCGGCTGAAGACGTCCAGGGCGGCGGCAGCGCCGGTCGCCTTGATCGGTCGCGCGCCCACTCCCACATCTAGTTCGGCGGTGCCGAAAGGACCGCTGTTTCGGGCGCCGGATGGCCGGGCCCGCCGCAACCGTCTGCTCGCTCGCCGGAGGAGGAGGCATCATGTCGCGTGTATCCCTGTTCAATTCTCCCTTGCTTCTCGGTTTCGACCATTTCGAGCGGGCTCTCGATCGCGTGAGCAAGGTCTCCGCGGACGGCTACCCCCCGTACAACGTCGAGCAGATCGGCGACGACGCCCTGCGGATCACTCTCGCGGTCGCCGGCTTCTCGATCGACGATCTCAGCGTGCGCATCGAGGACAATCAGCTTGTCGTGCGCGGCAAGCAGACCGACGACAAGGAGCGCATCTATCTCCATCGCGGCATCGCCGCGCGTCAGTTCCAGCGCTCGTTCGTGCTCGCCGAAGCGATCGAGGTGGCGGGCGCATGGCTCGACAACGGTCTCCTGCACGTCGATCTGCTGCGCCCGACGCCGGAAAACCGGATGCGTACCGTCGAGATCAGGAAGGGATCTACCGCAGGCGCGAACGGCGCCGCATCGATCAATGTCGCTGCGGATAAAAGCCGCGTCTGAAGACGTTGTCCGGACGGGACGACGCGTCGCGAGCCAGGGAAGCGGACATAGGAATGGGCCGCCGCCACGACCTCGGGGGCGGCTCGGAAAGGACGGATACATGATTACGACCGAGAAATTGCGGTACATTTCGCCCCAGGAGCTGGCGCTGCTCGGGATGCAGGACGTTGCTTACATCAAAAGCATCGTCGTGAACGACGAGCCGGCCTTCGCGATCTTCGCCGCGGACGGTACGCAGGTTGCCGTGCTCGCGGAGCGCGAGGTCGCGTTCGCGACGGTGCGGCAGCATGATATGGAGCCGGTCAGCGTTCATTGAGCAGGCCGCTGACTACGGGCCACGGGCCGGCCGCAGCGGCCTGCGGAATGACGGATGACAGGGCGGGCCGGATGGCCCGCCCTTTTTCGTGTCCCGCTCTTCGTAGCGGGACCGTGTCAGCGCGGGCGATCGGCTTCCATGCGGCGGTGGCTGCGCCGGATCACCACCTCGCCGGCGATCCGCCCCGCCGGCACGCCCGCCGCGGCGAGCGAAAGCGCGGCATCGGCCAGAAGCTCGGCGACCACGGCTGCGTCGGCTGTACGGATGCCGCGGCTGCGGCGATGCGGGAGAAGAGCGGCACTCATCGGCGGCGATCCATGGATCGAGTCATTGCCGATGCAGCTTTACCGTAGGCGCGTCCGACCGGGGCGTGAGCAAATTCGGGCGGCGCGCCGCCGCGGTAGCGCGATCAGGCCGCGTGGGTCGCCGCGTGGTCGGTAAGCAGGGCGTACAGCGCGTCGGCGTTGTTGGTGCCGCGGAGCTTCTCGCAGATCGCCCGGTTGCGCAGTAGCCGCGATACGCGGGCAAGCGCCTTCAGATGATCGGCGCCTGCCGACTCCGGCGCCAGCAGCATGAAGAACAGATCGACCGGCTGATCGTCGATCGCGGCGAAATCCACCGGCCGTTCAAGGCGGGCGAACATGCCGTGCACTCGCGACAATTCGGGAAGCCTGCCGTGCGGGATGGCGATGCCCATGCCGACGCCGGTGGTGCCGAGACGCTCACGTTCGAGGAGGACGTCGAAAATGCGGCGATCGGGTAGATCGAGGAGGATGGCCGCACGGCGCGACAACTCCTGAAGTGCCTGTTTCTTCGTCGTCACGCTGAGCTTCGCGATCACGCTCTGCGGCGTGATCAGGTCGGCAATGCTCATAAAAGCGGACCTTTATCGTTGTTACCTCGCCCCGGCTAGGCCGGAAGCGTCCTCGCAGGCGACCGGCGCGACGGCGACAGCGCCGCGGCACCTGCGGATATCGAAAATATGCAGGACGTATGCCAGCCGACACGCCCCGACCATGCCGCTCCCGAAGGCAGCGGGCGAAACGGTCCGCACGCATGTAGTCATGTCGCAGCGTCCGTCAAGCATCGAGGTGCCGGCCCCAGAGTGGCAAGACCGGACATAACGCCCTGTTTAATAGTATTACAGTAAAGCACACGCAACCACTAAAATATTGGTACGGGTCGCCCGAGCGAGGCGCGGCGCGCGACCGTAGGCAGCACGCCTGGCGCCGTCAAGTGCCGGGCGGTCGGTCAGAGGCCGAGCATCTTCTCGCGGCGGCGCTGCACCGACGACGGAATGCGCAGCGCCTCGCGGTATTTGGCGACGGTGCGCCGCGCGATGTCGACCCCGTCCTTCTGCAGGATCTCGACGATCTGCTCGTCGGAGAGAATGCCGTTGGCCGTCTCGGCGTCGACCAGCGCCTTGATGCGGAAGCGCACGGCCTCGGCCGAGTGCGCATCGCCGCCGCGCGCCGCCGGGATCGCCGAGGTGAAGAAATACTTCAGCTCATAGATGCCGCGCGGCGTCGCCATGTACTTGTTGGTGGTGACGCGGCTGACCGTGCTCTCGTGCATGCCGATCGCCTCGGCGATGTCGCGCAGGATAAGCGGCCGCAGGTGCTGGATGCCGCGAAGGAAGAACGCGTCCTGCTGGTGCACGATCTCGGTCGCGACGCGGAGGATCGTGTTGGCGCGCTGGTGCAGCGATTTGACCAGCCAGTTCGCCGACTGGAACCGTTCGGTGATGTATTCCTTCTCGGCCTTGTCGCGGGTGGCGCGGCTGATCCGAGCGTAGTAGCGGGCGCTGACGAGCACCCGCGGCAGCGTGTCGTTGTTCAGCTCGATGATCCAGCCGCCGCCCGGCTGCGCCCGCATCATGATGTCGGGCGTCACCGGCTGCGCCACCGCCGCATCGAAGGCCAGCCCCGGCTTCGGATTGAGCGAGCGGATCTCGGTCGCCATCTGCGCCAGATCCTCGGCGTCGACGCCGCAGATCCGCATCAGCGCCGCCGCGTCGCGGTTGGCGAGCAGCTGCAGGTGGTCGAGCAGCGCCTGCATCGCAGGATCGAGCCGGTCGCGCTCGCGGAGCTGGATGGCGAGACACTCGGCAAGGTTGCGGGCGAAGATGCCGGGCGGATCGAAGCGCTGCATCACGCGCAGCGTCTGCTCGACCCGCGCGATGTCGCAGCCGAGAAGCTGCGCGATGCCGGTCAGGTCGGCAGTCAGGTAGCCCGCCTCGTCGACGAGGTCGACGAGATGCGTTCCGATCAGCCGGTCGACCGGATCGGCGACGGTCATCGCGAGCTGCGACGTCAGATGCTCGCGCAGCGTGATCTTGTCGGCGAGCGTATGCTCCAGCCCGGGGAGGTCGTCGCCGTCGCCGCCGAGGCGCCCGTTGTGCGTCCGCCATGCTTCGGGGTCGCCGGCGAAGTCTAGATTGCCCTCGCCGTCGCTGCCGGCCTCCGCGTGCCACTGCTCGACGCTGCCGTCGCCGAAGGACTCGCCGCCGCCGTCGGGAGCGCCGGCGCCCGTCGCCGCGGACTCGCCCGGCGACGGGCCGTCGGCGAAGTCATCCGCGCTTCCGGTCTCGGCGCGATCCGCCGGAGCGGCGGCGTCGCCGTCCCCGGCCGCCCCGCCATCGGCATCGCCCGCGCCGCCGCCCTCGTCGCGTTCGAGGAGCGGGTTTTGCTCCAGTTCCGTTTCGATGAAGGAGGCCAGCTCGACGTTCGAGAGCTGCAGCAGCTTGATCGCCTGCTGCAGCTGCGGCGTCATGACGAGCGCCTGGGTCTGCCTGAGCTCAAGCCTCTGCGAAAACGCCATGGCCGTTTTCTACAAACTGAACCTTTCACCGAGGTAAACACGGCGCACATCGACGTCCGCGACGATCTCCATCGGCTTGCCCTCCATCAGCACATGCCCGTCATGGAGGATGTAGGCACGGTCGACGATGTCGAGCGTCTCGCGGACATTATGATCTGTGATCAGCACGCCGATGCCGCGATGCTTCAGATGGGCGACGAGGTCGCGGATGTCGCCCACCGCGATCGGGTCGATGCCGGCGAGCGGCTCGTCGAGCAGGATGAAATGCGGCTGCGTCGCCAGCGCGCGGGCGATCTCGACGCGGCGCCGCTCGCCGCCCGAGAGCGCCATCGCCGGCGCGCGGCGGAGATGCGTGATCGAGAACTCGGCGAGCAGCGCGTCGAGCATCGCCTCGCGTTTCGCCGCGACCGGCTCGACGATCTCCAGCACGGCGCGGACGTTCTGCTCGACCGACAGGCCGCGGAAGATCGACGGCTCCTGCGGCAGGTAGCCGATGCCGAGCCGCGCCCGGCGGTACATCGGCAGGTCGGTGATGTCGTGCCCGTCGAGGCTGATCGTGCCGACATCCGGCGTGATCAGCCCGGTGATGATGTAGAAGCAAGTGGTCTTGCCGGCGCCGTTCGGCCCCAGCAGGCCGACCGCCTCGCCGCGCTGCACCGACACGTTGACGTCGCGCAGCACCGGACGCTTCTTGAAGCTCTTGCCGAGGTTCCGGGCGATCAGGCCGGGATTGTCGGCGACGAGCCGCGGCCCGGCCGCCACCCCCTCGGAGCGGGACGCGCCGACGACGGCGCCCGGACGTGGCGTGGTTCCTTCGGGCATCCCGCCTCCTACTGTCCGCGGTCCGGCGCGGCGGCGTCCGGCGGCGGCGGCGCCTCGCCGCCGTTCGGCGCCCCTGCCGCCGCCCGCTGTCGCGGAATGAGCAAGCCCTCGACGCGCGACGGCCCGCCACCGGCGACGGCGTTCGGCGGTCCGGGGAGCAACCGGCTCACGTTCTTGTTCAGGTCGACCACCCCGTACTGTCCCCGTAGCTGATTGTCGCCGCGCGTGATCGTCACGTTGTTGGCGAGCGTGGCGATCCCGGTATCGACGTTATAGACGCCGGTATCGCCCCGCGCGATGTCGCTCGGCGTCGAAATGAAGACGTGGCCCTGCGCGTCGACGCGGCTGATCCGCGACGGGCCGTCGTCGGGCTTGATCACCTGCGCCATCAGCACGTCCGCCTTGACCCGCTTTGCCTCCTGGATCGCGACCGCGTCGCCGCGCGCCACGGCGAACTGCTTCCGGTCATACCACTCCAGGCTGTCCCGCGCGGTCACGATGTCGCGCGGCGTGACCAGCTTCAGACCCTTGCCGGTCATCACGACGATTGCGGTATCGAGGTCGTAGACGCCGTGGTCGCCGTAGACGGTCTGCGTCGGCGTCGTCACCCGGACGTGGCCGTCGGCGACGACGCGGTAGATCTCGGTGCTGCCGCCGGTCGGGTTCTCGCTGCCGCCCCCCGCCGGGGCTGGGGTTGATGCCGGAGCCGAGGCTGGAGCCGCGCCGCCGGCGGAGGCGGGACGCACCGGCCGGTAATAGGCGGTCAGCGTATCGGCATAGACCGTGTTGTTGCCGCGCGTCACCCGCGCGTTGCCGCGCGCGATGTAGACCTGCTCGTTCTGCCGCCACTCGATGCCCTGGTCGGCCTCGATCTCGGTCGGCCGGCCGTCCTGCTGCTGCCCCAGACCAAGCCCCTGTCCGGGCGCCGCCGGCTGCTGCGGCTGCTGCGCCCGCGGAGCGCTCCCCGGCACGCCGGAAGCGCACAGGAAGACGAGCAGCGCCGCCGCTGCTGCCGCCGCGCGCGGCGCCGTCATGGCGGGAAGCCTGCCGGCGCCGGTCAACGTGTCGCCGCCTCGCCGGAAGCGGAGGCCGTACCGGCCGCGCCGGCAGGCGTAGCGCCGTCGGCGCCCGCAGCGGCACCGCGCGACAGCAGCAGCATCTTGCTCTTGCCGGTGAACACCACGCGGTCGCCGCGGTCGTAGATCCGGAAGCCTTCGGCGTCGACATGGCCGAAGATGCCCTGCCCGTTCACCTTGTCGTCACCCTCGGCGGAGCCGGCCTGCATGTCGACATGCGCGCTGTCGGTGATGAACTCGTAGCCCTTGTCGTGGAACAGGTTGACCTGCCCGAACAGGTCGAGAAGCTGGCTCTGCGACTTGTACACGCCGGTATCCGCGGTCACGGCGAGCCAGGCGCCGCTCTGCAGCGTCATGTCCGCCTTCGGCCCTTCCATCGCGATCAGCCCATCCGTGCCGGGCAGCTGCCGCGCGGTATCGGCGGTGACGACGTAAGGACGGTTCTGCCGGTTGACGCCGCTGACGCGGGCGCTCACCATCCGCAGGTCGCGGGCATCGCTGAGATTGAGGCGCGGCACCAGCGCACTGACCTTGTCGAGCGTCGCCTGCAGGCGCGGCCACGCCACGATCAGCAGCAGCAGCGCGGCGGCGATCGCCGGCAGCAGCAGCTTGAGGACGGAGACGAGCCGGCTGTAGCCCTGCCCCGGCGGCGTAACGGCGGCGCGCGACGCCGTGGCGGCCGCGGCGGCGCCGGCAAGACGGTCGTGATTGGCGACGCTCATCGCTACGCTACCCCGGCGCGCAGGCAGTCGTGCAGATGCAGGATGCCGATCGGACGCCCTTCCTCCTCGTCGAGGACGAACAGGCACGTGACCTGCGGCTGCTGCCCGTTCATCAGGTTGAGCGCCTCGGCGGCGAGCGCCCGCGGGCGGATGGTTTTCGGCCGCCGGCTCATCACCGCCTCGACCGCCGCGTCCAGAAGGTCCGCCGCCATGTGCCGGCGAAGGTCGCCGTCCGTGATGATGCCGGCGAGCCGCCCGCCGGCATCGACGACGCCAACGGTGCCGAACCGCTTCGCGGTCATCGTCAGGATCGCGTCGGCCATCGCCGTGCCGAGCGGCACCAGCGGCAGCTCGTCGCCGCTATGCATGATCTCGTCGACCCGCACCAGCTTGCGGCCGAGCGAGCCGCCCGGATGGAACACGTGGTAGTCGCTCGGCGAGAAGCCGCGCCGCTCCAGCAGCGCGACGGCGATCGCGTCGCCCAGCGCCAGCATCATCGTCGTCGAGGTCGTCGGCGCCAGCCCCAGCGGGCACGCCTCCGGCGACGCCGGCAGCACCAGCGCCGCGTCGGCGGCGTCCGCGAGCGTGCTCGGCGCCCGGCGCGTCATCGCGATCAGCGGGATGCGGAACCGCCGCGTGTAGGCGACGATGTCGGCAAGTTCGGCGGTCTCGCCGGAATTCGACAGCGCGATCACGGCGTCGCCCGCCGCGATCATGCCGAGATCGCCGTGGCTCGCCTCGCCGGGATGGACGAACTGCGCCGGGCTGCCGGTCGAGGCCAGCGTCGCCGCGACCTTGCGCGCGACGTGGCCGCTCTTGCCCATGCCGGTGACGACGATCCGCCCGCGTACGGCGGCAAGATGCTCGATCGCGGCGGCGAAGGCGCCGTCGAGCCCGTCGAGCAGGGCCTCCAGGCCGGCGATCTCCGCGCGCAGCACCCGGCGCGCCGCCTCAAGATCGGCGGCGGTATCGGGCAATGTGGCGGCGGTCAGCGCGGCAGTCGTCTTCATGATCGGCAGCAGAGGGAGCAAAAAAACGCGGCGGGCGGCATAGTAATACCGCTCCAGTGGCTGGTTCCGCCGGCCGCTGAACCTGCAACGACCGGCCGGAGCCGTGCCCAATATGCGCACGCCGTCCGGCAAGGTCAATCGAGCGGACCCGTTCTCCTCTGGCGAGGCGGCGGGAATTATGCCGGCAGCCGATGAATTAGACCTCGTTCGCCGCCGCCGAAACCGGCGTGGCGATTGGCCGCCGCCTGCTCGGCATCGGCCGACGTCGCGAGCGCTCCACGCTCAGTGCGCGAAAATGTCCGGATCCTCCCAGCCGGCGAGGTCGAGCTCGGCGCGGGTCGGGAGGAATTCGAAGCAGCGCCGGGCAAGGTCGGCCCGCCCCTCGCGGGCGAGCATCGCGTCGAGCCGGGCGCGCAGCGCGTGCAGGTGCAGCACGTCGGAGGCCGCGTACTTGAGCTGCTCGTCCGTCAGCTCGTCCGAGCCCCAGTCGGAGGTCTGCTGCTGCTTCGAGATCTCGACGCCGAGCAGGTCGCGGCACAGATCCTTCAGCCCGTGGCGGTCGGTGAAGGTGCGGACCAGCTTGGACGCGACCTTGGTGCAGTACACGGGCGCCGCGACGACGCCGAGATAAAACCGCAGCGCGGCAAGGTCGAAGCGCGCGAAATGGAACAGCTTCACCACGCCGGGATCGGCGAGCAGCGTCCGCAGGTTCGGCGCGTCGTACTGTCCCGGCGCGAACTGGACGAGATGGCAGACGCCGTCGCCGGCCGAGAGCTGGGCAAGGCAGAGCCGATCGCGGTGCGGGTTGAGCCCCATCGTCTCGGTGTCGATCGCGACGCAATCGCCGAACGAGAGGCCCGGCGGCAGATCGCCGCGGTGGAGATGGATGCTCACGGAAACTGTCCGATACCCGTCGGGGGGAGGCCCTCGGAGCCGGCCGCGCGCGGATTACCGCATGGCGGCCGGCTCACGGAAGGGATGGTGCCCAGGAGAAGACTCGAACTTCCACGACCTTTCGGCCACTAGAACCTGAATCTAGCGCGTCTACCAATTCCGCCACCTGGGCAGGCGGGCCTTGTGTTAGTCGCCGCGTCGAATAATGTCAAACGGGTTTCGCCACGTGACGCCCGCAATCGGCGGCGGCGCTCGCAGCGCAGGCGCCGTCGTGATATGGGCATCCCGAAACCGGCTTGATAGAGCCCCGGTCCACGTTAGGGTGAGAGGACGTTCATGCGGTATCGCCGCGTCGCCATCACGGGCGCTTCCGGCTTCATCGGTCGCTATGTCGTCAAGCGGCTCGCCGCGCGCGGCGCCGTCGTCGCGGCGCTCGTGCGCAACGTCGACCGCGCCAACTTCCTGCGCACGATGGGCGATGTCGGACAAATCGCCCTCGTCCGGGCCGGGCTCGATGAGGAGGGCGTGCTCGCGGCGGCGCTGACCGAGTGTGACTCCGTCGTGAGCCTCGCCGGCATCCTGCACGAGGGCGGCGGCGCCGGACAGCGCTTCGACAAAGTCCACCGCGATGGCCCGGCGCTGCTGGCGCGGCTTGCCCAGGCGGCCGGCGTGCGGCATTTCGTCCATGTCTCGGCGATCGGCGCCGACCCGGCCTCGCCGTCCGCCTACGCGCGGAGCAAGGGGGAGGGAGAAGCCGCCGTACGCGCCGCCTTCCCCGGTGCGGTGATCCTGCGCCCATCGGTCGTGTTCGGCCCGGAGGACCAGTTCTTCAACCGCTTCGCCGCAATGGCGCAGGTCGCGCCGGCCCTGCCGCTGGTCGGCGGCGGCGCAACCCGCTTCCAGCCGGTCTATGTCGGCGATGTCGCCGACGCGGTCGTCAAGGCGCTGGCGGAACCGGCGGCGGCGGGGAAGACCTATGAGCTGGGTGGTCCGGAGACCTACACGTTCCGCGAGTTGATGGAGCTGATGCTCGCGACGGTCAACCGCAAGCGCCGGCTGGTGACGCTGCCGTTCGGCACCGCGTCGTTTCTCGGCTCGATCATGGAGAAGCTGCCGAACCCGGCTTTGACGCGGGATCAGGTCACGCTGCTGCGCCACGACAACGTCGTCTCGCCGGGCGCCATGACGCTCGCCGACCTCGGCATCGCCCCGACCGCGGTCGAGGTCATTCTGCCGAGCTATATGGACCGCTTCCGCCGCGGCGGCTGGTTCGCCAGCCACGGCATGGCCCGCGATCAGCGGCTCGCCCAACAAAGGTCCGATCCGGTCCCATTAGCCTCGACGACCGATCAGGTGATCGGCCTAAAAAAGCAGCAGGAACACGCGGAGACACGAAGATAGGTCAGTATTACTGACTTTATCTGCAAAAAGCACTCGCGTCCCAAGCTCATCGCACGATATATCTAGGGGACCCGCCCCTCGCCGGGCGGTTCCCCGTGCGAGGACGCGCCTATGCCGCAGCAGCTCCTGAAGTTCGTGTCGGTCGACAAGCAGATGCCGCACAAGCGCGCTGCCGACGAGCGCCGCCACGACTTCCGCGAGATCTATGACGATTTCACCACG
>DASWRT010000189.1:0-10628 GCA_036403035.1 Allostellaceae bacterium | reverse complement strand
CACCAGCCGCAGCCTGACGCGCCCGCCGAATGGCGAGCTGATGCGCGAGGCGCAGGCGCGGATCGTCTCCTTCATCGACGAGCTGCGCGGCCGGCACGGCGACGAGGCCGCCATCGTGCTGGTCAGCCATGGCGACGTGATCCGCAGCGCGCTGCTGCATTATCTCGGCATGCCGCTCGATTTCTGGCTGCGCATCGAAGTCGGTCCCGCTTCGATCAGTACGGTCGAGGTCAGGCCTTGGGGGCCGCGCGTGGTGCGGCTCAACGAGCCGGCCGGCGGCGGCTGACGCCGCGCCGGCGGTCCCACTGATTGGGGCGGAACGGGGGCGAGTCCACGTTTGTTTGTTCCCGGCGGACGGGCATGAAGGCCGGCCGATCCGAATAGGGCAGACAGACGGGGGATCTCATGGCGGTCGATATCGGCACCGAACTGCGCAGGCCGTTGCCGCTCGCGCTGCTCGTCCTCGCGGTGATCGGCTGGGTCTTTGCACTCTACGAGGCGTCGTCGCTCTCGACCGTCCGCGCGGCCGACACGGATCGGATCACCGCGCTGTCGAGCGAGCTGGACCGGCAGCGGCAGGCGTCCGGGACGCTCGCCGATTTGCAGCAGAAGATCGACGCGGCGCAGGGCGCGGTGACCAAGGCCGCGCAGGACCGCGATCAGGCGCAGGCGCAGCTCGCCGACACGCAGAAGAACCTCGACTCCGCGAAGCAGCAACTCGCCGATACGAGCAAACAGCTCGACGACCAGAAGCAGCAGCTTGCGCAGGCGCAGCAGACGGCGCAGGAGACCGAAAAGCACCTCGCCGACGCCCGCAACGAGATCAACGGCATCGAGCAGAACCTCGCCGACCGTACCCAGGCGCTCGCGGACGTCGGAAAGCGGCTTGAGGCGGCGCGGCAGCAGGAGGCGCAGACCCGCGCCGACCTCGCCAAGCTCGCGCAGGACGCGGCGGCGCGTTCTCAGGAGGTCGCGCAGACCGAGCAGCGCGCGCAGCAGGCCCGTCAAGCCGAAGCCGAAGCGCAGCAGCAACTGGCGGAGGCTCGCCAGGAGCGGGACGACCTCGTGCAGCGGCGCAACGACCTGCAGCGGCAGGTCGGCGACCTGATGCAGCGGACCGAGGAGGTGCAGCAGGCGGTTACGGCGGGTACGGGGACCCGCGACCGGCTCCAGGCCGAGATCCAGCAGGCGCAGCAGCAATCGGCGGATGCGCAGCAGCAGCTCGCGAAGGCCACCGACGATCTCGCGGACCGCAACAAGACCCTGGCCGACCTCGACAGCCAGCTCCAGGCGGCGCGGCAGAACCTCGCCGACACGCAGGCCCGGCTCGCCGCCGTCCAGCAGGAGGTCGCGAACCAGTCCGCCGCGCGCGCCGCGGCGGGGCAGGGGCAGCAACCCGCGACGGCGAGCGGCTCATCGACGCCGGCGCCCGGCAGCGGCGCAGGGCAGGGCCAGCAGCCCTCTGGCCAGCAGCCTTCTGGCGCCGGGCAGGATCAGCAGCAGCAACCGGCGCAGGGCGGCGGCCAGCAGTAGCGCCGCGGTCCCGCCCGCATCGCCTCTCTTCCGCCGCGGGAGAGGGGCGTCGGGCCGATCCGCCTATGCCCGCAGCGGCATCCCTCTGCTATCGTCGGTGAATCCGACGGACCGGGAGGGATGCCGCCATGCAGGAGATCGAGCTGAATTACGGGCGCCGCAGGCTGCGCGTCGCGCTGCCGGACGGGCTCGACGTGACGGTGATCCGCAAGCGGCCGATGACGGTGCTGCCGGACCCGTCCAAGGCGGTCGCGGCGGCGCTCGCCGCACCGGTCGGCGCGCCGCCGCTCGCCAAGATCGCCCGCGGGCGCCGCACGGTGTGCATCCTGATCTGCGACATCACGCGGCCGGTGCCGAACGGGCTGTTCCTGCCGATCCTGGTCCGCACGCTGCTCGATGCCGGCATGGAGGCCGGGAACATCCGCATCCTCGTCGCGACCGGCCTGCACCGTCCGAACGAGGGCGAGGAGCTGGCCGAGCTGGTCGGCGACCGCTGGGTCATGGAGACGGTCGAGGTCGCGAACCATTTCGCGCGCGACGATTCTGCCCATGTCCATGTCGGGACGACCTCGCGCGGAAACGTCATCAAGTTAGACCGCCGCTTCGTCGAGGCCGACCTCAGGATCGCGACCGGGCTGGTCGAGCCGCATTTCATGGCCGGCTACAGCGGCGGGCGGAAGGTGATCGCGCCGGGCGTCGCGCACAAGGAGACGATCACCACCTTCCACAGCTCGCGCTACATGGAGAACCCGCTCGCCGCGAACTGCGTGCTCGACGGCAACCCGCTGCACCAGGACCAGCTTGAAATCGTCAAGATGATCGGCGGCGCCTACGCGCTCAACACGGTGATCGACGAGGAGCGCCATCTCTCCTTCGTCAATTTCGGCGAGATCGTCGAGAGCCACTTCGCCGCCGTCGCCTTCGCCCGGAGCTTCACCGAGGTGCCGGTCGAGCGGCGCTTCAAGACCGTGGTGACGAGCGCCGCCGGCTATCCGCTCGACAAGACCTACTACCAGACGATCAAGGGCATGGTCGGGGCGATGGACGTGGTCGAGCCGGGCGGCAACCTGCTGATCGCCTCGGCCTGCTCGGAGGGGATGGGGTCTCCCGAGTTCGTCGAGGCGCAGCGCCGCCTCGTCCAGGACGGGCCGGACCGGTTCCTCGCCTCGATCCTGGAGAAGCGCTACGCCGACATCGACGAGTGGCAGACCGAGATGCAGCTGAAGCCGATGCGGATCGGCCGGATCGGCCTCTATACCGACGGGCTCGCCTCGGGCGACCGGGGCCTCACCGGCGTCGACCCAGTCGACGACCTCGCCGCGGCGATCGTCGCGAGCGCGGAGGCGACCGGCGACAACAGCATCGCCGTGATACCGGAGGGGCCGTACATCGTGCCGGCCTACCGTCCGTCGTCGCCGTCGTCGGCCGCGGCGGAGTGATCCGCGTCGGCGGCGGCGTCGCCGACGGCGCCGCCCGGTAGCGGCTCCGGCGTCACCGGCAGCGGCGAACCGGCCGCCGCGAGGTGGCGGCTCAGCGGGATGCCGGTCGCCCCGATCGCCTTGGCCGCAACGAGAAGCCGGCACAGCTCGCGGGCTGCCGCCGCAATGGGAAAGCCGTCCGGGCGGACGTTCGAAAGGCAGTTGCGCTCCGCGTCGACGGTGACGCCCGGAGCCGGCGCCCAGGTCGCATAGACGCCGAGCGAGTCCGCCGCGCTCAGTCCCGGGCGCTCGCCGATCAGTACGGCGACGAGCTGACCCGACAGAAGCGCGCCGATCTCGTCGCCGATCGCGACCCGTCCCTGCTCAACGAGGGCGACGGGACCGATCCGCCAGCCGAGCGGCCGGACGAGCTCCGCCGTCGCCGCGGCAAGCGGCACGGCATGGCGGTTGACCGCCGTTGCGGAGAGGCCGTCGGCGATGACGAAGGCGAGGTCCGGCCGGTCGCCGCGGTACGGCGCCAGACGGTCGCGCGACGCCTCGTCGAGCCGCCGCCCCAAATCGGGCCGGCGGAGATAGGTCGCGCGGTCGGGAGCCGCTGAGTGCAGCCGGACCGGCTCGAACCCCGCTTCCTTCAATTCGTCGGCGAGGCGGTCCGTTTCGAGCGTCGAGTGCACCGCGTCCCGCGCCAGCGCGTGCGCAAGCTGAAAGTCGAGATGGCGGGCGGTCGGCAGCGCGGCGCCGGTCCGGCCGAGCCCGACGCGCGCCGGGGTCAGTCTGCGGAGCGCCGGCCAGGGATCGCCGCGCGAAGGTGGAGGTGGTGACGGCGTACGGCGGGTCATCGCAACGCCGCGAGCAGGGGCTGGAACGCAGCCGGCGGGTCGATCTGCCGGAGACGCCCGCTCGCGGCGTCGGCGATGCCGACCTGCTCCAGCCAGGCATCGAACTCCGGCGCCGGCCGCTTGCCGAGCACCCGCCGCACATAGAGCGCGTCGTGGAACGACGTGCTCTGGTAGCTCAGCATCACGTCGTCGGCGCCGGGCACGCCCATGACGTAGACGCAGCCCGCCGCCGCCGCGAGCGTCAGCAGCGCGTCCATGTCGTCCTGGTCGGCTTCGGCGTGGTTCGTGTAGCAGATGTCGCAGCCCATCGGCAGGCCGAGCAGCTTGCCGCAGAACAGATCCTCCAGGCCGGCGCGGATGATCTGCTTGCCGTCGTAGAGATATTCCGGGCCGATGAAGCCGACGACCGAGTTGACGAGCAGCGGCTCGAAGGCGCGGGCGACGCCGTAGGCGCGCGCCTCGATCGTCTGCTGGTCGACGCCGTGATGCGCGTTCGCGGAGAGCGCGCTGCCCTGGCCGGTCTCGAAATACATGACGTTGCGGCCGACCGTGCCGCGGTTCAGCGCGAGCGCCGTGTCGCGCGCCTCGGCGAGGAGGTCGAGCGTGACGCCGAAGCCGCGGTTCGTCGCTTCCGTCCCGCCGATCGACTGGAAGACGAGATCGACCGGCGCGCCGCGCTCGATCGCCGCCAGCGTCGTCGTCACATGGGCGAGCACGCAGGACTGCGTCGGCACGGCGAGGCGCTCGCGGATGTCGTCGACCAGCCCGGCGAGCGCCCGATAGCTCTCCAGGCTGTCGGTCGCGGGATTGATGCCGATCACCGCGTCGCCCGACCCGAGCATCAGCCCGTCGAGGATGCTGACGGCAATGCCTTTGGGATCGTCGGTCGGATGGTTCGGCTGAAGCCGCGTCGAAAGCCGGCCGGCGAGCCCGATCGTGTTGCGGAACCGCGTGACCGTCTCGCACTTCGCGGCGACGGCGACGAGATCCTGAAGGCGCATGATCTTCGCGACCGCCGCCGCCATCTCCGGCGTCACGCCGGGCGCGACGGCCGCCAGCGCTGGGGTATCGGTCTCGTCGGACAGCAGCCAGTCGCGGAAGCCGCCGACCGTCAGGTGCGCCGCCGCCGCGAACGCTCCGGCGTGGTGCCGGTCGAGGATGAGACGGGTCACGTCGTCCACCTCGTAGGGAACGACGGCCTCGTTCAGGAACTGCGCCAGGGGCAGATCGGCGAGCGCCATCTGCGCCGCGACCCGCTCGGCCGCGTCGGCGGCGGCGACCCCGGCGAGCACGTCTCCCGAGCGCAGCGGCGTAGCCCGCGCGAGCAGCGTGCGGAGGTCGTCGAAGCGATAGCGCGTCCGGCCGATCGTGTGCGCGTATGCCATGCCGCCATCGTCGCCGCCTTGATGCAGAGACGCAACGGCGGGCGGAGAGTCGCGCGGGAATTCCGGCCGGCGAGAAAAAGAGACATCGCGCTGCGGTTTACGGCGTTACACTCCCGTAGCGCACCACGCACCTTCGTCTCGGCATCATCCCGGCGGTGAGTCATGAAGCGGAGCGTGTTGGCGGCGGCAGCGGCGGCAGCCATCCTTGTGACGTCGTGCGTGATCGGTTCGACCTGCGCGGAGGCCGCGCCCGTGCCGATGCCGCCGCAGCAGCAGGCGGTGAATCCCGAAGGCCGGGGGGCCTTGCCGGTCGGGACGCCGCTGGACCTCAGCCACAGCAGCGTGTGCTTCTGCCCGCCGGTGGCGTCGCAGCCCGAGCCCTTCGTCCCGGCCTACCTCATGGCGGGCGCGGTCGTCGATCAGGCATTCGGCAGCGCCTTCATGGTCGGGACGCCGGGAACCGTGCGTGCACGAACGGGCTTGCGGCTCGGCGTCGGCGGCGTCTTCGTCAGGCTGCATTAGAGAGATCCCCGGCCGGCGCTGGCGATGCCGGCGCGGGGATCTCCGGTGCGCGGTCTGCGGGTCTACTTCACCGTCACGCTGGCGGCGTTGCCGATCGCCTGCGTGCTCACCTTCAGGCTGCCGCCGATCCCGACATTCGGACCGACGAAGGCGCCGGCGTACTGCGCAGAGTTGGCGTTGACCTGGATCGCGTCGAGCGACGCCGTTCCCTTGCCGACGACGGACAGCGCGTTGCCGATCGCCGCGGTGGTTACGCCGACATCGCCGCCGACGCCCACGCTCTGCAGCGACGTGAACGCCGCCTGGATCGTGTGCGTGTTGGCCTGGGCATAGTCGTCGCCGGAGAGGCCGAAGCCGCCGATCTTCGCCGCGCCGCCGTTCGCCGTGAAGTTCGCGCTGTTGCCGAGCGCCGCCGTCTGGACGTCCAGCTTGCCGGCGAAACCGGACGATCCGATGTCGGTCCGCGCCGTCTGGAGCGAGTTGACGTTGAGCTGCCCGTTCGGGAAGCCGCCGGCGATCGTGGCTGCGCCGCCCGCGGCGACGTTCAGATTGTCGCCGACCGCTACGGTGCTGACGGCGTTTCCGGCCCCGGAGAGCGCGCTGCTGACGCCGATGATCTTCGTCGTCGCGTTCTGGATCGCGGTGTCGTTGCCCTGGCCGGCGACATAGAGCTTGACCTTGCCGGCGCCGCCGTTGATCGACGCGTTGTTGCCGACGGCCTCGGTGCTCACCGTGATCGCGCCGTTCTGGCCGATGGCGGACGACGGCGCGAGCACCGTCTTCGCGTCCTGAATCGCGAGCCCGTTCGTCTGGATGATCGCGCCGCCATGCGGGCTGACGCCGCCCTGCTGCGCGTCGGCGTTCAAATTGTTGCCGACCGCGACGGTGGAGATGTCGACCGCGCCGCCGAGCGCGGAGCCGACGACGATGGTCTTCGCCGACTGCACGGACGTGGTGTTGCTCTGGGCCGAGCGGAGCTTGATGTCGCCCGCATTCTCGACGGTGACGGAGGTGTTGTTGCCGACCGCCGCCGTGTTCACCTTGAGATCGCCGTCCGCGAGGGCGACGCCTTTCACCACCGAGACGGCGGTCTGGGTCGCCAAAGAGTTGACTTGGTAGTTCTGCACGTGCTGGTCGGCCGAGAGCGCCGAATTGTCGATGGACAGGGTGTTGCCCACGGCCTGCGTGCTCACGTCGAGCAGCGAGCCGCCGACCTGGACGTTCTTGAGCTTGGTCCGGGCCGCATCGACAACCACGGAATTGATCTGGACGTTCTGTGCGCTCGAATCCTGATCGGCGTAGGCCGTTGCCGCCGCCATGGTCAGGGTCAGGAGTGCGACGCCCGAGAGAAGCTGCTTACGCATCGGAAAAGTCTCCTGCTCGTTGCGAGACGCCCGGCACGGCGCGGCCGGCCGGGTGCAATGAATAGCCGGCGATCAGGACGTCGTCCGGCGGTCCGCCGGTGCCGCCGTCCCCGCCGTTTCCGGAACGGGGGCGCGCGGCGGTGCGGCAAAGTTCGCTTCGACCGTGCCGCGGCACGGCGAGAAGTCTGCGTTGAAGGCTGCTGACACGAGTTCCAGCGTCCCGGCGTTGAGCACCGAGCGGACCCCGAGCTGGATCGGTTCCTGCTGCTTGTTGCCGGCGTTGAAGTCGACGAGTTCCGTCCCGAAGAAGCGGAAGATGTTGGCCTTGGTCTCGTATCCCTGGATCTGCTTCTGCATCGACACCGTCTTGACGACTTCGAGCGTCTTCGTGTCGACGAGCCGGAGGTCGGCCGCGATGTTCATCACGAAGATGCGCCCGCCGCCGCCGACGCCGTTGATGGCCAGTTCCGCGCCGCCGGACTGGATGTTGTAGTTCGCTTCGGTGATGCCGCCGACGATGTAGTAATCCGACCCGACGACCTGACCGGCCGTCGGCACGCGGACCTTGTCCTCGTCCCGGAGCAGCTGCGCCTTGGACAAGGTCAGCTCCATGTCCGGGACCGCCGTGTCGTAGCGTTCGATCACGCTGACGTGCCTGGGGTCGAGCTTGCCGAGCGCGGAGATCACCATGAGGCTGCCGCCCTGGGTGATCTGGTATCCGCCCTGCGAGGCCTCGTTGCTGAACTTCCCCGTGAAGTCCCTGACGTTTCCGACGGCGATGCGGACTTTTCCCGCCTGCGCGAGCAGGCTGCTGACGCACGCGAAGGACTGTTCGTACGGCGTCACGTTGGGCGTGACAGGCGTCCCGTGCTCGATGGCGAATTGACTGTCGCCTGGCGTGGCGCAAGCGCCGAGGCCGAGCACGGCAAGCATCGCCGCGGCGGCGGATCCAAGGTTCTTCATCTCGCGCGGCTCCCTTACGGCGATGTCGTCGGGAGCGGGGTGCCGACCGGGAGCGTTCCCTGCACCGAACCGGAATTGCTCTGTGCGCCGGTGATGGTGCCGCCGCCGCTGACCGAGTTCATGTTGCCGATCGACATCGCGCCGGACCCGCCGCCCGACGTACCGCAGCCGATCGATCCACTCTGGCACGTCACCGCCGTGCCGGGATCCCCGAACGACCCGTAATAGCCGTTCTGACGGCGCAGGATCAGATCCGCGATCCCGGCGCTGACGGCCCTCTGGCTGTCGGTCTCGAACTGCCAGGATCGGTCTTCGCCGAGCCCGTTTGCTGTCGCGGTAAGCGGCGCGATCATGACGAGCGTCGCAGCGGCTATGCTGCGCGGTCCTGCCAATCGCCTCATCGAACGCACTCCCTTGAAGGGTTGAGCGTGACCGGGTGCCGGCGCATGTCGCCGGAACCAAGATCCTATGTTGATGGCGTCCGCAGGCTCGGCCGGGCAAATCATTCGCCCGGCAGGTTATTTTCTCAGGCACTAGTCACAGTCGAAACTCGTGACGGCGTCAGGTCGTACCGCGCCGTAGCGACTAGTATTGTGCCGCAACGATCATGCGCCCTGACGTAGGGGCGGCCCTTGGGCCGCCCGGGCGGGGCGAGCCCCGCCCCTACAATTAGCAGTACTTAAGGCGCAGCGAATCTTTGTTTTTATTTGCTTAGAACTCTCAAGGCTTGTCCACCGAACGAAAGACACGGTCCGCAACGGTCAGTGATTGAAGTTGCCGTTTCCGTTCCCGTTGCCGCTCGCGCCGATATTGAAGTTGCCGTTCGACGTGCCGTTCACGCTGCCGACGTTTCCGTTTCCGTCGAAGTTGCCGTTGCCGCTGCCGATGTTGTAGTTGCCGTTGCCGACACCGTTCCCGATGACGCTTCCGGCCGCGATCGGCACCGGCGTCTTGAGGGCGGCGAACAGGCCGTTGTTGTTGCCGTTCAGGTTCCCGTTGAAGAAGCCGTTGTTGAAATTGCCGTTGCCGCTGCCGTTGAAGCTGGCGCCGACATTGAAGTTGCCGTTGTTGGTCCCGTTGACGGGTCCGGTATTGAAATTGCCGTTGCCGGTGCCGTTCAGCGAACCGATGTTGAAGTTGCCGTTCCCGGTTCCGGCGGGCCCCGGACTTCCGTTGCCGTTATAGCTGCCGTTGTAGCTGCCGATGTTGAAGTCGCCGTTGTTCGGGCCGGCATTCCCGACGCCGTTGTAGCTTCCGACGTTGATCGACCCGCCATTGCCGTTGCCGACATTGGCGAAGCCGGTGTTGCCGCTGCCGATGTTGCCGGAGCCGGCATTATGGTCGCCGATATTGTCGGTTCCCGTATTGCCGATCCCTATGTTGGTTCCGCTGATCGCGGGGCCGGGACCGATCCCGGCCGGCGATACGATGCTTGGCGAACCTGCCTGCGTACCCTCGACCGTCGCGAGAAGGGCCGTTGCCGCTACCGCGGCCGTAACGATACATTGCTTCATCGAGGCATCCTCCTGCCATCCGTTCAGAGCAAGGCGGATCTCGGCCACCCCGGCCGATCGAATGGGGCGCGCAAAGTTTCAAGTTGTCTCTCAGCCCTGGGTCGCGCTGCCGGGCGTCCATCAACGCACTGCGTTCAGGATTGTTCCGGTTCCGATAAAATTTGTATCAAAAGGCAACCGTTGCGGGAGTCAGCCGTCTCGTGCGCCGAAAGTTTGCGATCGATGACCGACCGGTTGCGCGCGCGCTGTCCGATTCACGCCGGAATCCAGGCCAACCCGCTCGTACAGGCCGGGCCGCTGCCGCTCCCAATGCTCTATCAGCACCTCGGTGCCGGGGCGGCCGTAATAATCCCACGGCACGCATCGGACGTTCTGGCCGACGAAATGCGCGCCGCAGGTGCCGAGATGCGGCAGATGCGGATGGAAGGGAGAGCAGATCGTCACCTCGTCGACCGAGACGACGAAGGGCGGATGTTCCGACAAGGCGGCGACCTGCATGCCCTGCTCGTCCAGTTCGGAGGCGAGCCGGACCGGGTTCCGCGCGAGCGCCCGCCGCAGCGCGGCGCCGAGGTCGAAGCCCGGCGGCAGGCCGCGGATGCCGGTGTTGCGCGGCGCCGGACCGCAAAGGTCGGAGAATGCGCCGAAGGCCGGACGCACGTCCTCGGCGAGAAGGCAGACGTCCGACGGCGCCGCGTCGAGCCAGCGCGCGACGGCGGTCGGCAGCCGCCAGAGGATGCAGTCATTGTCGAGCGCGATCTCGAACCGGTCGGGGTAGATGCGCAACGGGTCGAACTTCCAGGCGACGCCCTCGGCCATGCCGTCGTCGAGATGCGGCCGGAGGAAGTCCGGCAGGCGTCCCTCGGCGACACGCCATTCGACGCCGTCGGGGAGCGGACCGGTCCGGCGCCGCGCCTGGGCGAGCGGCACGGTGTTGAGGCCGATCGTGTAACCCGCTTCCGGGCCGAACACCCGCCACGCGCCCCATACCGACAGGCGCAGCGCCTCGAAGCCGCGGTCGCTGACGTCGCCGATCGTCCAGCGCAGGCCGATCTTCCGGCCGACCCAAGCC
>DASWRT010000188.1:0-6390 GCA_036403035.1 Allostellaceae bacterium | reverse complement strand
CGGGATGCCGAGAAACGTAAAATGCTCTATGATGTAAGCGTTCTTGCGGAATGGGTGCACAAGAAGGCGCCGTCCCAGTCGGCCGAAGCGCACCTCATGGAGAAAATCCGCATGAATCTGCTCCGGATGTGGGTGGATTGAGAGCACGCCGGACCCGGAGACGGTGGCGATCGGAAGGAATGAGTTGATGAAAGCGAAGCATCTGGTGACGGTCGGCTTGGCCGCCGTCGCGCTGACGGCCTGCAACGGAACGCCGCAGGATCCGTATACGAGCCCGCGTAACGACTATCTCTCGAAGTACGGCACCAACAACCAGTCCGTACTCGGCGAGGGCGGTCTCAGCCTCAACCTGTTCGGCAAGAACAAGGACCAGGGCGGCGGTCCGGCGGGCATCGGCGTCAACACCTATCTCTGGCGCGCGTCGCTCGACACCGTCTCCTTCATGCCGCTCGCCTCGGCCGATCCGTTCGGCGGCGTCATCATCACCGACTGGTACTCGCCGCCGGACACGCCGAACGAGCGGTTCAAGGTCAACATCTTCATCCTCGATCGGCAGCTCCGCGCCGACGGCATCCGCGCCGCGGTATTCCGGCAGCGGCGCGAGGCGGACGGACGCTGGCAGGACGTGGCGACCGACGCGACGACGCAGACCGAGATGGAGAACGCGATCCTCGCCCGTGCGCGTCAGCTCCGCGTCAGCACCGCGGAACGCTAGGACGGCGCCGATGGGTCGGCTGCGCACGCCGCCGCCGGCCCCTACCCTACCCCGCCATTGCCGCTGTCAAGGCTGCGGCCGCGGC
Source organism: Allostellaceae bacterium (assembly GCA_036403035.1). Taxonomy (GTDB): domain Bacteria; phylum Pseudomonadota; class Alphaproteobacteria; order ATCC43930; family CGMCC-115725; genus DASWRT01. The sequence continues at coordinate 5,590 of DASWRT010000188.1, read as the reverse complement.
GACCCGGTTTTTCGTTGACAGACCGCGGATCGAAAGCAAGAGAGCGTTGCTGGATTCGGCCCGGCACAGCGCCCACCTTTCGCATCACGCATCACCGCAGAGAGTTCGAGCCGCGCAATGTCGCGCTACAATTTCAAGGAAACCGAGCCCAAGTGGCAGGCCGTCTGGCGCGATCGGCGCGTCTTCTCCACCGTCACCGATCCGGCGCGGCCGAAATACTACGTCCTTGAAATGTTCCCCTACCCGTCGGGGAAGCTCCATGTCGGGCACGTGCGCAACTACACCATGGGCGACGTGGTGGCGCGGTACAAGCGCGCGCAGGGCTTCAACGTCCTGCACCCGATGGGCTGGGACGCCTTCGGCCTGCCGGCCGAGAACGCGGCGATCGCCAGCAAGATCCACCCGGCGGTGTGGACCTACGAGAACATCGCGACGATGCGCGCCCAGTTGCAGCGCATGGGACTGTCGTACGATTGGGAGCGCGAGGTCGCGACCTGTCATCCGGAATATTACCGGCATGAGCAGAAGATGTTCCTCGACTTCCTCGCGGCGGGCCTCGCCTACCGCAAGGAGTCCTGGGTCAACTGGGACCCGGTCGAGAACACGGTGCTGGCGAACGAGCAGGTCGTGGACGGGCGCGGCTGGCGCTCCGGCGCGATCGTCGAGAAGCGCCTCCTGTCGCAGTGGTTCCTGCGCATCACCGAGTTCGCGGACGAGCTGCTCGATGCGCTGAAGACGCTCGACCGCTGGCCGGAGCGCGTCCGGCTGATGCAGGAGAACTGGATCGGCCGTTCCGACGGCGCCCGCGTCTTCTTTCCGATCGACGGGCGCGAGGAGCGGCTGGAAATCTTCACCACGAGGCCGGACACGCTGTTCGGCGCCTCCTTCTGCGCCGTCGCCGCCAACCACCCGATCGCCCTCGATCTCGCAAAGGACGATCCCGCGCTCGCGGAATTCATCGCCGAATGCAACCGGATGGGCACCAGCGAGGTGCTGATCGAGACCGCGGAGAAGCGCGGCTACGACACCGGGCTGCGTGCGCGGCATCCCTTCGTCGACGGGCTGGAGCTGCCCATCTACGTCGCCAACTTCGTGTTGATGGAATACGGAACGGGCGCCATCTTCGGCTGCCCGGCGCAGGACCAGCGCGACCTCGACTTCGCCCGCAAGTACGGGCTGGACGTCAAGCCGGTCGTGCTGCCGCCCGGCGAGGATCCGGCGACCTTCATGACCGGCGATGAGGCCTATACCGGCGACGGCACGATCTACAAATCGGGCTTCCTCGATGGAATGTCGGTCGCCGAGGCCAAGCGCGCTGCCGGCGAGCGTCTCGCCGCACTCGGCGCGGGAGAGCCCACGACGGTCTATCGGCTGCGCGATTGGGGCGTGTCGCGCCAGCGCTATTGGGGCTGCCCGATCCCGGTGATCCATTGCGCCCGCTGCGGCATCGTGCCGGTGCCGGCGAAGGACCTGCCGGTGACGCTGCCGGAGGATGTCGATTTCGACCGGCCGGGAAACCCACTCGACCGGCATCGGACCTGGAAGCACGTGAACTGCCCGACCTGCGGCGGCCCGGCGGAGCGCGAGACCGACACGTTCGACACGTTCTTCGAATCCTCCTGGTACTTCCTGCGGTATTGTTCGCCGCGCTCGCCCGAGGCGTTCGAGCGGCGCGACGTCGACTACTGGATGGCGGTCGACCAGTATATCGGCGGCATCGAGCATGCCGTGCTCCACCTGCTCTATTCCCGCTTCTTCATGCGGGCGCTGACGCGCTGCGGCTATCTGGACCTTGCCGAGCCGTTCGCCGGCCTGTTCACGCAGGGCATGGTCTGCCACGCGACCTATCAGGACCGCGAGGGCAACTGGCTGTTCCCCGAAGAGGTCAGCCAGGACTCGTCCGGGACGCTCGTCGACGAGGACGGAACGCCGGTGACGGTCGGCCGGCTCGAGAAGATGAGCAAGTCGCGCAAGAACGTCGTCGGGCTGGAGCGGATCGTCGAAACCTATGGTGCCGATACGGCACGGTTGTATCTGCTGTCGGACAGCCCGCCGGAGCGCGACCTCGAGTGGACCGAGGCCGGTATCGAGGGCATCTGGCGCTACGTCAACCGGCTGTGGCGGCTCATTACCGAGCCGGCGATGGCGCTGCCGCCGGTCGGCACGCCGGTCGACGGCGATGCGCTGTCGCCGGCCGGCACGGCGTTGCGGCGGGTGACGCACCGGACGATCGCCGCCATCACCGACGACCTCGACAAGTTTCGCTTCAACCGCGGCGTCGCGCGCATCCGCGAGCTGACCAACGCGCTGGAGGGTTTCCAGGGGCAGCAGGCCGGCGACGCGGCGGCGCTGCGCGAAGGGCTTGAGGCTGTGGTGCAGCTGCTCGCGCCGATGATGCCCCATCTCGGCGAGGAGCTATGGCGGCATCTCGGGCACCGTACCCTGCTCGTCGACGCGCCCTGGCCGGTCGCCGACGCCGCGCTGACCGTCGAGGAGACGGTGACGGTCGCCGTGCAGGTCAACGGCAAGCTGCGCGGCACGGTCGAGCTGCCCCGCGATGGCGATCAGGCGCAGGCGGAAGAAGCCGCGCTCGCGCTTCCCACGGTCCAGCGGGCGCTCGAAGATCGGGCGCCGCGCAAGATCATCGTCGTACCGAACCGCATCATCAATGTCGTGGGCTGACCGTCATCTCCGTCCGCGGACGCTGGCGACGCTGGCCGTCGCCGGCGCCATGGCTGCGGCCGGCGGCGGGCTCGCGGGCTGCGGCTTCCATCCGCTCTATGCGCCGCCGTCTCAGGAACAGTCGGCGTTCGATGCGAACCTCGCGGCGGTCACGGTCGATCCGATCCCCGACCGGATCGGCCAGCTCCTCGCCAACTCGCTGCGCGACAGCTTCAACCCCGGCGGCGGCGTCTCGGTCAGCAAGCGGTACGGTTTGGCGGTCGTCCTGACGACCTCGCGCAGCGAGGTGGGCATCCGTAGCGACGGCACCTCCTCGCGTGTCCTCTATGCGGTGAACGCACGCATCGTGCTGCGCGACCTGCATGACGGGCACACGCTGTTTCAGGCGCTGACCCGCTCCAATACCGCGTTCGACAATTTCGTTGCCAACGAATACGCGACGGTCGTTGCCGAACAGGACGCCCAAGCCCGTGCCGTCCAGGAATTGAGCAACGAGATCCGTTCACGGCTCGCGATCTACATGCGGCAGCGTACCGAAACCGCACGGAACGGCGGGTAGCGTAGAGTGAAACTTTCCGGCACGGCGCTCGCCTCGTTCCTGCGGAAGCCGGACCCGGCGACCCGCGCCGCCCTGTTCTACGGTCCCGACGGCGGGCTCGTGCGCGAGCGGGCGGAGTCGGTCGCGCGCTCGGTCTGTCCCGACCTGCGGGACCCGTTCCGCGTCGCCGAGCTGACCCCTGCCCTCCTCGCCCAGGATCCGGCCCGTCTTGCCGACGAGATCGGCGCGATGAGCCTGACCGGCGGGCGCCGGGTCGTCCGCATCCGCGATGCCGGTGACAACATCGCGAAGCTGCTCGGCGAGCTGCTTGCCGCCGCCGCGGCCAGGGGAAGCCGCGCAGCCGCCGATTGCATCGTCGTCTGCGAGGCCGGCGATCTGCCGCCGCGGTCGGCGCTGCGCAAGCTGTTCGAGGCGTCGGACCGGGACATCGCGTGCGTGCCCTGCTACGCCGACGGGCCGCGGGAGCTGGAGACGCTGGTCCGCGAGACGCTCGCCGCGGACAGGATCGCGATTGCGCCGGACGCCGTCGCCTATCTGGTCGGGCATCTCGGCAGCGACCGGCTGATGACGCGGAACGAGCTGGAGCGGCTGGCCCTCTATCTTGGCCCTGGCGCTCGCGCCGGGCTCGACGACGTGCTCGCCTGCATCGGCGACACGGCGGCGCTGTCGGTCGACGACGCCGTGCTTGCCGCCGCCGATGGGGATGCCGCGGGATTCGAGCGAGCCCTGGCCCGCGTGTTCCAGGAAGGCGAAAATCCGGTCACGGTCCTGCGGGCCGCAATCCGCCACATGCAGCGCCTGCACTTGGCCGGCGCGCAGGCCGCCGCCGGCGGCGGCATGTCGGCCGCCGACGCCGTGAAGGCGCTTCGCCCGCCCGTGTTCTTCAAGCATGTCGACCGCTTCGTCGGGCAGGTCGGGCTGTGGCCGCCGGCCCGCGCCGCCGCGGCCCTGGCGCTGCTGACGGAAGCGGAGCTGAACGCCAAGCGGACCGGCCTGCCGGCCGAGACGATGTGCCGGGACGCCCTCCTCTCGCTGGCGCGGCAGGCGCGCGAACGGCGGCGCGGCGGTGCGGTCAGGCGCGCGGCGGGGCCTGCTTGAGGCGGCGCAGGACGTCGTCGAGCTGATCCAGCGTCCGGTAATGGACGGTGAGGGAGCCGCCGCGTCCCTCGAACTCGATCGATACCCGTAGCCCGAGCAACGCGCTGAGATCGCGTTCCAGCGCAACCGTATCGGGATCCTTATCGGTGGGCGCCGACGCTCCCGATGCGGTGCCCGCTCCTCCCCCGCCCGACTTGCCCTTGCCGGTTGCCGCTTTCGCCGTCTGCGCAAGCTGCTCGGTCTGCCGTACGTTGAGGCCCTGCTGCATCACTTGCGTGGCGAGCGACGTCGGATCGTCCGCCGTCAGCAGCGCGCGGGCATGGCCGGCGGTGAGGCTCCCCTCCTCCACCATCCGCTTGATCGGGTCGGGTAGCGCCAGCAGGCGCAGCATGTTCGCCACGTGGCTGCGGCTCTTGCCGACTGCCTTCGCAAGGTCTTCCTGGGTGTGGCCGAACTCGTCAAGGAGCCGGCGATATCCGTCGGCCTCCTCCAGCGGCGTCAAGTCCTGGCGCTGGATGTTCTCGACCAGCGCCAACTCCAGCGCCTCGCGATCGTCCAGCTCGCGGATGACGACCGGTACTTCGTGGAGCTGCGCGAGCTGCGCCGCGCGCCACCGCCGCTCGCCGGCGATGATCTCGAACATCGTCGAGATCTCCGGATCGCGACGGACGAGCAGCGGCTGCAACACGCCCTTCTCGCGCACCGAGTCGACCAGCATCTGCATCGCCGCTTCATCGAAATGGCGGCGCGGCTGATAGCGGCCCGGCTTCAGGAACTCCAGCGGCACGGTCTTGGTCTGCCGCACCTTGTCGAGGGTTGCATAATCCTCGGTCTCTTCGCCCAACAGCGCCGACAGGCCGCGGCCGAGCGAACGGCGTTTCCCCTCCTCCCGCATCATGCCGCCACCAGGCCTCCGCGCTCGCGCCGCAGGACCTCGCTGGCGAGATGGATGTACGCCTGCGCGCCGGGGCAGCGGAAATCGTAAAGCAGGACCGGCTTGCCGTGCGACGGCGCCTCGGAGACGCGCACGTTTCGCGGGATCACCGTCTCGTAGACCTTGTCGCCGAAATGGCCCCGTACGTCGGCGGCGACGAGATCGCTCAGATTGTTTCGGCGGTCGAACATGGTCAGCACGACGCCCTGGATCTCCAAGGCCGGGTTCAGGTTGCGCTTCACCCGCTCGATCGTGCGGATCAGATGGCTCAGCCCCTCAAGCGCGTAGAACTCGCATTGCAGCGGCACCATCACCGA
>DASWRT010000187.1:0-10382 GCA_036403035.1 Allostellaceae bacterium | reverse complement strand
AGGCCTTCATCACTCACGCGGCATTGCTGGATCAGGCTTGCGCCCATTGTCCAATATTCCCCACTGCTGCCTCCCGTAGGAGTCTGGGCCGTGTCTCAGTCCCAGTGTGGCTGATCATCCTCTCAGACCAGCTACGGATCACAGGCTTGGTAGGCCGTTACCCCACCAACTACCTAATCCGACGCGGGCCCCTCCCAAGGCGATGAATCTTTCTCCCTTAGGACGTATGCGGTATTAGCCCGGCTTTCGCCGGGTTATCCCCCACCTCGGGGCAGGTTCCCACGCGTTACTCACCCGTGCGCCACTCGCGGCCGAAACCGCGCGTTCGACTTGCATGTGTTAGGCATGCCGCCAGCGTTCGTTCTGAGCCAGGATCAAACTCTCAGGTTTGCCTTGCCAAACAACATGAACGTCTCCGCTCACGCCGCCCGGCCTAGCTCGAGGGCACCAAAACGCACTCAACACTCTTAGATGCTCAGTACGCGTCAGTGCCCACATAGGCACCGCCGCCTGCGCATCCCTTACCCAACTTCCAATCCGACGATGTCAAACAGCAGGGAACCCGAAGGTCCCATCCCTTCCACGCCCCTCTCGGCGGCGCGGGGGAGCGGGCTTCTACACCCGCCTCACCAGCCTGTCAACCGGCCTTGCAGACCAACCGACCGACCGAACCAACCGCTCTACCCCGCCCCCGAAACCGGCAAGCACCCGACCATCGCCGCCACGCGCGGCGCCGACCATGTGCTCTCGATGTGAAGGGGCCGTCCGAAACGGCCGGAGGACCTATATAAACCCGCCTGCCCGCCTCTTCAAGAGGCCGCCGACCGGATCCCTACAGGGCCGCCGAACAACTCGCGTCGTCAGCGGCGAGGCCGGATATAGGAAACGCCACCACCCCATGTCCAGAGCTTTCTTACACCGCCGTGACGAAACACCGGCGCGCCTCAGAGCAGCCCCAGCGACCGCAACTCGCGCACCATCTCCAACGGCATCTCGCCATCGTCGCCCGTCCGATCCGGCGGCGCATGCTCCGGCACGAAATAGCGCCAGCCCTGGAACGGACGGAAGCGCGCCGGCACCGTCCGGACCAGCGTGCCGTCCAGATGCAGTGTGCAGAAAGCCTGCCCCGCCTCGTCCTGGTGGTCGAGGATTCCGAGCACGCGCTGCCGGATCAGGATCTCGCCCTTGATCACCCAGTAGAGCGAGCCGCCGCCATCCAGGATCTCCGCAGCGCGCTTCGGCCGATTCCGCGTATGGATGTAGCAGGGGCTCTCATTGCCGCGCCGACGGCGATGCTCGATCAGCTGTTCGACGCTGTCGATGCCGACGCAGAGCTTGATCAGGTGCAGCGTCACGCCGCCGCTTTCCCCTCCAGCGCGCGCGATACCTTGGAGGCCGGCGGACGGCCGAGCGCGCGGCCGATGAAGCGGCCCGCCTCGAACACGCGCCGCAAGTCGACGCCGGTCCGGCAACCGAGCCCGTCGAGCAGATAGACGACGTCCTCGGTCGCGACGTTGCCGCTTGCTCCCTTGGCATAGGGGCAGCCGCCGAGCCCGGCGACCGAGCTGTCGACGACGGCGACGCCGCGTTCCAGCGAGGCATAGATGTTCGCGATCGCCTGACCGTAGGTGTCATGGAAATGCACGGCGAGCTTGTCGACCGGCATCACCGCCGCCACGGCGTCGAGCATCGCCTGCACCCGTGCCGGCGTCGCCGTGCCGATCGTATCGCCGAGCGAAATCTCGTAGCACCCCATCGCAAGAAGCCGTTCCGCCACTCGGGCAACCGCCTCCGGCGCGACCGGTCCCTCGTACGGGCAGTCGACGACGCAGGAGATGTAGCCGCGGACGCGGATGCCGTGCTGCCGCGCGGTTTCCGCGACCGGCGCGAAGCGGTCCAGGCTCTCGGCGATCGAGCAGTTGATGTTGCGCCGGGAGAAGCTCTCCGACGCCGCGCCGAAGATCGCGACCTCGCCGACGCCGGCGGCGAGCGCTCCTTCCATGCCCTTCATGTTCGGGACGAGGACCGGATAGGAGACGCCGGGACGCCGCTCGATCGCGGCGAGAACCATCGGCGTGTCCGCCATCTGCGGCACCCATTTCGGCGAGACGAAACTGCCGGACTCGATCACTGTCAGGCCGGCCTCGCCGAGCAGGCGGACCAGCTCGACCTTGGTGTCGGTCGGCACCGTCTGCGGCTCGTTCTGCAACCCGTCGCGCGGACCGACCTCGACGATCTTGACCTGCTTCGGGAGCGTCGTCATGGCGTCGTCTCCTCCTCGGGTTCGAAGACAACCAGTTCGGCGCCCTCATCGACGAGATCGCCGACCGCGCAGCACAGGGCGGCAAGGCGGCCGTCGGCGGGAGCGGCGATGGTGTGCTCCATCTTCATCGCCTCCAGCACCAGCAGCGGCTGGCCGCGCTTCACCTGCGCGCCGGGCTCCGCGAGCACCTGGACGATCTTGCCCGGCATCGGTGCGGCGAGCCGGCCCGCGTCACCCTCGGCGACGCCGGCCGGCGCGTGCGGATCCTCGTAGGTGAACCGGTAGCTCGCACCGTCGAGGAACACGCTGAAGACAGCCCCGTCGCGCGCCGTCACGACGCGCCGCCGTACTCCGTCGAGCACGATCGCGAGCGCACCGTCCGGCAGGCGTTCGGCCGCCCCCTCAACCGTCCGGTCGCCGATGCTCAGCTTCCGGAGACCGCCGGCGCTCGGCCGCGGATAGTCGACACGGACGATCCGCTCGCCTCCGGCAGCCTCGCGGAACCGCACCTCCTGATAGGTATCGCCGTTGAGCCGCCAACCGTCGGTACGGTGCCACGGCGACCAGCGATCGGCCGCACGCGCCGCCGCGGTCCGTGCAGCTTCCTCCTGATCGAGCAGCAGTCGCAGCGCCGCCGCGGCGAGCGCTCCTTCGGGTGCCGGCGCGGGCGCCGGCACAAGGTCGGCACGGTGCCGCCCGATGAAGCCGGTATCGACCTCGCCCGCGGCGAAGGCCGGGTTCCCGGCGACGCGGCGCAGGAAGGCGAGATTGGTCGCCAGCCCGGAGATCGCCGTCGCATCGAGCGCGCCACGCAGGCGTTGCAGGGCGGCGCTGCGGCTCTCGTCCCAGACGATCAGCTTTGCGATCATCGGGTCGTAATGGACGCCGATCGCGTCGCCCTCCCGCACGCCGGCGTCGAGGCGGACATGGGCCCCCTCCGGCGGCGTCCGGAACGTCTTGAGCGTGCCGGTCGCCGGCAGGAAGTCGCGATCCGGATCCTCGGCATAAAGCCGTACCTCGAAGGCATGGCCGCGGATCGCCAGATCCTCCTGCCGTAGCGGCAGTCTTCCGCCCGCGGCGACCCGAAGCTGCCACTCCACGAGATCGAGACCGGTGATCATCTCGGTCACCGGATGCTCGACCTGGAGCCGGGTGTTCATTTCCATGAAGTAGAAACGATCGTCTTCGGCGATGAACTCGACGGTGCCAGCACCGACGTAGCCGACCGCCTTGGCCGCGGCGACCGCAGCCTCGCCCATCGCGCGGCGCCGCTCGGGCGGCATGCCCGGCGCCGGCGCCTCCTCGATCACCTTCTGGTGGCGGCGCTGCAGCGAGCAGTCGCGCTCGAACAGATAGACGGTCTCGCCCTGCCCGTCGGCGAAGACCTGGATCTCGATGTGACGCGGCCGGGTCAGGTACTTCTCGATCAATACCCGGTCGTCAGCGAAAGATGCCGCAGCCTCACGCTTCGCGCCAGCGAGCGCGGCAGCGAAGTCGGCGGCGCGCTCGACGACGCGCATCCCCTTCCCGCCCCCGCCGGCCGACGCCTTGATCAGGACCGGGTAGCCGATCCGGCCGGCCTCGGCGGCAAGCCGATCAGGATCCTGGTCGTCGCCATGATAGCCCGGCACCAGCGGCACGGCCGCCCGCTCCATCAGCGCCTTCGCCGCCGCCTTCGAACCCATCGCCCGGATCGCCGAAGCCGGCGGCCCGACGAAGACGAGCCCGGCCGCGGCGCACGCCTCAGCGAACTCGGCGTTCTCCGAGAGGAAACCATAGCCGGGATGGACCGCGTCGGCGCCGCTCCGCCGCGCGACGTCGAGGATCGCGTCGATGCGAAGATAGCTCTCGCGGGCGGGCGGCGGCCCGATCCGGTATGCCTCGTCGGCCAGCGCGACGTGCGGCGCCCGCGCATCGGCGTCCGAATAAACCGCCACGGTGCGAATGCCGAGGCGGCGCGCGGTGCGGATGACGCGGCAGGCGATCTCGCCGCGGTTCGCGATCAGCAGCGTTCCAAACATCGTGCTCACGCCTTCCGCTGCTGCCATTCCGGCTTGCGCTTCTCGAAGAAGGCGGCAAGCCCTTCCCTCGCCTCCTCCCCGGCGCGCGCGGCGGCGATCGCCTTCGCGGTGCGGTCGGTGACGGCCTCGTCGATCGGCCGGAACGCGATCGCCGCGAGGAGATCTTTCGTCTTCGCCTGCGCCGCCACCCCGCCCGCGGCGAGCGCCGAGACGATGCGCCCGACCGCCTCGTCGAGCCCGGCGACCGGGACCACCTCGTGGACGAAACCGATCCGCAGTGCCTCCGCCGCGCCGATCTGCTCGGCGGTGAGAGCATAGCGCCGCATCGCGCGCGGGCCGATCGCCCGCGTCACGTACGGGCTGATCACCGCCGGCACGAGCCCGAGCCGGACTTCCGACAGGGAGAAGACGGCGTCGTCGGCGGCGATCGTGATGTCGGCGCAGGCGACCAGCCCCATGCCGCCCGCGTAGCAGGCGCCATGCACCGCCGCGACGGTCGGCTTCGGCAGTTCGTCGAGCGTGCGCATCAGCTTCGCCAGGAGCTTCGCGTCGGCGAGGTTCTCCGCCTCGCCGTAACCGGCCATGCGGCGCATCCAATTGAGGTCGCCGCCGGCCGAGAACGCCTTGCCGGCGCCGCGCAGCACGACCGCCCGCACGGCAGCGTCGGCGCCGAGCCGCGCGAAGGTCGCGGTCAGGTCGGCGATCAAACGGTCGTCGAAGGCGTTGCGCAGGTCCGGCCGGTTCAGCGTGACCGTCGCGACGCCGGCGCCGTCGAGCGAAACAAGATGGTTGTCCGTCGTCATCGCATCACATCCGGAAGACGCCGAAGCGGGTCGGCTCGATCGGCGCGTTCACGCTCGCCGACAGCGATAGCGCGAGCACGGTGCGGGTGTCGGCAGGGTCGATCACGCCGTCGTCCCACAACCGGGCGCTCGCGTAATAAGGGTGCCCCTGGCGCTCGAACTGATCGCGGAGCGGCGCCTTGAACGCCTCCTCGTCCTCTCGGCTCCATGCCCCGCCGCGCGCCTCGATGTTGTCGCGCCGGATCGTCGCCATCACGGAGGCGGCCTGCTCGCCGCCCATCACCGAGATCCGCGCGTTCGGCCACATGAAGAGGAAGCGCGGCCCGTAGGCGCGGCCGCACATGCCGTAATTGCCGGCGCCGAAGCTGCCGCCGATGATCACGGTGAATTTCGGCACGCGCGCGCAGGCGACCGCGGTGACGAGCTTGGCGCCGTCCTTCGCGATGCCGCCCGCCTCGTATTTCTTGCCGACCATGAAGCCGGTGATGTTCTGCAGGAAGATCAGCGGGATGCCGCGCTGGCAGCACAGCTCGACGAAATGCGCGCCCTTCTGCGCGCTCTCGGAGAATAGGATGCCATTGTTGGCGATGATGCCGACCGGATATCCCCAGAGGCGCGCGAAGCCGCATACCAGGGTCGAGCCGTAGAGCGGCTTGAACTCGTCCAGGACGCTGCCGTCGACGATGCGCGCGATCACCGCCCGCACGTCGAAAGGCTTGCGCGGGTCGACCGGCACGATGCCGTTCAGTTCCTCGGACGGATAGAGCGGCTCCCTAGACTCGCTCATGTCGAGGTTCGGCCGCTTCACGGCGTTGACGTTGCCGACGATCCTGCGGGCGATGCCGAGCGCGTGCGCGTCGTTCATCGCGTAATGGTCGGTGACGCCGGAGACGCGGCTGTGCACGTCGGCTCCGCCCAGGTCCTCTGCCGAGACGACCTCGCCGGTCGCCGCCTTCACCAGCGGCGGGCCGCCGAGGAAGATCGTACCCTGGTTCCTGACGATGACGCATTCATCGGCCATCGCCGGGACGTAGGCGCCGCCCGCGGTGCAGGAACCCATCACGACGGCGATCTGCGGGATGCCGGCCGACGACATCGTGGCCTGATTGTAGAAGATGCGGCCGAAATGGTCGCGGTCCGGAAACACCTCGTCCTGGTTCGGCAGGTTCGCGCCGCCGGAATCGACGAGATAGACGCACGGCAGGTTGTTCTCGCGAGCGACGTCCTGGGCGCGCAGATGCTTCTTGACGGTAATCGGGTAGTAGGTGCCGCCCTTCACCGTCGCGTCGTTGGCGACGACGACGCATTCTCGCCCCATGATGCGGCCGATTCCGGTGATGATCCCGGCCGCCGGCACCTCGCCGCCGTACATTCCATGCGCCGCAAGCTGCGACAGCTCAAGGAAGGGCGACCCGGGATCGAGCAGCGTGCGCACGCGGTCGCGCGGCAGCAATTTGCCGCGCGCAAGGTGCTTGCGCCGCGCCTCCTCGCCGCCGCCTTTCCGGATATCGGCGACGACGCGCCGGAGATCCGAGACCAGTTCCCCCATCCATGCGGCGTTCGCCCGGTACGTCTCCGAGCGTGTGTCTACACCGGACTCCAGCATCGTCATTCCGCGCCGCCCTGGCCCTTTGCAGAGATGCAGCCTTTTTGAGCACTCGACCGCACCGGTTGCGGTGCGGCGCTCCCGGGCGGCAACATGCATTGCCCTAAACCCTTCGGCAAGTACCAAGTCCGGCATTCGCCGACGGCATGGCACCGCACGCCGCAAACGCAAACCGCCGTCCCCGGCCGGAGACGGCGGCAGCAAAAACCCCGCGGCAGGCGGGGTTCGATCAGTCGTCGCGGTGAGTGCGCTCCATGCGCTCGTGGCGCTCCTGAGCCTCCAGGCTCAGCGTCGCGGTCGGTCGCGCCTCCAGGCGGCGGATGCCGATCGGCTCGTCGGTCTCCTCGCAGTATCCGTATGTGCCTTCCTCGATCCGTTGCAGCGCCGAATCGATCTTCGCAATCAGCTTTCGCTCGCGATCACGGGTGCGCAGCTCGATCGACCTCTCGGTTTCGAGCGAGGCCCGGTCCGTCAGATCGGGCTTGAGCAGGCTCTCTTCCTTCAGGTGCTGAAGGGTCTCCGTCGATTCAGCGAGGAGTTCCGCCCGCCAGCGCAGGAGCTTCTGGCGGAAATATTCCTGCTGCAACGGATTCATGAATTCCTCGTCCTCTGAGGGACGATAGTCCGGTGCGAGCGTCGGCCTCATAAACCTTCCTGCTCCTCGTCCACGCGAAGCGGAACGGAGTATATGAATCGAGCGGCACCATCGCAAGCGCCGTGATGGCCGGCACTTGCTTGAAATGTTTGCAACTTTTTGTGAACTGGTCAGAAACCGGGAGTCAGCTTCGCGAGTTCCACCTCGGCGCGGAGCTCGATCTCGTCGAGCACCGCGTGCAACGCGGGATCGTCGATCCCGCCGCGGGCCGTCCGGACGACGCGGGCAAGATCCCTCAGCTTGTCGCGGTCCAGCGTGCCGGCAAGCAGGCCCATCCGGAGGTCGTCGAGGCGGTCGAGCAGCTCATCGCCGCGAGCCAATGCCTGCCGCCGCTGCGCCGTCGCGTCGGGAATCTCCTGCAGGGAAAAGAGGCCGGCAACCCCGGACAGCGGCGCGGCGGGCGGTGCCGCGGCAGCCTCGCCGACCGACAGCGCCGACGCGAAGCTTCCGCTGGCGCCGCCGGCCGAAGCCTTGCCGTCACGGCGGCCCGCTGCCGCGCGAACGGGGCGGTTGGGGTCGATCCTCATGCGGCGGCGCTCCGGGTGAACACGATGGCATCATCGGCGCGCAATGGTAAATGCCGCCTTAAGAACACGCGATCCGCCCGCCTGCCGCGCCGCGCCCGGCAAAAGCTGCCGCGTGCGGCAGGACTTGCCGGTCGGCGGACGGGGCCGCACGGGCGAGAACGGCGGAAGCGCTGGGCTCCGTGGCTGGCACGGAGTTGGCAAAGGCTCCGGCGCGGTCGTTCCACCGCCGCTCAGCGAGTTGTGTTCATGGCGTCTCCTAAGCCGATCAGATCCGTCCTGCTGCTCATCCGCGTCGCCGCGGCGGTATGCCTTGCTCTCACCGGTACGGCGCCGGCAGCGGACGCCGCGTCCCGGATCAAGGACATCGCCGATTTCGAGGGCGTGCGCGACAACATGCTGGTGGGCTACGGCCTCGTGGTCGGACTGAATGGCACCGGCGACTCTCTCAACCGTTCGATCTTCACCCGCGAGAGCCTGATCGGAATGCTCGAGCGGCTCGGCGTCAACGCGCGCGACACCGCACTGCGGACGGCGAACGTCGCCGCTGTCATGGTGACGGCGACGCTGCCGCCCTTCTCCCGCCAGGGCAGCCGGGTCGACGTCACGGTCTCGGCGCTCGGCGATGCGAAGAGCCTGCTCGGCGGCACGCTGCTCGTCACGCCGATGCTCGGCGCCGACGGCGAGGTCTACGCGGTGGCGCAGGGGTCGGTGCAGACCGGCTTCGTCGCGCGCGGTCAGGCCGCCTCGGTGACGAAGGGTGTGCCGACCGCCGGCCGCGTCTCGAACGGCGCAATCGTGGAGCGGGAGATCGGCTTCGAGATGGCGAACATGCGCAGCGTCAACCTGATGCTGCGCAACCCCGACCTCACGACGGCGCGCCGCGTCGCCCAGGTCGTCAACGGCTACCTCCGGACGTCGGCGGCCCGGCCGCTCGACCCGGGGACGGTGCTGGTATCGATCCCGGCCGCGTTTCAGGGCGACATCGTCTCGCTGGTCACCGACATCGAGCAGCTTCGCGTCGAGCCGGACCAGGTGGCGCGCGTCGTCATCGACGAGCAGAACGGCGTGATCGTGATGGGCGAGAACGTACGGATCAGCACGGTCGCCATCGCCCAGGGCAATCTGACGGTCAAGGTCACCGAGACGCCGCAGGTGTCGCAGCCCGCGCCGTTCTCGTCCGCCGGCCAAGGGGGAACGGCGACCGGCGGGCCGGGTCAGGGCGGCGTGCAGTTCGCGCCCGGCGGCGGCGCGCAGACGACGGTCGTGCCGCGCACCAACGTCTCCGTGGACGAGCAGTCGGACCGGCGCATGGCTGTGCTGCCGGCCGGCGTCAGCCTCCAGGAGTTGGTCAACAGTCTCAATGCCCTGGGCGTCGGCCCGCGCGACATGATCAGCATCCTCCAGGCGATCAAGGCCGCCGGCGCCTTGCAGGCTGAAATCGAGGTCATGTGATGGCCGACCGTTTCGCTGCCGCGGCGCTTCCGGCATCGGCCGCGGGAGGCGTCGCCGCCGGCACGGCGACGGCCCCGCATCCGGCGGCGGCCGCCCCCCGCGACGCGGCGGGCGCCCGGCGTGTCGCCGAGGATTTCGAGTCGTTCTTCTTCACCCAGTCCCTGGAAAGCATGTACGCCGGATTGTCCACGAAGGGGCTGTTCGGCGGCGGGTCGGGAGAGAGCGTTTACCGATCCTTGTTGCTGCAGGAATACGGTAAGGCGGCGGCGCGTGGCGGCGGCCTCGGCATCGCCGACAGCGTGCAGCGGCAAATTCTCAAGCTTCAGGAGGTTGCGTCGTGACGTTTCCGCATGAGGAGAGCAAGGCCGACCATAGCGCTCGGGTATTGATCACCGTCGCGGAACGCCTGACCGGCGTTCTCCGGCGCGAGACGTCGATGTTGCGCTCGCGGTGTCCGCAGGAGATCGCGGCGCTCGGCGCGGAGAAGGAACGGCTCAGCCGCGCATGGCAAGCCGGCCTCGACGGCCTGCGCCAGCAAAGCGGCGCCGCGACGGAGGTGAGCGCGGAGCTGCGCGTGATGCTGCACCAGGAAGTGGCGGAGCTTCAGCATGCCGCCGCGGAGAACGACCGGGCGCTGCGGGCGGCGATGAAGGCGACGGAGCGCCTGCTCAAGGTCTTCGCGTCCGCGGTCGCCGAGAACCGCGCCGGCGCGGTAGGGTACGCACAGAACCGCCGCGCGCCGAACCGGATAGGCAGCACGGCGGGAATCGCCTTGGACAAGCGGCTGTAGCGGCCGGGCGACGGCCTCGGAATCGCAAATACAGGAGCGAATCGGGTTCGACCGGAAACGCGACTCAGCGATTTCAAAAACTTAGGCTCCGACGTTCAACCGGATAACAGGTACGGGCTCCTGTTTCCTGTCCTGTTTTTCTCCTGTTTTCGTCCTGTTCCCGCCCTGTTTTTCCGGCACGCCCCGGAAGCAACCTCGTCCGATTAACGATGTCAAAGAGCGAGCCGGCCCCGCACGGCGTGGCGTCGCAATGATATGTCCATTT
>DASWRT010000186.1:0-3957 GCA_036403035.1 Allostellaceae bacterium | reverse complement strand
TTGAGGGCGTCGAGATCGCCGTCATAGGTGCTGATCATGATCTTCTTGAGCGTCTCCGTGACGCCGTCGCCCAGCACCTCCTCCGCGAGGCTGTCCTCCCGCGCAATGCGGGACAGCGGCGCGAACGCACGAGTTTCCCGCTTCTCGCCCGCGAGATGAAGGATGAAGAAGAGGGCCTTCCTGGCGTCGTCCGACCGGTCGGTACCGTCGGCGAACCGATCGAGCAGGCCGAGCAGACCGGGTGCGGCGGCATCCCAATTGTCGAGCGCCCACCGCATGGCTTCCCGCGGCAGGTCGCGACGTGCGGTCGCGAATGCCTGGATCGCTTTCTCTTCGTCCATTGGTGATCCTCCGTCCTCGCGGGCAGTGCTGGGCCTGATAGGTTTCGCGGCCTTGTAGACCCGGGCTCACCGCCGTGTCGATCCGGGTCGCCGGCCGGCCGCCTTGCCGTCCCGAGAAAATGATCCGGTCTCATCCGGAGAGCGGCCCCGCGCCGGATGCGGACGTTTCGGCGGCTACCGAAGCGTTGCGGGGTGAGACGGCGTCCGGAAGCGCCTAGATTCACCGGATGACCGGATGCGCCATATATAGGTAAAAGCATGAGCGCGTTGCAGATTGCCGAAATCGCGGCGCTGGTCGGCGATCCGGCCCGCGCCAACATCCTGATGGCGCTGATGGACGGGCGCGCCCTGACCGCGACCGAGCTTGCCTATGCTGCGCGCGTGTCGCCGCAGACCACCAGCGGCCATCTCGCGAAGCTGACCGAGGCGAACCTGCTCGCGCTCGAACGGCAGGGCCGGCACCGCTATTACCGGCTGACGGGTCCGCTGGTCGGCCAGATGCTCGAAGGGATCATGGCGGTGTCCGCCGACGGCCCGCCGCGGCACCGCCCGGTTTCGCGCGCCGATGCGGCGCTGCGCGAGGCGCGGACCTGTTACGACCATCTCGCCGGCCGCCTCGGCGTGGCGCTCGCCGATACGCTGGTCGCCCGCGGCCATGTCGTGCTCGCCGACGGCGGCGGCGAGGTCACCGCGGAGGGCCTGCTTCTCCTCGACCGTCTCGGCGTCGCGGTGCCGGATCGCGGCGCGGCGGCGGCGGCGCAGCGCCGGTCCGGGCGGCGCTGTTTCTGCCGGCCCTGCCTCGACTGGACGGAGCGCCGGCCGCACCTCGCCGGCACAGTCGGCGCCGCGCTCGCCTCCCGGTTCTTCGACCTCGGCTGGATCGAGCGCCTGCGCGACACGCGGGCGGTCGCCGTCACCGGCGCCGGCCGGCGCGGTTTTGCGGAGGCGTTCGGCATCGTTCATCCCGCTCCGGTAGCGGCCGTGGCGTGACGACGGTCACAGGGCGCGGCGGCGCGCGTTGACCGTCGCCGGTCGCGGGCGCACGATCCTCCCCTTGACCAAAACCTGGGGAGGCTTCTATGTCGAGTTTCGTCCCGCCCGGCGCGGCGAAGGACGCGTCGGCGCTGCCGACCGCCGTCGCCGCGCCTGCCGCGATCCTGCCGCTGGTCGGAGATGCTTACCGCTTCGTCCTGAACCGGCTCCCGATCTTCGCCGAGATGGCGGTCGTGCCGCTCGCCGCGATCCTGCTCGCCGAGTATGTCGGCGCCCTGCTCGAACGCGGCGTGATCGGTTACGTGCTGGCCGCGCTGCTGCGGTCCGCCGCGCTGATCGTCTTCGGCAGCGTCGTGTTCGTGCGCTGGCACCGCTTCGTGCTGCTCGGCGAGGTGACGCGCGGCGTCGAGCGGTTGTTCGGACCGGGGTGGCGGCCTTTCGCGACGGCGCTGCTGATCCTCACGGCAATCCCGCTCGTCTATCTCGCCGCGGCGTCGCTGCTGGTCGTCGTTTATGTCGGTCTGCTGCTGCTGGCGATCGCGCCGCTGCTGGGCATCGCGTTCGCGCTCGCCTCGGTGCGCGTCGCCCTGGTCTTTCCGGCGGCGTCGATCGAGCGGCCGCTCGGTTGGGGCGAGGCTTGGGCGCTGGCCGCCGGGCATTATCTGAAGCTGCTCGGCGGCGGCGTGCTCTGCGCGGCGCCGTTCGGCATCGCATTCGTGCTTCTCCACGTAATCGGCGAGCGTGCGTGGACGATCGTGTGGATGGTCACCGAGGCGCTCGCCCTCGCCGTCACCTATGTCGGCGGCGCCGTCTGCGCGACCTACGTCAGCGAGCTGTACCGCCGCATCGTGCCGGGCGCGCCGATCGCCACCGTTCGATGAGTCGGCCCGCCGTCCCTGATTCCCGTTGGCGGAAGGGACGGCGGAGCCTTAATTCCCGCCGCCGCTGTTGTACGGCGCCGCGGTGGACGGACCACCGCTCCATGACGGCAGGTTCCATGAGGACGGTTGGCGCGACGGCGGCGGTGCCGCCGAGGCGGCAGATTGCGCGGACGGCTCGACCTGACGGGAGACGGCGCCGAACAGCCCGTCGAGGCTGAACCAGCCGGGGCTCGGCGCGGCCGGGAGCGGCCGGACGGGCTGTCCGCTGGTCGCCGAGAGCATGAAGCTCCGCCACGTCTTCGCCGGCAGCGTGCCGCCGGTGACCCGCTTCATCGGCGTGTTGTCGTCGTTGCCGAGCCAGATGCCGGCGACGAGGTCGGCCGTGTAGCCGATGAACCACGCGTCGCGATAGTCCTGGGTCGTGCCGGTCTTGCCGGCGGCCGGCCTGTCGAGCGCGGCGCTGCGGCCCGAGCCGTGCCCGATGACGCCGGACAGCATCTCGTTCATCTGGCCCGCGGCCTGCTCCGAGATGACGCGGCCGGGACCGGCGCCGGAACGGTGGAACAACACGTTGCCGCGGGCGTCGCGGATCTCGACGATGCCGTAGGGCCACGCGCCGAGCCCGCCGCTCGCGAAGGCGGCATAGGCGCCGGTCATCTCGATCAACGTCGCCTCGCTGGTGCCGAGCGCGATGCTGGCGTCCGGCACCAGGTCCGACGAGATGCCGAGCCGCCGCGCCGCCGCAGCGACCTTGCTGCGCCCGACCTTCTCGGAAACCTGGACGGCGACGGTGTTGATCGAGTGCGCCAGCGCCTCGGCCATCGTGATCTCGCCGAGATAGGTGCGCGTGTAGTTGTGCGGCTGCCAGTTGCCGAAGCGGACCGGCGCGTCCATCCAGCGGCTGGTCGGGGAATAGCCGCTTTCCAGCGCCGCGAGATAGACGAACGGCTTGAACGAGGAGCCGGGCTGCCGCAATGCCTGGGTAGCGCGGTTGAACTGGCTGCCGCCGTAGTCGCGGCCGCCGACCATCGCGCGGATCGCGCCGTCGGGCGACATCGCGACGAGCGCGGCCTGTCCGACGCCGGCTTTCGGTCCGTCCCGTTGCAGCATTTCCGCCACCGCATTCTCGGCGGCGGCCTGGATGCCCGGGTCGAGCGTCGTCTTCACCATCAGGTCGCTGGTCTTCGCGGCGCCGCCGAAATCGGCGATGAACTCGATCAGATAGTCGGCGAAGTAGCGAGTGCCCGGCCGGGTGCCGGCCACGGCGGCGAGCTGCGTGCTCTGCCGCTGCGCCGCCGCTGCCTGCGCCGCCGTGAGATAGCCGGAATCGACCATGTTCGCGAGCACCTGCTCGGCGCGCTGCGCCGCGCGGTCGCGGTCGCGCGCCGGGCTGAAGCGCGACGGCGCCTTCAGCAGGCCGGCGATCACCGCCGATTCATAGACGTTCAGATCGCGCCCGGACTTGCCGAAGTAACGCCGCGCCGCCGCGTCCACGCCGTAGGCGCCGGCGCCGAGATAGACGCGGTTCAGGTAGATCTCCAGCAGCTGGTCCTTGGTGAAGCGGCGCTCCAGCCACAGCGCCAGCAGCGCCTCCTGCACCTTGCGGCGGGCGCTGCGCTCGGGCGTCAGGAACAGGTTCTTGGCGAGCTGCTGCGTCAGCGTGGAGCCGCCCTGCACCACGGCGCCGGTGACGAGGTTGGCGTAGAGGGCGCGGGCGATGCCGACGGGGTCCAGGCCGAAAT
>DASWRT010000185.1:0-4909 GCA_036403035.1 Allostellaceae bacterium | reverse complement strand
GTGGCCTATCCGGGCCGGATCGTGATGGTCGGTTTCGGGAGCATCGGCCAAGGCGTGCTGCCGCTGCTGCTGCGGCATCTCGGGGTGGCGGCGGAGCAGATCACCATCGTCACGGCGGACGCGGCGGATGCGGCGGACGCGGCCGGCCGGGCCGAGGCGGCGAGCTACGGCGTGCGCCGCATCGAGCAGGCGCTGACGCCGGAGAACTACGCCGCGGTGCTCGCCCCGCTGCTCGCTCCCGGCGACTTCCTGCTCAACGTCTCGGTCGAGGTCTCCAGCCTGGCGCTGGTCGCGCTGTGCCGCGACAAGGGCGTGCTCTATCTCGACACCTGCATCGAGCCGTGGGCCGGCGGCTACACCGACCCGCGCCTGTCGCCGTCCGGCCGCAGCAACTACGCGCTGCGCGAGGCGGCGCTGGCGCTGCGCCGCGCGGCCCCGCCGGGTGCGCCGACCGCGGTGCTGACGCACGGCGCCAACCCCGGGCTGGTCTCGCACTTCGTCAAGCGCGCCCTGCTCGACCTCGCCCGCGATCTCGGCCTCGGTTCCGGCCGGGGCGAGACCGTGCCGGCCGACCGCACCGGCTGGGCCGATCTGGCGCGGCGGCTCGGGGTCAAGGCGATCCACATCGCCGAGCGCGACACCCAGCGCGCCGCCGGCCGGCCGAAGCGGCGCGGCGAGTTCGTCAACACTTGGTCGATCGAGGGCTTCGTCGGCGAGGGCTGCCAGCCGGCGGAACTCGGCTGGGGCAGCCACGAGCGGCACCTCCCGGAGGACGCCGCGCGGCACGAGTTCGGCAGCCAGGCGGCGATCTACCTCAACCGGCCCGGCGCGGCGACGCGGGTGCGCAGCTGGACGCCGCTGGAGGGGCCGTATCACGGCTTCCTGATCACCCATGGCGAGGCGATCTCGATCGCCGACTACCTCTCGGTCGGCGCCGGCGCGCATCCGGCGTACCGGCCGACGGTGCACTATGCCTACCACCCGTGCGACGACGCGGTGCTGTCGCTGCACGAGTTCGCCGGCACGGGCTATGTGCTGCAACCGGCGACGCGGCTGCTGATGGCGGAGATCAGCGAGGGCATGGACGAGCTGGGGGTGCTGCTGCTCGGCCATGCGAAGACGGCGTACTGGTACGGCTCGCGGCTGAGCATCGAGGCGGCGCGGCTTCTGGCGCCGCACAACAACGCGACCAGCCTGCAAGTGACGGCGGCGGTGCTCGGCGGGATGGTGTGGGCGATCGAGCACCCGGCGGCGGGGATCGTCGAGCCGGACGAGATCGACTTCGCGCGGGTGCTGTCGATCGCCGCGCCGTATCTCGGCGAGCTGGTCGGCGTCTACGGCGACTGGACCCCGCTCAAAGGCCGCGCCCGCCTCTTCCCGGAAGACCTCGACACCACCGATCCCTGGCAATTCAAGAACTTCAGGGTCGATTGAGGCGCCGGTCAAGCTGCGCGACCGATTCGGTAACAATCTGTGAAGTCATTGTAATTTTTTTTCTTGATTCTGTCGTGCTGTGATTTCCGGCGTTGAGGGTACAGAATCCGGTTCGTCTCCGGATCGTGCGGCTCAGCCGGAGGTTGATCATGGTGCGGCACGGCGTTTTCGGCTTTCTGGTGGCGATCGGTACCGGGCTCTCCCTCTCGCCGCCCGCCGCCGCGGAAGCCGTCGACGTCGAACTCGTGCTCGCGGTCGACACCTCCGGCAGCATCGACTCCGAAGAGTACCAGATGCAGCATGAGGGTTATGCGGCCGCGCTGAGCGACGCCGGAATCATCGAGGCGATCCGCTCGGGGCCGCATCAGGCGATCGCCGTTACCTTCGTCGAATGGTCCGGCTTCGGCCACCAGCGCCAACTCGTCGGGTGGACGCTGATCAAGGACGCGCAGTCGGCCGGCGACTTCGCGGCCAGGATCAAGCGCACCAACCGCGTCTTCTCCGACTGGACGTCGATCAGCGACGCGATCGACTACTCCGCCCAGCTCTTCAAGGACAACGGCCTCGAAGGCGACCGGCTCGTCATCGACATCTCGGGAGACGGCGTCAACAACAACGGCCGGCCGGCCGCCGTCGCGCGCGACGAAGCGGTCGCGAAGGGCATCACCATCAACGGCCTGCCGATCCTCAACGAGGACCAAACGCTGGACGGCTACTACCAGGAGAACGTGATCGGCGGCGAGGGCGCGTTCCGCGTCGCGGTCAACGATTTCGACAGCTTTACCGAAGCGTTGCGCGGCAAGCTGATGCGCGAGATCGCCGGGCTCCGGACGCCGCCTGCGCCGGTCGACGTCGCCGCGGCGGATGCGGCGCCTTCCGGCGGTGCGGCACTCCGCTGAGGCGGACGAGCCCGCCGATCCTTTCTGTATTTCAAATACTCTCAGCCCCGGCCTGCCGGCTCCGACGCGTCCTCGCCATCGGCGGGGCCGAGCGTCTCGCGGATGCAGGCGATCAGCTCGTCGATCCGGAACGGCTTTGCGAGAAACGGCATGTCGCCGTCCGCCAGCCGCTCGATCTGCTCGGGGTGGCCGGACATCAGGATGACCTTCGCGCCATAGCGCCGGGCGACGGCGATCAGCTCCGGGCCGGCCTCGTCGGGCAGGACCGCATCGACGATGACGAGGTCGGTCGCGCGCGCCGCCAGCGCGTGGCGCATCGACGCCCCGTCGCTTGCCAGGGAGGCGGCATATCCGTTCTCTTCGAGCGCGAGCCGGATCATCTCGCAGAGATCGGCCTGGTCGTCGACAACGAGAACGTGCGCTTGAGGAATCATCCGATCGTCCGGAGTGTGGGGATCGGCGGGCTCCGCCGTACGGGCGAACCGCCGAGTCGCTGCGGACTATGGCAGCCAGCCCGGAGGCTCGCAGCAACAAACACCTGAATTTTTTTAGAAATCCCCGATGTCGGCAATAATGCGGACGGCCGCCGGTGCGGCCGGCGCGGCGGCGGTCAACCGTAAAGGAATGGTAAAGGACCGGACGGCGGCTGGCGGGGATGAGGCACTTTACGCGGGAACCCACCCCGGCCTTGCCCCGCAAGCGGTTACGGCTGAAACGTCGTTCTCTACTCCGCCCATGGCAGGCGGACCGCCGGGAGAAGGGCGCAATGCAGTGTGAATTCGGAACAAGACCGATGCCGGCGGTGGCGAGATGACGCCAGGGCGCCGTCGCGGGGAAGGGGAGGCGATGCCGGCGCGCGGACGGTTCGGGCGGGTGGCGTTCGTCCTCTACGGCGTCGGGATCGCCGTCGACCTCGTCCTTCGCCTACTGACCGATCTGCATGCCGGCGACCGGACGATCGGGCCGGCCGGTCTTGCGGTGGCGTTCCAGGCGAGCTTGTTCTGGCCCGTCGACCTGCTGTTCCGCGTGCTGCTCGCCCGCCTGGAATAGGATTGGTCCGGAGGCGCCGGGAGGGAGAGCCGCGGAACGCGCGGCTCCTCCCCCGGCGTATCGGCGGCTCCGCTATTCGGAGCCGATGCCCTTCTGAAGCGCGATGCGGACGGCGTCGGCCCGCGAGCGCGCTCCCATCTTCTGGAAGGCGTTGTGCAGGTGCAGCTTCACCGTGACCTCGGCGAGGCTGAGGCGTCCGGCGATCTCGCGGTTGCTGTGTCCGCCGGCGAGCAGCTTCACGACTTCCAGCTCGCGCCGCGTCAGGTTGCCCAGCGCCTCGCGCTCGGCCTTCTCGACCGCGCGCGGCGTGTCCGTCTCGTCGACCGCGGGCGCGTCGATCAGCGTCGCCGGCAGGTAGGTCTCGCCCGCCAGCACCAGCCGCAGGGCGTTGATCAGCGCCGGCCCGCGCAGCTCCTTCGGGATCACGCCCGACGCGCCGCGCCGCACCGCGTCGGCGGTATCGCGCGGCGAGATGTTGCCGGACAGGATGATCACCGGGATGCCCGGCACCTCGGTCCGCATCACCTCCAGCCCGTTGAGGCCGTTCATCCCCGGCATATGCAGGTCGAGGATCACGGCGTCGAACGGCGTTTCCGACTGCCTTACCTTCTGGAGCGCTTCCGGCAGCGAGGCCGCCTCTTCGACCGCCACCTCCGCGGCCGTCTGGCGCAGATAATAAGACAGCGCCTCGCGGACGAGATGGTGATCGTCGGCCAAGAGCAATCGCAAGCCTTCCTCCTGTCCCGTGCTCGCTACATTGCGCGGCGTCGCAGTGGTTTCAATTCCGTTGTTCACAACCGCCCCCCCTTAGGAAGCTTAGCAGGCGGCGTCGCAACCTGCGAGATCCACCCATATTTAATCCCCCATCGTCAACAAATACCAAATTTGACGTTTAATTTCAGTTAAGCGAGTTTCTGCGCATTTTCCTATCGAATTTTTTCGACGGCGTTACAAGCGCCGCGGCGGGCGGGCGAACCGGATCGCGGGTCCGCCTGCAATGCGGCGGCCATGAAGGATGGTAAGGGCCTCTCCTTCGAGGCTACGGGGACGGGCTCGCAGGCCGTCCGTGGCGCGCTCCGGCCGTCACGCGGCCGGGCGCGGCAGCAGCGATTCGATCTCGCGGGTAAGCTGCAACGGGCGATACGGTTTCTTGAGGAGCTGGCCGGCCGGCGTCAGGTCGGTGGCGTAGCCGGACGCGAACAGCACCTTCAGGGACGGCCGCTGCGCCGTCGCCGCGCGGGCGAGCTCGAAGCCGTTGATGCCGGGCATCACGACGTCGGTGAACAGGACATCGATCGAGTCGTCGCGCTCGACGACGGCGAGGGCGCTCTCGCCGTCCGCCGCCGTCAGCACCCTGTAGCCCGCCTCGTCGAGCACCGAGGCAGCGTATTGCCGCACATCGGGGTCGTCATCGACGACGAGAACCGTCCAGTGCGACGTTTCCGTTCTCGGCAAGGCAACACTCCTACATGTCGGACGCAGCCCTTACCGGCCGCCAACAATATTTTCTTCGAGACCCGTTCTCT
>DASWRT010000184.1:0-7843 GCA_036403035.1 Allostellaceae bacterium | reverse complement strand
CAGATCGAGCGCCCGTTAGATGTCGGGGACAAGGTGCAGCTCCTTCCGGAGTACTACATTGGCCACAACCGGAACGGGCAGTTCTACCTGGAGCAGATCGAGTTCCTCGGCGTCGGCGCGCATTTCTACTTCTGACGCGCTATGCTGGCCGAAACGGCTACCAAGGCACTATGGCGATGTCACGACCACCCCCGAACCGCGACGAGACCACCGGCGCGCACACCGATTTCAGCGCGTCGATGAGCTACGGCGATTATCTGCAGCTCGACGGTCTGCTCGCGCTCCAGCGCCCGCTCTCCGACCAGCACGACGAGATGCTGTTCATCATCATCCATCAAGCGACCGAGCTGTGGATGAAGCTGGCGCTGCACGAGCTGAGCGCAGCGCTCGCCGAGATCCGGCGGGATCACCTTCAGCCCGCATTCAAGAACATGGCGCGGGTCGGGCGGATCCAGGCGCAGCTCATCCAGTCCTGGGACGTGCTGTCGACGATGACGCCGGCCGACTACACGAAATTCCGCGACAAGCTCGGCCACTCCTCCGGCTTCCAGTCGCACCAGTACCGGATGATCGAATTCATCATGGGCAACAAGAACGCCGTGATGATGGAACCGCACCGGCACAATGACGCGCTGTTCGGCGCATTGAAGGCAACCTTCGAGGCGCCGAGCCTCTATGACGAGGCGATCGCGCTCCTGGCGCGGCGCGGCTTCGCGATCGACGAGGCGGTGCTGAAGCGGGATTTCGGCAAACAGTACCAGCCGGACGAAAGCGTGCGCGACGCGTGGCTCGCGATCTATCGCGACACCGCAACCCACTGGGACCTGTACGAGCTGGCCGAGGAGCTGGTCGACCTGGAGGACTGGTTCCAGCAATGGCGCTTCCGCCACGTGACGACGGTTCAGCGCATCATCGGCTTCAAGCGCGGCACCGGCGGCACCGCCGGGGTCGCCTATCTGCGCAAGGCGCTCGACATCCGCTTCTTCCCGGAGCTGTGGGACCTGCGGACGGAGCTTTGAGACGAGAATCACTGCGCTCCGAGTACTACTCCTAATTGTAGGGGCGGGGCTTGCCCCGCCCGGGCGGCCCAAGGGCCGCCCCTACGTTAGAAGGCACAAAACGAACCGGCGTCGACGTTGCATGCGGCTTCCGCGGCCGTCAAGTGACCGCAGCGCGGACGCAGTATTCCGGCCGGTCCCACGCCCGCGTCTCCAGGATGTCGCGCAGGATCGCCACCGCCTCCGCGATGTCCGCATAGCGCAGATAGAGCGGCGCGAAGCCGAAGCGCAGGATGTCGGGAGCGCGGAAGTCGCCGATGACGCCGCGCGCGATCAGCGCCTGCATGATCGCGTAGCCGTCCGGGTGCGCGAAGCAGACCTGGCTGCCGCGCCGGTCCGCGTCGCGCGGCGAGACGAGCGTCAGCCCGTGCCCGGCGCAGTCGCGCTCGACGAGATCCTGGAACAGCGTGCAGAGGCGCTGCGACTTGCGCCGGATCGCGGCGATGTCGGCCTCCAGCATCAAGTCGATGCCGACCTCCAGCGCGCCGAGGCTCAGCACCGGCGGCGTGCCGGCAAGGAAGCGTGCGATGCCGTCGGCGGGCCGGTAGCCGGGATCGAAGGCGAAGGGTGCTGCGTGGCCGAACCAGCCGGTGATCGGCGAGGCGATCCGGTCCTGGAGCCGCTTGGCGACATAAAGGAAGGCCGGCGCGCCGGGACCGCCGTTCAGGTACTTGTAGCCGCAGCCGATCGCGAGGTCGGCGTCGCAGCCGCCGAGATCGACGGGCAGCGCCCCGGCGCTGTGCGCAAGGTCCCAGAGCATCAGCGCGCCCGCCTCGTGCGCCCGCGCGGTGATCCGCGCCATGTCGTGGATGCGGCCGTTGCGGTAATTGACGTGCGTCAGCATCACGACCGCGGTGTCGCCGTCGATCGCCGCCTCGACCTCGTCCGGCGATGCGACGGTGCGAAGCTCCACCCCGCCACCGCCGAACAGCGCCGCGACGCCTTGCGCGATGTAGAGGTCCGTCGGGAAATTGTCGCGCTCGGACAGGATGACGCGCCGCCCCGGACGGTGCGGCAGCGCCGCGGCGAGCAGCTTGAACAGGTTGACCGAGGTGGAATCGGCGACTGCGACCTCGCCCGGCGCGGCGCCGATCAGCCGGGCGATTTTGTCACCGATGCGGCGCGGCATCTCGACCCAGGCGTGCTTGTTCCAGCTCCGGATCAGGTCCGTGCCCCATTCCGTCGCGACGATCGCGGCGACCCGCGCAGCGGTCGCCTTCGGCAGCGCCCCCAGCGAGTTGCCGTCGAGGTAGACCACGCCGTCCGGCAGCGCGAAGCGGTCACGGAAGCCGGCCAGTTCATCGTCGCGGTCGAGCGCCGCGATCTCGGACGGAGACAGCATGTGAAGCACTCTAGCGGCGGAGTACGGCGCGGACCGGCGCCGCGTCGAGGTTGGCGAGCGGCAGCGGCAGCGCGATCAGCTCGTAGTCGCCGGGCTCGACGGCGTCGAGCACCAGCCCTTCGAGGATCGAAAGCTTGTGCCGGCGGACGGCGCGGTGCGCATCCATCGTCTTCGAGTCCTGGGGATCGAGCGACGGCGTGTCGATGCCGATCAGCATGACGCCGCGCGAGGCGAGCAGGTAGACCGTCTCGGGCGCGACGGCGGCAAACGCCGGGTCCCAGGTTTCGACCGGTGCGCGCCGGTAGGTGCGCAGCAGCACGCGCGGCGGCAGCGCCCCGTTGTCGAGGGCGGGCGCGACATGCTCGGGCCGGACGAGCGGGCCGGCGCCGAGCGCATGGATCACGCGGCACGGGCCGATATAGCGGGCGAGGTCGAGGCCGCCGACCGGCATGCCGGCGGCGTCGTAGTGGAGCGGCGCGTCCGCGTGCGCACCGGTATGGGTCGACAGCGTGATCCGCGAGACGTTGACCGGACAGGCGCCGTCGAGCGCCCAGGTCCGCGTCTCCTCGTAAGCGGTGTCGCCCGGCCAGACCGGAATGCCCGGCCGCAGCGGCGGCGAGATGTCCCAGAGCTTCATGACAAAGACTATACGGAGCGGATACGGCGCCGAACAGTGTGCGGCGCGGTGCCTCCGCAGGTTGTTCGAGATCGCCTCGCGCTCCATCTCTGAGTCCCGTGACCGCCGCCGCGCCCGCCGATCTCCCTGCCCCCCTTCCCGACCGCTTCGCGGCATGGTTCGCCGCGCGCGGCTGGAGCCCGCATCGCCATCAATTGGAAATGCTGGCGGCGGCGCGCCGCGGCGAGTCGGCGCTGCTGATCGCGCCGACCGGAGGCGGCAAGACGCTGGCGGGGTTCCTGCCGAGCCTCGTCGAGCTGGCCGAGGCGCCGACCGAGGGGCTGCACACGCTCTACCTCTCGCCGCTGAAGGCGCTCGCCGTCGACATTCAGCGCAACCTGGAAGCGCCGGTCGCCGAGCTGGATTTGCCGATCCGGCTGGAGACGCGCACCGGCGACACGCCGAGCCAGAAGCGGCAGCGGCAGCGCCGGCAGCCTCCGCAGATGCTGATGACGACGCCGGAATCGCTGGCGCTCCTGCTCTCCTATCCGGACTCGCCGGAGTTCTTCGCCGGGCTCAGGACGGTGATCGTCGACGAACTGCACGCGCTCGCCGGGACGAAGCGCGGCGAGCTGCTGGCGCTCGGCCTCGCGCGGCTCGCCGCGCTCGCGCCTGCGCATCGCCGCGTCGGCCTCTCCGCGACCGTCGCATGGCCCGACGACCTCGCCGCTTATCTCGCCGGGAGCGGGCGCGCTCCGGTCGCACGCGTGCGCGGCGACGGCGGGCCGCCGCCCGAAGTCGAGATCCTGACGACGCGCGAGCACCTGCCCTGGTCCGGCCACATGGCGGTGCACGCGATGGGCGAGGTCTACGACGCGATCCACCGGCACCGCACGACGCTGGTCTTCGTCAACACCCGCGCGCAGGCCGAGCTGGCGTTCCAGGCGCTGTGGCGGCTCAACGACGACAACCTCCCGATCGCGCTGCATCACGGCAGCCTTGCCGTCGAGCAGCGGCGCAAGGTCGAGGCGGCGATGGCGGCCGGCCGGCTACGCGCCGTCGTCGCCACCTCCTCGCTCGACCTCGGCGTCGACTGGGCCGCGGTCGACCTCGTCGTGCAGGTCGGCGCGCCGAAGGGCGTAGCGCGGCTGACCCAGCGGATCGGCCGCGCCAACCACCGGCTCGACCAGCCGAGCCGCGCCATCCTCGTCCCGGCCAACCGCTTCGAGGTGCTGGAGTGCCGCGCCGCGCTGGCCGCGCTCGGGGCGGGCACGCTCGACGGCGACCGCCCGCGCCCCGGCGGTCTCGACGTGCTGGCGCAGCACCTGCTCGGCATGGCCTGCGCCGCGCCGTTCGGCGCCGACGAGATGTACGCCGAAGTATGCCGCGCCGCGCCCTATGCCGGCCTGTCGCGTGACGATTTCGACGACGTGCTGCGCTTCGTCGAGACCGGCGGCTACGCGCTCGGCGGCTACGAGCGCTGGCGGCGGCTCTTCCGCGACGCCCAAGGCCGCTATCATGTCAACTCCGATTCCGTCGCGCAGCGCTACCGGATGAATATCGGCACGATCGTCGAGGCGGCGATGCTGAAGGTCCGGCTCGGCAGCGGCCGGGGCGGCCCGACGCTGGGCGAGGTCGAGGAGTATTTCGCACAGGGGTTGCGGCCAGGCGACACGTTCATCTTCGCCGGGCAGCTCCTGCGCTTCGAAGGCATCCGCGAGATGGCGCTGATCGCAAGCCGCGTCGCCTCGCGGGAGCCGCCGAAGGTGCCGGCCTATGCCGGCGGGCGGCTGCCGCTCTCGACGCACCTCGCCGACCGCGTCCGTGCGCTGCTTGCGGACCGCGGATCGTGGGGCACGCTGCCGGCGGCGGTGCGCGAGTGGCTCGACCTGCAACGTCGCCGCTCGGTGCTGCCGGATCGCGAGGGCCTGCTCGTCGAGACCTTCCCGCGCGGCGGCCGGCATTATCTCGTCGCCTATTGCTTCGAGGGGCGCAACGCGCACCAGACCCTGGGCATGCTGCTGACGCGGCGCATGGAGCGCGCCGAGCTGCGCCCGCTCGGGTTCGTCGCCAGCGACTACGCGCTCGCAGTGTGGAGCATGGAGCCGCCGCGCGAGATCGAGGCGCTGTTCGACCAGGACATGCTCGGCGACGATCTGGAGAGCTGGATGGCGGAATCGTCGATGCTGAAGCGGACCTTCCGCAACGTCGCGGTCGTCGCCGGCCTGATCGAGCGGAACCTGCCGGGACAACGCAAGACCGGCCGGCAGGTGACGTTCAGCAGCGACCTCATCTACGACGTGCTGCGCCGGCACGAGCCGCGGCACGTTCTCCTCCGCGCCACGCAGGCGGACGCCGCGGGCGGCCTGACCGACATCGGCCGGCTCGCCGCGATGCTCGGCCGCGTGCAGGGCCGCATCGCCGTTCGGGCGCTGCCGCGCGTCTCGCCGCTCGCCGTGCCCGTCATGCTGGAGATCGGCAAGGAGCGGGTCGACGGCAGCGCGATCGACGCGCTCCTCGACGAAGCGGCGGAAGACCTGATCCGCGAGGCGACGGAAGAGGAGAGCGAGGACGCGGCGGCGGCGGCGCCGTTCGCCTCGTGAAGCGGCATGACATGAACCGGGCCGGTGCATGACCTTGCCGGGCGGCGACGTATGTCGCCGCCCCCGGGTATGACGCGGCGGGGACGGCATCTTCAGTCCGAATGCTTCAGTACTTTACACCAAAGAGGTGCTGAATACTCGATCGCTCCTGTTGCACTTCCAAGAAGACCCGATATAGTTCAAACAAACGCGTATATTGGGCGTCCGCGGTGCGCCCCGGCGTGCCGCGAAATCCGGATAAAAATAACGGGAGAGCGACAAGCCATGGCGAAAGCAACGGAAAGCCGGCACGGCATCAATCCGCTGGCCGGCTTCAATAATGTTGCGGTAATAAACGTCGAGCCAATGCTCCAGGCTGGCAATCGCCTGCTCGAAGCCTGGATGGTGATGACCACCGAGATCCTTGAGATGAGCCGTGCCCGCATCGATCGCAGCATCGAGATGAGCCGGGCCATCGCGAAAAGCGGCAGCCTCAACGAGGCGATCGACCTCCAGGCGAAGTTCGCCCAGGAGATGATGCAGGATTACGTCGCGAGCGCGAACAAGCTCGCCGATCTCGGCGCGCGCAGCTTGGCCGACGGTATCGGCCAGCTCCGTGCGCCCGCCAACGCGGTCGGCCATGTACGCGTGACGCGTGCCGCAGCCGAGTAACGACGACGCTTTCTGACATGGCGCGGTACGGCTAAGAACCCGCGCCGGATGCAGTTCGGTGCCGGCGGCGATCTTCGCTGCCGGCTGTTCGCATTGCGCCGATAGCTCGGCCTACCCGAAAGCTCCCTGCGGCGTTCGGCACGGAGAGCTGTTTGCGAGAGGAAGCCGGTCGGATTACCCAAACGGGAGCGACGGTTTTCTTTACAATTTTACGTCGCAGCCCCGGCGGCACCGCAGAAGGCCCCTGCAAACGCTCATCTTTCAAGGAGTGGCATAGGCTTTGCTGGCACAGGGTTAACCGGAGCCGAACGGCCCGCCACGCTCATTGGGGGACACTAGTGCTTTGTGCGAGCGAAATTCCGGCCGGCCCCGCATCCGGCCGGGCGGCATGAGCGTCGTGGCAGAGACAGAAGCGGCGCTTACGGCGGCGCATGCAGCACCGCCGCCCTCCGCCGCAGAGCTGAAGACACTCCGGATCGCGCTGGTAGCCGGACGGCTCATCCGCAGCCGCGGCGGCTTCTGGACGCCTCGGGACGGCGTCGATCCCTCGCTGATGTCGGACGAAGCAGTATTGCGCAGCCCGGCGCGCATCGTCGCGTCCTGCTTCGCGCGGCGCTGGCTGCGGCCGGTGCCGACCGAGCGGCTGCCGCTGTTGGAGGCGACCCCGGCAGGCGTCGGCGTCGTGCTGCTGACGTTCGACGAGACTGTGCTCGCGGCCGTCGATGCCGTCTGCGCAATCCCGCCCGAGCAGTGCCGCATGCTCGGCATCGCCGTCCAGGCCGGCGTCCTGCACAGGACGGCCCCCGACCGCTGGATCCCCGACGGCGCCGCACGGACTGCCGACGCGGCAGCCACGCCGCTTACCGACGCCATGATCGGGGCGGCGCGCGAGCGGTCGTGGGTCGAACCGTTCGACGGCGACGGGCGCAGGATGGTGCTGATGCCCGCCGGCTACCGCGCCGCGACGCTTGCGGCGTCGCGCGGCTCGGCCTTCAAGCTCGCGGCGGAAGCGCGCCGTCCTTCCGTGCGGCGAGCCGCGGCCATGCGGTCGACAGCCGTTTCCTCCGATGCCGACGCATCAGAAGCGGATGCTCAACCCCTGGTGAGCGCCGACGTCCGGTAGGCAGGCGATCGGAAGACGATCGGTCCCGTTCCGTTCTGGAGCGCGGCGAAGCGGCTTGCTATGCAAGGCGCCCCATGGACGATTGCGCCGCCTCCCTCGCCTCCTCCTCCGCCTCGTCGATCGCCCTGAACGGCACGCAACTGGTCGCCGATCCGGGCGGCGCACTGTACTGGCCGGCCGAGCGGACCCTGATCGTCGCCGACCTGCATCTTGAGAAGGCGTCGAGCTACGCCGCCCACGGCGTACCGCTGCCGCCCTACGATACGCGCGCGACGCTCGCGGCGCTGCGGACGGCGGTGCGGCGCCATGCGCCGGAGCGGGTGATCTGTCTCGGCGACAGCTTCCACGACGCGGGCGGCCCGGCGCGGCTCGACGCGAGCGACGCTGCGGCGCTCGGTGCCGCGATCCGTGCCGTGCGGGAGTGGATCTGGGTCGCCGGCAACCACGATC
>DASWRT010000183.1:0-8050 GCA_036403035.1 Allostellaceae bacterium | reverse complement strand
CGGCGACGATAGCGCCGACGAGGGAAGAGCCGGCGATCTTCTCGATCACGACGTAGAGGTCGCCGCTGAGACCGAGCGCCAACGGGACCGTCGCCGCCAGGACGAATCGGCCGCCGATGCGATAAAAGCCGGGATCGTCCTCGCCGCCAAAGACGATCCGGTGATAGGCGGCAGGGGCCATCAGCAGGATCACGGAAAGGGCGATGCAGCCGATGCTGGCGGCGTGCACCGCCTTGGCGAATAGCGGCAGCCGGTCGAACGAGGCGGCAAGGATCACCGTGAGCTGGAAGCCGAACAGCGCCTGCGCGCCGGGCAGGATGACGCGCGCTTCGGTCAGCATCTGCTCGATCTTCTTGCCGATCGGCGTCGGATCCGGCTTTTCGTTCCGCTTGCCCTCCATCGCGGGCCGCTCCTTCCTGTGCGCAAGCTCGACCCCGTACCAGAAGGTCAGCGCGAGCCCGATCCCGGCGATGCCGGCGATGGCGCCCGCCGTCATGCCGGCCATCTTCTCGCCGACGATGTAGAGATCGAGACCGAGGGTCATCGCGAACGGCAGCAGCGCGATACACGCCATCCTCGTCGTCACGCCGTGGATGCGCTGCGAGTCCTCGCCGTGGTCGACGACGCGGTGCTGAATGCTCGGTTCGATCAGCAATCCGATTGCGGCGATCATCAGGACGAGAGCGGCGGCGTCGAGATACCGCGCGTGCGCCGGAAGCCCCTCGAACCCCTCGCGGAACACGGCGGTATATTGAAATCCGACGAGGATCTGCGCGCCCAGGATCAGCATGCGCGTCTCGTCGAGCGCCAATTTTATTTTGTCCGGGAGTTTCAACCGCACATCGCTCCTGTCATTTTTCTGTAACGGTGCTGAATCAACGAGAGACTCGGGATGCAGGTTCCTGGGTCGAACCGGTCAACCCGGAGGTGGGTTGCGGATCACGCCGGCATCGTCGTGGGAGGCTCCGGACGAACAGTCTTCATGATCCGGTTTCGAGCAGGCGTGCCGTCAGCGCCTCGGGCAGTTCGCCGCGCTCGGCCATCAGCCGGACTCGCAGGATCACGGCGACGCTCAGCACGTCGGCGATCCCGCCGCCGCACGCCATGTCGACGGCTTCGGCGAAGGGCATGCGGCGCACCGCCAGCACTTCCTGCTCGTCGGGCTTCGGCCGACGCGGCGCCAGATCCCAGGCGACGAAGGCGACCGCCTGCTCGTCGGTCAGCGAACCGGAGATGTAGACGCGCAGGATCTCGCACCATTGCGCGGCGGCGAAGCCCATCTCTTCCGCGAGTTCGCGGCGCGCCGTCTCCAGCGCCGCCTCATCGGCGTCGGCGCCGCCGGCCGGCACTTCCCAGCCGTAGCGGCGGACGCCGAACCGGTACTGTCCGACGAGGTAGACGTGGCCTTCGCGGTCGACCGGCAGCACGGCGAGGCCGCGCTTCTTGAAATGGACGGTCGCGTAGGTGCTGCGTTTCCCAGCCGCGTTCTCGACATCGTGCTCGACGAGCGTGAGCCAGGGATCGTCGTAGTGCTGCCTCTTGCCGAGGATGCGCCAGGGATTCTGCTCGTCGTCCGCCATTCTGCCCCGCCGTCACAGCCGCCATCCGACATCGCAGCAAACCGCGGCGGAATATTCCAGGTTCCTCCGGGAACATCTCCCTCTCCCCTTGCGGGAGAGGGCCGGGGTGAGGGCCTAACCTACAACTCCGGCGCTTTCAGCGCCGCCCCCTCACCCTCCCGCCGCGCGGGTCCCTCCCTCTCCCACAAGGGGAGAGGGCATAGATGCGAAATTGCCGTCGAGCGACGCGAGCAGACGCTCCACGGCTTTCAGCCGCTCCTCCGGCTCCGCCGTAGGCACGGCCGCGATCAGGCGCTCGCCGCGCCAGCGCAGCGTCCCGCCGGACGCCTCGACCGCTTTCGCGACCCCCTGCCTTTTCCCGGAATCGCCTTGGAACGTGAGCGCGATAGCCTGCGGCCCGGCTTCGAGCCGGAAGATGCCGAAGGCATGGCAGGCGAGGCGCAGCCGCGCGGCGGCCAGCACCCGGCGCACCGCATCCGGCGGCGTTCCGAACCGATCCTCGATCTCGGCGGCGAGTTCGTCGACCTCTTCCGGCCGGCGCAACTCGGCGACGCGCCGGTAGAGACCGATCCGTAGCTCCTCCTCCGGCACGTACTCGGCCGGGACGGTCAGCTTGACACCAAGCCGCAGCTCGGGCTGCCGATCCTCCGGCTGAGGCTCGCCGCGCGCGACGGCGAGCGCGCCCTCCAGGATGTGCTGGTAGAGGTCGATGCCGATCAGCTTCATGTGCCCGGCCTGATCGGAGCCGACCAGGTCGCCGGCGCCGCGCAGGTCGAGGTCGCGTGCGCTGATCGCGAAGCCGGCGCCGAGCCGGTCGAGCGACTCCAGCGTGCGTAGCCGTTTCTCCGTCGCCGCGGCCACCTTCGCCTGCGGGTCGGTCATCAAATAGCAGGCGGCGCGGACGCGCCCGCGCCCGACGCGCCCGCGGAGCTGGTGGAGTTGCGCGAGGCCGAAGCGGTCGGCCCGCCAGACCAGGATCGTGTTGGCGGCCGGCACGTCCAGCCCGGTCTCGATGATGTTGGTCGCGAGCAGCACGTCGCCGCGCCCGTCGGCGAAGCCGACGATGATCTGGTCGAGCCGGTCGGCCGGCATCCTGCCGTGCGCGCAGAGGATCTCCAGTTCCGGCGCCAGCGCGGCGAGGCGCTCCGCCATCGGCTCGATGTCGTCGATATGCGGGCAGACGACGAAGCTCTGCCCGCCGCGGGCGCGCTCGCGCCGCAACGCCTCGCGCACGACGACGGGGTCGAACGGCATGACGAAGGTGCGGATCGGCTGACGCCGCACGGGCGGCGTCGCGATGACACTCAACTCCTGGAGACCGACCAGGGCCGCCTGGAGGGTCCGCGGGATCGGCGTCGCGGTGAGCGTCAGGACATGGACGCCGGCCTTCCCCAGCGCACGCAGCATCTGCTTCTGCTTCGTGCCGAACCGCTGCTCCTCGTCAATGACGAGGAGGCCGAGATCCTTGAACGCCACGCCCTTTCCGGCGAGCGCGTGCGTGCCGATCGCGATCCGGATGCCGCCGTCCGCCAGCCCCTTCTTAACGCGCCTCGCCTCGGCCGGCTTCACGAGGCGGGAAAGCTGCTCGACCGCGACGCCGTCGAACCCGGCGAAGCGGCGGCGGAAGGTTTCGAGATGCTGGCGCACCAGCACCGTCATCGGCGCGGCAAGCGCGACCTGCTTGCCCGAGAGCGCGACCGCGGCGACGGCGCGCAAGGCGACCTCGGTCTTGCCGAACCCGACATCGCCGCAGACGAGCCGGTCCATCGGCTTTCCCGACGCGAGGTCGCGGAGCGTCTCGTCGATCGCCCGCGCCTGATCCGCCGTCTCGGCGAAGGGGAAGCGCGCGACGAACCGCTCGTAAGCGCGGCGCGGCGGATGGAAGGACGGCGCCGTAACCTTCGCCCGCTCGCGCGCCGCGGCGACGAGGGCGCGCGCGGTCTCGGCGATGTCCGCCTCGACCTGGACGCGCCGCTTCTTCCACCCCTCGCCGTCGAGCCGGTCCAACGATACGGCGGATTCATCGGCCCCGTACCGCCAGACCTTGTCGATCTCCTCGACCGGGACGAGCAGCGTTTCGCCGCCGGCATAGTCGATCCGCAGACAGTCGCCGACGGTCTCTGCCGCCGCTGCGTCGCCGCCGCCGCCTGCCCGCATCGTCTCCAACCCGCGCAGCACGCCCATGCCGTGCTCGACGTGGATCACCACATCGCCGGGCCGGAGGTCGGCGACGCCGCCCGCCGGCAATCCGAGATGCGCCGCCGCAGCGGCTGCGGCTGAGCGTGCCCGGCTCCCGAGCACGTCGGCTGCGGCGACCACGACGGTTCCGGGCAGCACGAAGCCTGTGTCGAGGTCAACCGCGATTGCGGCGAGCGTTCCGGACGGCAGCCGCTGGAGATCCGGCCAGCCGGCGACGCGATCGGCGTCGCGGTGCAGCCAGCGCCGGGCAGTCCCGGCGAGCCTGCCGAGCGTCCGTTCGTCGGCGGCAGCCAGCGCGATATGGTCACCGGCGGTGAGGCGCGCCTCGGCGAAACGGGTGAAAGCGGCAATGGGATCGGCCTCGGCGAGAAAGCGGGGAATCGCTTCGCCGTCACTCGGCACGCCATCGTCGGCCGGATCGGCGAGCCGCCGGATGTGGCGTCGTCCCTCGTCGACGTGCCGCCGCCATTCCGGCTCGCCGACATAGAAATGGTCCGGCGGGACGATATGCACTGCGCGGCGGCGCTCCGACACCGGCAGCGAGCGGCGGCCTTCATGGGCGTCGGCGATCTGCTCGAAGCGCGCGGCGCGCCGGTCGTCGATCTCCGGCTCCAGGACGAGGTCCGCGTCCGGCAGGTAGTCGAACAGCAGATCGAGCGGGTGATAGAAGCGCGGCAGCTCGTGCTCGATGCCGGGATAGTGCTCCGGCTCCGGCTCCGGTTCACCCTTCTCCTCCGATCGAAGCACGACCTCCGACGCCGGGCCGACGACGAGCCGATCGATCTCGGCGACCGTCCGCTGGGTCGCCGGATCATAGCGGCGGATGCCGGCGACGCGGCCGTCGTCGTGATCAATCCGGCAGGGCAGCGCGTCGCCGGCCGGATAGAGGTCGATCACCTCGCCGCGGATCGCCGCCTCGCCGGGCTCGTCGACGCGATCGTCGATGACATAGCCGGCGCAGCGGAGGAAGTCCTCGAACGCGTCGCGGCGCAGTTCGCCGCCGACGGCGAGCGCGAAGGACGCGCCGCGGTCGCGCAGAACCGTGCGCGGCGGCAGGCGCTGCGTCAGCCCCTCGATCGTGGTGACGACGAGGCACGGCCGGCTCGTTCCGCCTTCATCCGCGGCGCGATCGGCCAGCCGGCGCAGCACGGCGAGGCGCCGCCCCATGACCTCGCGCGACGGCGAGGCGCGGTCGTACGGCAGGCAGTCCCACGGCGGAAAGACCAGCACCTCCAGATCCGGCATCAAGCCGCGCACGGCGCGGGCGAGCCGGTCGGCCCGCGTCTCGCTGCGCGCGACATGGATCAGGCCGGCGGCGCCCGCCTCCCGCGTCCATTCGGCGAGACGTAGGGCGACCACGCCTTCGGGACCGTTCGGGACGGTTTCCCACTGCGCGGCGCGGCCGCGAACAGGAGCGTCATCCGGCATGGCGGGATCCCAACGTCGCCGAGAACTTCTCCCTCCCCCCTTGCGGGGGAGGGTTGGGGTGGGGGGACTCGCAACGGTATTTAAGAAGGAGGCTTGAGGGGTCTCGCGATGATACCCCCCACCCTGCCCCTCCCCCGCAAGGGGGGAGGGAATTCTTAAGCGGCAACGTCGCGATGGTCAGCGCGAATTCGTCCGCCGGAGAAGAAACGTCGTGCCATCCCATATCGCGAAATCCCCGGTGCCGCTGCGCTCGACAGTGAAGCCGGCGGCCCGCGCGAGGCGGTCGACGTCTTCCCTGTCCTGCTGAACGTCGCCGCGATAGGAAAAGTTGAGCACGAGGAAACTGCCGCCGGGACGGAGCACGCGCGCCGCTTCGGCGACGTGCCGCTCGACGAGCCCGCCTCCGGAAAGCACGAGATAGGGAAAGGTATCGACCGCGAAGACGAGGTCGACGCTCGCATCCGGGAACGGCGCAAGGTCGCGCCCGGAACAGTGCAGTAGCCGCACGTTGCCGAGGCCGGCGCAGCGCCGCCGCGCCGTCTCGACCATCCCCGCGGAGATGTCGATCCCGGCGACCGAGCGGACCGCGCCGGCCAGCGCCGCCTGAAAGCGGCCGATGCCGCAGCCGATCTCCAGCAGGTCGCGATCATCGCCGAACAGGCCCCAGTCGCGCATCCGCGCCACGACCTCTTCCGTCGCCGCATCGAGGAGCCGCGGATTGCCGAGCGAATAGAGCGCGACGCTCGCCTCCGGCGCCGCGGCGACGGCGCGATCGAACAGCGACGCCCAGGCGGCAATCCCATCCGCTGCGTCGTCGGCGGCGCGGCTGTGGTCGGCCCCCATCCGCAGCATCGCCGCGACATCGACGGCGCCTTCGCGGTTCTCGTCGAGCAGCGCGGAAAGCTCGCGCAATCGCGGGACAACAGCCGCGTCGAGAGCGGCCTGCTCCAGTTCCGCGAGCGTCGCGGCGACGCGCGCCGGGTCCTCGGTCGCGATCAGCAGATGCATCAGCGTCATCGGCGCGGAGAGCGCGCCGTCGAGGTAGCGGGCGAGATGCGGCCGCAGCGGTGCCGGGCAGCCGGCGATCCAATCGGCGCCGTCACCGCCGCTGCTGCCGCTGTCGGCAGCGTCGCTCATTGCTGCCTGCGACGGCCGCGCGACGACGTGGCGGACGGCGCGGCGGCGAGCCAGTCAAGGATCTGCGGCCAGAGCAGGCTGTGCGCGTTCGGGCCGACGAGCGCGCCGACATGCTGGAGCGCCACGCCACGGTCGCCCTCGTACCACAGCAGCCGCTTGTCGCCGCCGCAGGGCGCCGCCTCGATCACGGGCAGCATCGCCGCGGGCGGGATGATCGAGCTGCGCGGATCGACGACCGCCATCACCGGCATCGTGAGCGCCCCCGGCCCGAGCACGCGGCCGTTCAGCACGAGGCTGCCGCGCGCGAAGGCGTCGCCGCGGTAAAGCAGGCCGAGCACGTCGTCGAACAGGCGGCCGGGCATCGCGAACTCGTCGAGCGTCCAGCGCTGCACGCGGAGATGCGTCAGCATCGCTGGCGGGTCGAACAGGCTGGCGACGAAATCGGCCCAGCGCGACCACTGGAATTCCTCCGGCGACGCGGCGAGGCTGACGGCGTTGAGAAACGATCCGGGGACGTTCCCGGCCTCGTCGCGCGCCACCCCGGCGGAACCATTGCCCTTGTCCGGTTTCTCCTCGGCGATCTGGGTCAGCGCGCCGGACGCCGCGCCGAAGCTGAGCGGTGATTCGATCAACAGCAGACGCCGCACGCGGCTTGGATGCGCCGCGGCGAACACGGTCGCAAGCGTGCCGCCGAGCGAGTGGCCGGCAACCGCGAGCGTCACCTCGCCGGTCTCGGCGCGGATCGCGTCGGCGCAGGCAGGCAGCAAGCGCTCGACGACCTCCGTCAGCCCGAGCGGCGCCTCGCCCGGATCAAGCTCGCGCCACCGCACCAGGAATACGCGCAGCCCCGCCGCGAGGCAGCGCCGCACGGCGCTCGCATCGGGCGCTAGATCCCAGATGTAATGGCGCTTGATCGGCGCCGGCACGATCAGCAGCGCGGGACCGCCAGAAGCCGCCGGCGTGGCGTCCGCGGGGTGGAAGGCAATGAGATCGGCGCCGTGGAACGCGGCGACGAGGCGCGACGGCGTCTCGACCGGCGCCAGCCCGATCGCGTCGAGCATTTGTCCCTGCCATCGGCGCAGCCCGTCGGAGCGAGCAAGCGCCCGCCCGCGGGCGTCGGCGCGGGGCGCCGGGAGACCGCCTGCGACGGCAGAATTATCGTGAATTCGATCGGACATAACGAGCTGGCGGTAACCTTTGCTGCGAATGAACGGTACCTCGATTTCGGCGGCGCATGACATCGCCTGATCGTGGCTTCAGGACTGAATTAGGCTCTGAGCAGCCGATCCTGCCCGCCGCGCGTTGGTTTGGGAAGACCATGTGCGGAGGTTTGGAGAGAAATGGGCAAAGAGCGCAGCAAGGACGGCGCGACCTATGCCGACGACGCCACGACGCGCTCGCCGGCGGATCGCGAGATCTTCGGCGACGAGGGTGCCGCGCATCCGGCTAAGGACGAGACCCCGCCCCGTGTCGACAAGAAGCCGGCGTCGAGCGAAGCCGGCGGGGTCGATTGACCGCCGAGCCGGTTTTTTCTTGCAGGGAGCAACGCTGCGTTGCAATCGGACGGGTGAGGCTCAGGCGGCCTTTGAAGGATCGTCGAGCCGACCGCCGGAAGCGCGCCGTCGCCGTCCTTCGATGACGGCGCGTTCCTCCTCGAAAAGCGTGATCAGGCTGTCCATCACGGCGCGCACGCGGGGCAGCGCGCG
>DASWRT010000182.1:0-3197 GCA_036403035.1 Allostellaceae bacterium | reverse complement strand
GCATCTCGAGTTCAACGAGGAGGCGCTGAAGGCGATCGCGCACAAGGCGATCCAGCGCAAGACCGGGGCGCGCGGGCTGCGCTCGATCATGGAGGCGATCCTGCTCGACCCGATGTTCGAGCTGCCCGGGCTCGCCGGGGTCTCCGGGATTGTCGTCAACAAGGAGGTCGTCGAGGGGCGCGCCAAGCCGCTCCATGTCCGCTCCGGCCGCCGCGGTTCGGTCGCGTAATACCGACGGCCGTCGAGACTGCTCGGCGGTCGTCGGTCAAGCACGGTCGGCGGCGACCGGCGCCGACGGCACGAGGACCTGTCTCGTTCGGCTGATCGGCCTGCGGCACGGCGTCGTGCGCGCACCCTGCGGCGGCTTGGTTCTTGTCAGAAACGAGGCCGCCGATATAGGGTTCTCGGCTATAGAGGCCGCCGGGCAACGCATCCGGCGCCGTCGAACAGGGTGGGAAGGCATTGGACGACTACATTCTGGAGACTGCGGGCCTTACCAAGGAGTTCCGCGGTTTCGCCGCCGTGCGCGACGTCAATCTCCGGATCCGGCGCGGGACGATCCATGCGCTGATCGGCCCGAACGGCGCGGGCAAGACCACCGTCTTCAACCTGCTCACCAAGTTCCTGATCCCGACCACCGGCCGGATCACCTATAACGGCCAGGACATCACCCGCACCAAGCCCGCGGAGATCGCGCGCAAGGGGATGGTCCGGTCGTTCCAGATCTCCGCCGTCTTCCCGCACCTGACGGTCCGCGAGAACGTGCGGATCGCGTTGCAGCGCCCGCTCGGCACGTCGTTCCATTTCTGGCGCTCGCAGCGGAGCCTGGAGGTGCTGCACGACCGCGCCGACGAGCTGATCGAGGCGGTCGGCCTGTCCGAATTCACCCACGTCCCCGCCGTCGAGATGCCGTACGGCCGCAAGCGAGCGCTGGAGATCGCGACGACGCTGGCGCTCGACCCGGAGATGCTCCTGCTCGACGAGCCGATGGCTGGCCTCGGGCACGAGGACATCGACCGCATCTCCGCCCTGATCCGTTCCGTCGCGCAGACCCGCACCGCCGAGGGCAAGAACCGGACCGTCCTGATGGTCGAGCACAACCTCTCGGTCGTCGCCGACCTGTCGGACACGATCACCGTGCTGACGCGCGGCCACATCCTCGCCGAGGGGCCGTATGCAACCGTCTCGAAGCACCCGCAGGTGATCGAGGCCTACATGGGGACGGGCCATGCCTGAGGCCGCCGTTCTGTCGAAGACGCTGCTGACGGTCCGCGACCTGCACGCCTGGTACGGCGAATCGCACATCCTGCACGGGATGAACTTCGACGTCGGCGAAGGCGAGGTCGTCACGCTCCTCGGCCGCAACGGCGCCGGCAAGACGACGACGCTGCGCGCGATCATGGGCATCGTGCCGCTGCGGCGCGGCTCGGTCGTCTACGAGGGCGCGGAGCTGATCGCCCGCCCGTCGAACAAGATCGCCCGCGCCGGCATCGCCTACTGCCCGGAGGAGCGCGGCATCTTCTCCAGCCTCAACGTCGAGGAGAACCTGCTTCTGCCGCCGGTCGTGCGGGCGGGCGGCATGACGGTCGAGGAGATCTACCGCGTCTTCCCGAACCTGCTGGAGCGCCGGAAGAGCCAGGGCACGAAGCTGTCCGGCGGCGAGCAGCAGATGCTCGCGATCGGCCGCATCCTGCGCACCGGCGCCAAGCTGCTGCTGCTCGACGAGCCGACCGAGGGTCTGGCGCCGGTGATCGTGCAGCAGATCGGCGGCGTGATCCGCACGCTGAAGCAGAAAGGCTTCACGATCCTGCTGGTAGAACAGAATTTCCGGTTCGCGGCGACCGTCGCCGACCGGCATTACGTCGTCGAGCACGGTCAGGTCATCGACATGATCCGGAACGACGAGTTGCCGCAGCATCTCGAAAAGCTGCACGAATATCTCGGCGTTTGACGCACTGACCCGGCACTGTCCGGACAAAAGGGGGGAAAGGGATGAGCATTCGGAAGGGACTTCTCGCGACGGCGGCGGCCCTCGCGCTCGGCGCGGGAGCGACGGCCGGCGCGGCGCAGGCGCAGATTTCCGACGACGTCGTCAAGATCGGCGTGCTGAACGACCAGTCCGGCTTCTACGCCGACCTCGCCGGCTCCGGCTCGGTCGAGGCCGCGCGGATGGCGGCGGCCGATGCCGGCGGCACGGTGCTCGGCAAGAAGATCGAGATCGTCTTCGCCGATCACCAGAACAAGCCGGACGTCGGCGCCAACATCGCCCGCCAGTGGTACGATGTCGACCACGTGGACATGATCGCCGACGTGCCGACCTCGTCGGTCGCCCTCGCCGTGCAGCAGGTGACCAAGGAGAAGAACAAGGTCGTGATGTTCTCCGGCCCCGGCGCGACGGACATCACGGGCAAGCAGTGCTCGCCGAACGGCATCCACTGGACCTACGACACCTACGCGCTGGCCAAGGGCACCGGCGGCGCGGTCGTGAAGCAGGGTGGCGACACCTGGTTCTTCCTGACGGCGGACTACGCCTTCGGGCATGCGCTGGAACGCGACACCAGCGAGATCGTGAAGGCGAACGGCGGCAAGGTCCTCGGCTCGGTGCGGCACCCGCCCAACACGTCGGACTTCTCGTCCTACCTGCTTCAGGCGCAGGCGTCCAAGGCGAAGATCATCGGCCTCGCCAATGCCGGCGGCGACACGATCAACGCGGTGAAGCAGGCGGCCGAGTTCGGCATCGTCGAGGGCGGCCAGAAGCTCGCCGGGCTGCTGATCTTCCTGTCCGACATCCACAGCCTCGGGCTGAAGACGGCGCAGGGACTCCAGCTCACCGAGTCCTTCTACTGGGACCAGAACGACGAGACGCGCGCCTTCTCCAAGCGCTATTTCGAGAAGACGCAGCGCATGCCGACGATGGATCAGGCCGGCGTCTACGGCGCGGTCGCGCATTACCTCAAGGCCGTCAAGGATGCCGGGACGGATGCGCCCGAAGCCGTCCTGAAGAAGATGCGGGAGACGCCGATCAACGACTTCATGACCAAGGACGGCAAGATCCGCGAGGACGGCCGCGTCCTCCGCGACTTCTACCTGTTCGAGGTCAAGAAGCCGGCGGAGTCGAAGGGCGCTTGGGACTACTACAAGCAGCTCAGCGTGATCCCGGCCGCCGAGGCGGCGCGCCCGCTCTCCGAGAGCGAGTG
>DASWRT010000181.1:0-11402 GCA_036403035.1 Allostellaceae bacterium | reverse complement strand
CGCCTTGACCGCGTTGTACGCCCACTTCTCGTCGAGGCCGAGCGCCTTGCCCATGCCCGGCGTGGCGCCCAGCAGCCGCTTGATCGTCGGATCGTCGCTCTTCACCATCTGGTCGACGTTCTTCTGCGTGACGCCCCGCTCCTCCGCCTCGATCAGCGCGTACACCGTCCAGCGCACGATGTCGTTCCACTCCTCGTCGCCGTGCCGCACCGCCGGCGCCAGCGGCTCCTTGGAGATCCGCTCCGGCAGGATCACATAGTCGTCCGGGTTCTGCGCCTTGGTCGCGCGCGTCCCGGCAAGGCCGGTGGCATCGTCGGTGTCCGCATCGCAGCGGCCGGCGAAGAAGGTCTGCTCGATCTCCTCGAGGCTTTCGATGACGACCGGCTTGAACTCCATCTTGTTGGCGCGGAAGTAGTCCGCGAGGTTCAGCTCGGTCGTCGTGCCCGGCTGCACGCAGACGGTGGCGCCGTTCAACTCCTTCGCGCTCTTCACGCCAAGCGATTTCCTCACCATGAAACCC
Source organism: Allostellaceae bacterium (assembly GCA_036403035.1). Classification (GTDB taxonomy): domain Bacteria; phylum Pseudomonadota; class Alphaproteobacteria; order ATCC43930; family CGMCC-115725; genus DASWRT01. Next base: position 10,882 of record DASWRT010000181.1, on the reverse strand, counting down.
TGGCCGTCAAAGAAGACGACCGGCGCGAAGTTGAGGCCGAGCTGGGTGTCGCGCGACAGCGTATCGGTCGTGTTGCGGGACAGCACGTCGACCTCGCCGGACTGCAGCGCGGTAAAGCGCTGCTGCGGCGATAGCGGCACGAACTTCACCTTGCCGCCGTCGCCGAGCACCGCCGCGGCGAGGGCGCGGCACACGTCCGTGTCGAGCCCGGTAAATCGTCCCTGGCTGTCCGCGATCGAGAACCCTGCCTGCACCGGGTTCACGCCGCACGCCAGAATGCCGTTCTTCCTTACCGTCTCCAGCGTCGGGCCGGCGATCGCGATGGCGGGAAGGGCATAAAGCCCGGCAAGGGCAGCAAAAACAAACGTCGATGTTCTCATTGTGAATGGCTCCTCCCGGTTCCGTATTGCTGCGTCGAAGCGGACTTGAGGCTGCGAGCATGCATCCGGGCGGATCGGAATGCGACCCCGGATCAGCGGCCCCTTGTTGCCGAGCGAGTGCTGTGGCGCGGCTCGGTTATGCCCGCGGTGACCGGGCGGCCTCTTCCTTTAAGAGATCGCGGATCTCGGCGAGCAGCACTTCGGACCGCGGCGGCGCAGGCGGCGCCTTCGATTCGCGGCGCCAAAACCGGTTCACCTGCTTCACCAGCAGGAAGATGGCGAACGAGACGATGAGGAAGTTGACGACCGCGTTGAGGAAGATGCCGTAATTGATCGTCGCGGCGCCCGCCTTCTGGGCGTCGGCGAGCGAGGCGTACGTCCCGCCGGACAGGGTGACGAACAGGTTGGAGAAGTCGACTCCGCCGGTGATCAGCCCGATCGGCGGCATGATGATGTCCTTCACCAGCGAGTTGACGATGCTGGTGAAGGCCGCGCCCATGATGAGGCCCACGGCGAGGTCGATCACACTCCCGCGGGCAATGAACTCCCGGAACTCCCGAAGCATCGCTGACCCTCTCTTTCGGAGCGGACGGTGCCGCCGCTGCTACCTGCGGGAGAGTTTAACGCCACTCGGATCGTGCCGTCGCTCAGCCTTTTTCCTGAAGCAAGCCGGCCGGCGATGTCGCTGGTCAACGGAAGAGGCGGTCAACGGAAGAGGCGGTCGGAATTGCCGGCCCGAACGGCCGGCGGGTCGATTATGCTCGGTGTCGGGCGAGGTGAGGCGAGCGGGAGGGGGGAGGACGGCAGCATGGTAGAGATGCCGGACAGCGGCGGCGGCGGCGCACTGGACCTGATCGGCGGCACGCCCATGGTGACGCTGGCGCGCATCCATCGCGGGCCGGTTCCGGTCGTCGCGAAGGCGGAGTTCCTGCAACCCGGCGGCAGCGTCAAGGATCGCGCCGCGAAAGCGATCATCGAGGCCGCCCGCGCCGACGGCCGCCTGCGGCCCGGACAGCCGGTCGTCGAGATGACCAGCGGCAACATGGGCGCGGGACTCGCCGTCGTGTGCGCCGTGCTCGGCCATCCGTTCGTCGCGACGATGTCGGCCGGCAACAGTCCGCAGCGGGCGCGGATGATGGAAGCGCTCGGCGCCGAGGTGGTCCTGGCGCCGCAGGTCGACGGCGCACCCGGACAGGTGACCGGCGCCGATATCCAGGCTGCGGTCGCGGTTGCCCGGCGGATCGAGCGCGAGCGCGGCGCCTTCTACGTCGATCAGTTCGCGAACGCGGACGGGCCGCGCGCCCACGAGCGCCATACCGGCCCCGAGATCTGGGAGCAGACCGGCGGACGGGTGAGCGCCTTCGTCGCGAGCGTCGGCACGGGCGGTACGTTCGTCGGCGTCGCCGCCTATCTGAAGCGCCGGCGCGCCGGCATCCTCTGCGTCGCGGTCGAGCCGGCCGGCTGCGAGGTGCTGGCCGGGAAGAGCGTCGACAAGCCGCGGCATCTCCTGCAAGGGACCGGCTACGGCGTCGTGCCGCCGCGTTGGCGTCCGGACCTGATGGATCTGGCGCTCTCCGTCACCGACGAAGAGGCCGAGCGGTGGCGCCGCCGTCTCGCCGTCGAGGAAGGGCTGCATGTCGGCTATTCCGCCGCGGCGAACGTCTGCGCGGCGGTGAGGCTCGCCGAGTCCGGCCTCTGCCGCAGCGACGATGGCGTCGTCGCGACCGTGCTGTGCGATACCGGCCTCAAATATTGAAAAAGCTTGCCGGCGGTGAGGCCGGCTCTCCCGCGTCCAAACCCGCCCGTGTGGGCGACGGTTCGATCACAGCACGTTGTGCAGCAGGACATGCCGGTCGATGAAGACCGGCGCGACGTCGTCCTTCATCTGCCGGGTAGCCGCCGTGCTCACCGGCCGGGCAGGCGGCGGCGAAAAGTGCCGGGCATCCAACGCGGACGAAGCACGCATCCAGCCTATGCCGAGTTCGCCCAAGCCGCCGCCGATCGCCAGCCCGAGCACACAGATGCCGGTCGTCAGCACGCGCTGAAAGATCTGACGTCGCCGCAGACCTGCCGGAAAGCCCACCATCTGGCCCTTTCGCAGAAAAGTCTACTGTCCGATCCCTTTTGGATAAGACTTTTGGCAGCAAATGCTCTGTACAAGTGGCCGTTCCATGAAATTTGATTTACTTCTGATCGCGTGGTTCTTGCAAAATCGCTAGGTCAGCATTCCATTTCGGCTCGCGGGGATGCCGCAAGGGCAGGATTCGTATAGGTCTGTACGCATACTCCCGCTGTCCCGGGTAGTCCGTTCGAACCATGACTACAGAACCATGACTAGTCCTGCCGATTCCGCCGCCGCGATCGCGGCAACCCGCTTCGGTCTCGGTCCACTTCCGGGCGAACTGACGACGATCGCACCCGACCCCAAAGAGTGGGTACTCCGGCAGCTTCGACGGCAGCCGGCGGCGACGCCCGCCGGCCCTGGCTTCGGCGGATCGCTGCCGAGCGGAGCGGCGATGGTCACGGCCATGCTGGAGGCGCGCCGCGACCGGAAGCTCGGCCAGGACGACGCCGCCGCCGGTGCCAGGGACGAGATCCGCACCGTCTACCGCGCCGAGGTCGCGGCCCGGATGGGCGCTGCGATCAACGCCCAGACGCCGGTGATCGAGCGGCTCGTGCAGTTCTGGAGCAACCATTTCACCGTGTCCTGCATGCGCCCGGTGGTGCGCGGCTTCTGCGGCGCCTTCGAGCGCGAGGCGGTGCGGCCGCACATCCTCGGCCGCTTCCCGGACATGCTGCTCGCCGTGGTGCGCCATCCGGCGATGCTGTTCTATCTCGACAACGTCGCGTCGGTCGGGCCGGATTCGCCGTTCGGGGAGCGTAGCGGCAAGGGCCTGAACGAGAATCTCGGCCGCGAGATCCTCGAGCTGCATACGCTCGGCGTCGACGGCGGCTACACCCAGGCGGACGTCGAAGCGCTGGCCCGCATCCTTACCGGCTGGACGGTGGCGCGGCCGAAGGACCCGGCGCCGGGCGGCTTCCGCTTCGAGCCGCGCATCCACGAGCCCGGCCCGAAGCTGCTGCTCGGCCGGACCTATGCCGAAGCCGGCCTCGCCGAGGGCGAGGCGGCGCTGCTCGATCTCGCCCGGCACCCGGCGACGGCGCGCCACGTTGCGAAGAAGCTCGCGCACCACTTCATCGCCGACGACCCGCCGCCCGCCGCGGTCGAGCGCATCGCACAGCGCTTCACCGCGACCGGCGGCGATCTGCGGCAGGTGACGACCGCCGTCGTCGAGGAGGAAGCCGCCTGGAAGCGACCTTTCGCGAAGGTCCGCACGCCGACCGAGCTGGTGATCGCGGCGTGCCGTGCCGTCGGCCTCGCGAACCCGCCGGCCGACGGGCTCGTCAACAGCTTGCGCGTGCTCGACCAGCCGGCCTTCTTCGCGCCGTCGCCGGCCGGCTGGCCCGATATCGCCGCCGCGTGGGTCTCGCCCGAGGCGATGATCCGGCGGGCCGAATGGTGTCAGGCTTTCGCGCAGCGCCTGCCCGATCCGCCCGACCCGATGAGCGTCGCCGCCGCGTCGTTCGGCGATGCGCTGCTGCCCGAGGAGATGCTCCAGGCGGTGCGCCGCGCGCCGGATCGCCGTACCGGACTGGCGCTGCTGCTCGCCAGTCCGGAATTCCAGAAACGCTGACGCTCCCCCCACACCCGCACCAGTCGGAATCCGACCGATGACCGCTACCACCACCCGCCGCATCTTCCTGGCCGCGCTCGCCGCTTCCGCGGCCACGCCGGCGGTGCCGTTCGACCGGATGCTCGGTCTCGGCGGCGCGGCCTTCGCGGCGGCGCCCGGCGACCGGAGGTTCGTCGTCGTGCTGCTGCGCGGCGCGATGGACGGGCTGGCCGCGGTGCCGCCGCTCGGCGACGCGCGCTATGCCGAGCGACGCGGCGCGCTGGCGCTGGCGCCCGCCTCCGCCGTCACCGCGGCGGGGGCGGGGACACAGCCGGGCGACGGCGGCGGCTGCCTGCCGCTCGACGGGCTCTTCGCCCTCCACCCCGCGCTTCAGCCGATCCATGCCTATTGGACGCGCGGCGAGATGATCGTGGTGCCGGCGGCCGGCAACGGCTACCGCACGCGCTCGCACTTCGACGCCCAGGACCTTATGGAGAGCGGGCTGGCGCGGAAGACTGCGCAGAGCGACGGCTGGCTCAACCGCGCCCTGACGGCGGTGCAGCGCGGCGGCGGCGGCGACCGGCGGCTCGGGCTCGCGGTCGGCGGCGCCGTGCCGCTGATCCTGCGCGGCGCGGTGCCGGTCTCATCGTGGGAGCCGCCGGGCATGAAGCCGGCCGCGCCGGAGTTCATGGCGACGCTGGCCAGCCTCTACAAGGCCGATCCGGTACTCGGTCCGGCGCTCGCCGAAGGTCTCAGGGCGCAGAGCCTCTCCGCCGAGGTGCTGGGCGACGAGAACATGAGGCCCGGCGGGCGCGGCTTCGGCCCGAACAGCTTCCGGCCGCTCGCCGAGGCGGCGGGGCGGCTGCTTGCGGCGCCCGACGGGCCGCGCATCGCCGCCCTGGAGATGGGCGGCTGGGACACGCACGTGAACCAGGGGACGCTGAACGGCCGGCTGGCGCAGAACCTCGCCGGCCTTGCCGACGGGCTGGACGCGCTGGCGCGCTCGCTCGGACCGGCGGCGTGGCAGGAGACCGTCGTGGCCTGCGTCACCGAGTTCGGCCGCACCGTCGCGGCGAACGGCAACGGCGGGACCGACCACGGCACCGCCTCGGTGGCGCTGCTGCTCGGCGGCGCGCTCAAGGGCAGCCGGATCGCCGGCGACTGGCCCGGGCTGGAGCGGCTGGAGGAGAACCGCGACCTCAGCGTCGCGACCGACACCCGCGCCGTGCTGAAGGGCGTGCTGCGCGACCATCTCGGCCTCGACGCCGCGACGCTCGACCACCACGTCTTCCCCGACGCCCCGGCGCTGCGGCCGGTCGGCGGGTTGATTCGGATCTGAAGGGGGCACGCAACCGGGATCGAGCACGGAAATTCGCTGTCCGGCTCGGTTGCCGTCAGTCTCGCTGCTGGGCACCGTGCCAGACCCGGAGGATTTGGATGCCGCCGTCGGCGACCTCGTACACGAGCACATAGGGCCAGGCGATCGTCAATTCGCGGCGCCCACCCGCGGCGGGCCGGCCACGCTCCGGCATCGTCGACAAGCTATCCGCCGCGGCGACGATCCGTTCACCCATCCGGCGCGCTGCGGATGGATTGAAATGTGCGATGTAGTTTCTGATTCGCACCAAATCCGCGATTCCGGCCGGTGCCCAGCTTATTCGCACGGAGGCGGCGGCTGCTCGTCGTCCGTGCCCCATGAAAGCAGCCAGCGCCGCACTTCATCGTGCGGAATGCTGCGCCCTGCGGCGAGCTGCGCCCGCGCTTCGGCTATCGCGCGCTCCTTGGCGTCCTGATCTTCGGGTTCGAAGGCGTTTGCGGGCTCGGCCATGTGCAAAGGATAACGCATGCCATGGCCGAACGTTAGAATTTCCTCAAAAAGTGGCGCCGGCTCGGATTCACTGCACCCACGCGATCCGCAGAATGTTCGTGGCGCCGGGGGTGCCGAACGGGACGCCAGCGGTGATGACGACGCGCTGGCCGGCGGCGGCGAAGCCTTCGCGGTGGGCGATCCGCGTCGCGCGCTGCACCATGTCGGCGAAGTTCGAGATGTCGCGCGTCTGCACGCAGTGCGCGCCCCAGAGCAGGGAGAGGCGTCGCGCCGTGTGCATGTTCGCGGTCAGCACCAGGATCGGTACTTCCGGGCGCTCGCGCGCGGCCCGAATCGCGGTCGCGCCCGAGCTGGTGTAGGAGACGATCGCGGCCGCTCCGACCGTTTCGGCGACCTGCCGGGCGGCGGCGCTGATCGCGTCGGATGCGGTGTGCTCCGGCGCAACCCGCGCCGCACTCGCCATCGTCGCGTAGTAGAGCGGGTCGTCCTGCACGCGCTTGACGATGCGGCTCATGATCGCGACCGCCTCGATCGGATACTGGCCGGCGGCGGTCTCGGCCGAGAGCATCACGGCGTCGGCGCCGTCATAAACCGCGGTGGCGACGTCCGACGCCTCGGCGCGGGTCGGGGCCGGTGCGCTGATCATCGATTCGAGCATCTGGGTAGCGACGATCACCGGCTTGCCCGCCGTCCGGCTGGCATGGATGATCCGCTTCTGCGCCGGCGGCACGTCCTCCGGCGGCATCTCGACGCCGAGATCGCCGCGCGCGACCATGACCGCGTCCGACAGCTCGATGATCTCGTCGAGGCGTTCCAGCGCCAGCGGCTTCTCCAGCTTGACCAGCACGCCCGCCTTGCCGCCGACCAGCTTGCGCCCCTCGGCGACGTCCTCCGGCCGCTGCACGAAGGAGAGCGCGATCCAGTCGACGCCGAGCGTCAGCGCGAAGGCGAGGTCGGAGCGATCCTTGTCGGTCAGCGCCGAGATCGGCAGCACGGCGCCCGGCACGTTGACGCCCTTACGGTCGGAAAGCGTGCCGCCGGCGATCACCGTCGTCTCGGCATAGTCCTCGCCGCAGGTGTCGACGCGCAGGCGCACGGTCCCGTCGTTCAGCAGCAGGTCGGTCCCGCGCTCGATCGCCGCGAAGATCTCCGGATGCGGCAGCGGCGCCCGGCTCTCGTCGCCCGGCGTCGCCCGGTCGAGGTCGAGGCGGAAGCGATTGCCGGCGGCGAGCTGCACCTTCCCGTCGGCGAAGGTCCCGAGCCGCAGCTTCGGTCCCTGCATGTCGGCCATGATGCCGATCGGCCGGCCGGTCGTCTTCTCGACCTCGCGGATCGCGTCGACGCGGGCGCTGTGGTCGGCCTGGACGCCGTGGCTGAAATTCAGGCGGAAGACGTCGACGCCTGCCTGGAACAGCGCATTGATCATCTCCGGCGACGAGCTTGCCGGCCCGAGGGTCGCAACGATTTTTGCGCTGCGCTGACGTCGCATTGCAGTCTCCTTGAACGATGACCAAGGCAGGGTGCACTCGCCGGGCGTGAGGCGGTCCGGCAAGTCCTCGAAAACTAACCATGATCCGCCGCGCGCGCCGCAAGAAATTGGCGCAGGCGGAGCGGTTTTCCGTACCGTGAGAAAGTTCTGCCCGCAGCCGCGCCCGTCAGCTCGCCCGTTTGGCGAGGAGGATCCCGATCAGGACGATCGCGCCGCCGGCCATCCTCGCGACGGTCAGCGGCTCGCCGAGGATCGCCCAGGCGAACACGGCCGCCATCGCCGGCTGCACGAGCAGCCCGACCGACGAGAACGACGCCGGCAGGTGGGCGAGGGCGAAGGTGATCGTGCTCTGCCCGATGCTGTGCGACACCAGCGCGAGCCCGAGCAGGATCGACCAGCCGTACACCGTCGCCGGCCATAGGCTCTCCCCCGAGGCGAGCGCCGCCGGGAACAGCAGGACCGACGTGCCGAGCGCCGTCCAGGCCATGATCGCGGCGGTGCCGAACTGCGTCCGCAGCCGCGCGACGCTCAGGATGTAGGAGGCGTAGAACGTCGCCGTGACGATGCCGAGCGCGTCGCCGACCATCGAGGTTCGGCTCAGCGACACGCTCTCGCCGACCAGCACGGCGGCTCCCGCCACGGTCACGGCGAGCGCCCCGAGGAACGCCGGGCGAACCCGCTGCCCGAACAGCAGGAAGCCGAACAGCGTCACGAAGATCGGCGTGAAGTTCGCCAGCAGCGTCGCGTTCGCGACCGAGGTGAAGCGGATCGACCAGTGCCAGAGAATGAGGTCGCCGGCGAGGAAGAAGGCGGGCGTCGCGAGCGCCCAGGCTGCGCGCGGCGGCAGCCGTCCCGCCGCCGTTGCCGGCTGCGGCGCCTTCCGGACACGTCCCTCCGCCTGCATCCATAGGAAGAGCGCCGGGACGGCGAGGGCGGTCCGGTAGAAGGCGGTCGCGGTCGGGCCGAGTTCGGACAGCCGGACGAAGATCGGCGACAGGGCGATCGCGATGCCGCCGAACAACAGCGCGGCGAGCGCCCAGGTCGCCGCGGTGCGGTGGCGCGGCAGCGCGGCGGTTGTTAGCCCGGATTCCTCCCTGGGAGAAATCCGGGCCGAGCTTGCATCGGGCATCCACGCGTTATAGAGGAGCTTCGCCGGCCGCTCCAGCCTACCGGGATAGGCTTCAGTCGGCGCCGTCGCGTCGTCTCACTCAACCGGACCCGCCCGCCGCCGATGCCTCCCGCCTCGATCAACGATCCTTTCCCGCAGGCGCCGGAACCGTTCCTGACCGCGGACGACCCGCCGCCCTTCCGCCTCGTCAACCCGCACGGCCGCGCGCCCGTCCTGCTGCTGTGCGACCACGCGAGCCGCGCGGTGCCGCGGCGCCTCGCTAATCTCGGTCTCGCCGAGGCCGATCTGCGCCGGCACATCGGCTGGGATATCGGCGCGGCCGACGTGACCGAGCATCTGGCGCGCCGGCTGGACGCGCCGGCGGTACTGACGGGCTTCTCCCGTCTGGTCATCGACTGCAACCGATGGCCCGACCATCCCAGCGCGATCCCGGAGGTGAGCGACGGCATTGCCGTGCCGGGCAACCAGGGGCTGATGGAACGGCAACGGCGGGAGCGGATAGCGGCGTGCTTCACGCCCTACCATGACGCCGTGAAGGCGCAGCTCGCGGCGTTCGCGCAGCGCGGCGTGACGCCGGCTCTGCTGATGATCCACAGCTTCACGCCGCAGATGAACGGGTCCCGGCGCCCTTGGCATGTCGGCATCCTGTGGGACAAGGATCCGCGCATCCCCGTGCCGCTGATGCGCAATCTCGCCGCCGATCCGAAGCTCTTGGTCGGCGACAACGAGCCCTATTCGGCGCGCGAGCCGGCCGGCTACTCGATCCATGTCCATGCGATGTCCGCCGGCCTGCCGAACGTGCTGGTCGAAATCCGCCAGGACCTGATCGAGACGGAAGAAGGCGCCGCGGAGTGGGCCGGCATCCTTGCCGAGGCGGTCGAGCCGATCCTCGCCTGCGCCGACCTTTACTGCGCGATGAGGTTCTGACAGGGGAGGACACCCGATGCTGCCCGAGCCCGAATTCACCGTGGGCATCGAGGAAGAGTACCTCCTTGTCGATCGTGCATCGCGGGACGTTGTCCAGGACCCGCCGCCGGAGCTGCTCGCCGAATGCAAGCGCGAGTTGGCCGGGCAGGTGAGTCCCGAGTTCCTGCGGTCGCAGATCGAGATCGGCACCCGAGTTTGCCGCACGATGCAGGAGGCCCGCGCCGACCTCGCCCGGCTGCGCGGCGCGGTGGCGCGGATCGCCGACCGTTTCGGAATGGCGCCGATCGCCGCCTCGACGCATCCGTTCGCGCGCTGGCACGCGCAGAAGCCGACCGACCAGGATCGCTATCAGGAACTGCATCGCGACCTCCAAGGGGTGGCGCGGCGGCTGCTGATCTGCGGCCTGCACGTTCATGTCGGGCTTGGAGACGACGAGCTGCGGATCGACCTGATGAACCAGGTCCGCTATTTCCTGCCGCATCTGCTGGCGCTGTCGACCTCGTCGCCGTTCTGGGGCGGCGAGGACACCGGATTGAAATCCTACCGGGTCAGCGTTTTCGACGGCATGCCGCGTACGGGGCTGCCTGACCGATTCGAGAGCTGGGGCGAGTATCGGCGGCATGTCGATTTGCTGGTCTCCGCCGGTCTGATCGAGGATGCGACCAAGCTGTGGTGGGACGTGCGGCCGAGCGACCGCTTCGCGACGCTGGAGATGCGCATCGCCGACATGTGCACCCGGCTCGACGACGCGATCGCCGTCGCGTCGCTCTACCGCTGCCTGCTGCGCATGCTGTGGCGGTTGAAGCGTGACAATCGGGCTTGGCGCATCTACGCGCGCATGCTGATCAACGAGAATCGGTGGCGCGCCCAGCGCTACGGCACGGACGAGGGGCTGGTCGATTTCGGGCGGCGCGAGATCGTGCCGTATCGCGACCTGCTGGAGGAGATCATCGCGCTGGTGGCGGAGGATGCCGAGGCGCTCGGCTGCGCCGCCGAGGTGGCGCACGCGCGGACGATCGTCGCGCGCGGCACCAGTGCGCATGCGCAGCTTCGCGTCTTGGCGGAAGCGACCGGTGCCAGCTTGGCGCGGCGCGATGCCCTCAACGCCGTGGTCGATTGGCTGATCGCCGAGACGGTGAACGGGATCGGCTGAGCGTCGGCGCCAGCGGCGGCCATGTTGAAGGGTGCCGGCCGGTTGACCACATCACTCTTGCGGCCGGCGGCCGGTACGCATGCACCAGGGAAGGAGCACGGGATGGACGATCGGACCCAGGTCGAGATCGAGGCGGCAGCCTTCCGGCGGCTGGTCGAGCATCTGCGCGAGCGCACCGACGTGCAGAACATCGATCTGATGAACCTCGCCGGCTTCTGCCGGAACTGCCTGTCGCGCTGGTATCGCGAGGAGGCGGCGGAACGCGGCGTGGAGATCGCCGATCCAGCCGCGCGCGAGCGCGT
>DASWRT010000180.1:0-14255 GCA_036403035.1 Allostellaceae bacterium | reverse complement strand
CGAAGAAGCTGACGTGTCTCGACGAGGTGCGCGCTCACACCAAGGCGTCCGCCTCCTGCGGACAGTGCACGAGCGTCGTGCAGGCAATCCTCCAGCACGCGATTGGACCCGATGCCGCCGCGGCGGCGAACCGCGTCCCGGCGATGTGCTCCTGCACCGAACACGGCCACGACGAGGTGCGCCGCGCCATCGTCGAGCGCGGCCTCAAGACGATGGATGCAGTGCGCGAGGCGCTCGGCTGGACGTCGCCGGACGGCTGCCACAAATGCCGGCCGGCGCTCAATTACTACCTGCTCTGCGCGTGGCCCGGCGAGTACGCCGATGATTCGCGCTCGCGCTTCGTCAACGAGCGGGTGCACGCGAACATCCAGAAGGATGGCACCTACTCGGTGGTGCCGCGCATGTGGGGCGGACTGACGACGCCCGGCGAGCTGCGCGCCATCGCCAACGTCGCCGAGAAGTTCAGCATCCCGACCGTCAAGGTGACCGGCGGGCAGCGCATCGACCTGCTCGGCGTCCCGAAGGACAAGCTGCCTGCCGTCTGGGCCGACCTCAACGAGGCCGGTCTCGTCTCCGGCCACGCCTATGCCAAGGGACTGCGTACGGTAAAGACTTGCGTCGGCAGCGAGTGGTGCCGCTTCGGCACGCAGGACTCCACCGGTCTCGGCGTCAAGCTGGAGAAGATGTGCTGGGGCTCGTGGACCCCGCACAAGGTCAAGCTCGCGGTCTCCGGCTGCCCGCGCAACTGCGCCGAGGCGACGATCAAGGATCTCGGCGTGATCTGCGTCGAGGCCGGCTACGACATCGTCGTCGGCGGCAACGGCGGCATCGAGGTGCGCGTCACCGACCATCTGGCGCGCGTCGCCACTGAGGCCGAGGTGCTGGAGCATACCGGCGCGTTCCTCCAGCTCTACCGCGAGGAGGCGCGTTATCTGGAGCGCACCGCGCCGTGGGTGGCGCGGGTCGGCATCGACTACGTCAAGCAGCGGATCGTCGAAGACGCGGAAGGTCGCCGCGCGCTCCACGAGCGCTTCCTCTACTCGCAAAGCTTCGTCCAGTCCGACCCGTGGGCCGAGCGCGCGGCGCGTCAGGTCGATGCGCATGAGTTCGCGCCGTTGCAACCGGAAGCTGTGGGGTGAGGCGGCGATGACGCACGATTGGATCGAGATCGGCCGCATCGAGGACGTGCCGGTGCGCGGCGCGCGGACGGTGCATCGGGAAGACGGTCCGCCGATCGCGGTGTTCCGCACGAGCGAGGGCGAGATCTTCGCGCTGATCGACCGCTGCCCGCATCGCGGCGGGCCGCTGTCGGAAGGCATCGTGTCGGGACGCTCGGTCGCGTGCCCGCTGCACAACTGGGTGATCGACTTGCAGGACGGGCAGGCGAAGGCGCCGGATGTCGGCTGCGCGCCGTCGATCCCGGTGCGGCTCGTCGGCGACCGGATCTTCCTCGGCGTCCCCGCCGCTCACAACAAGACGGCGGGCGACGCTCCGCGTTCGGAGGCCGCGTGAGCGGCGGCGACGCGGTAGCGGAGGCCGGCGTCCGCACGACCTGTCCTTATTGCGGTGTCGGCTGCGGCGTACTGGCGAAGCCGGACGGGACAGTCTCCGGCGACCCGCTCCATCCGGCGAATGCGGGGCGGCTCTGCTCGAAGGGAGCTGCGCTCGCCGAGACGCTGGGGGAGGGCGGGCGCCTCCTCCACCCGGAGATCGACGGAAGCCGGGCAAGCTGGGACGAGACGCTCGACCTCGTCGCAGGCACCTTCGCGCGGACGATCGAGGAGCATGGCCCCGACGCCGTGGCGCTCTACGTCTCGGGTCAGTTCCTGACGGAGGATTACTACGTCGCGAACAAGCTGATGAAGGGGTTCATCGGCTCCGCCAACATCGACACCAACTCGCGGTTGTGCATGGCCTCGTCGGTCGCCGGCCACGTCCGCGCGTTCGGCGAGGATGTCGTGCCCGGCTGCTACGAAGACCTGGAGCAGGCGGATCTCGTCGTCCTCGTCGGCAGCAACGCCGCGTGGTGCCATCCAGTGCTGTTCCAGCGGCTCGCCGCTGCGAAGCAGACCCGCGGCACGCGCGTGGTCGTGATCGATCCAAGGCGCACCGCGACGTGCGACATCGCCGACCTGCATCTGAAGCTACGGCCGGGCGCCGATGTGGCTCTGTTCGATGGACTTCTCGTCCATCTTGCTGCGCGGGGCGCCGTCGATAGCGCCTGGGCGGAGCGGCATGTCGACGGGTTCGATGCGGCGCTGGACGCGGCGAAGGGCTCCGCGTCGTCGATCGCTTCCGTTGCCGCGGTCGCCGATCTCGCTGAGCGCGACATCGCCGCCTTCTATGACTGGTTCGCGGCGACCGAGCGGACAGTCACCCTCTATTCGCAGGGCGTCAACCAGTCCTCGGCGGGCACGGACAAGGTCAACGCGATCCTCAACTGCCACCTCGCGACGGGGCGGATCGGACGCCCCGGCGCAGGGCCGTTCTCGCTCACCGGCCAGCCGAACGCGATGGGCGGGCGCGAGGTCGGCGGACTCGCAAACCAGCTTGCGGCGCATATGGGTTTCGGCGATCCGGCCGACATCGACCGGGTGCGCCGCTTCTGGGACGCGCCGCGCATCGCCGAACGGCCGGGGCTGAAGGCGGTCGACCTGTTCGACGCGGTGCTCGACGGCAGGGTGAAGGCGCTATGGATCCTCGGCACCAATCCCGCCGCCAGCATGCCGCGCGCCGGGCGCATCCGCGACGCGCTCGCTGCCTGTCCCTTGGTCGTCGTCTCCGATTGCTGGCCGACCGACACGTCGGCGCTCGCCAGGGTTGTGCTGCCGGCCGCGGGGTGGGCGGAGAAGGACGGCACGGTAACGAACTCCGAGCGGCTGATCTCGCGCCAGCGTGCCTTCCGCTCCGCGCCCGGCGAGGCGCGGCCGGACTGGTGGATGCTGACCGAGGTCGCGCGGCGGATGGGCTGGCGGTCGGCCTTCCCCTATCGCAATCCGGCCGCGATCTTTCGCGAGCACGCCGCACTGTCCGCCTTCGAGAACGGCGGACGCCGCGTCTTCGACATCGGCGCGCTCGCCGACCTCGATGATGCCGCATACGACTGGATGCCGCCGGTGCGCTGGCCCGCGCGGCGGGACGGGGCCGCGGCGGGCGACGACAGCCGGCTCTTCGCCGCGGGCGGCTTTCCCACCGCGGACGGCAGGGCGCGCTTCGTGCCAACCCCGTGGCGTCCGCTGGCCGAGGCGCCCGACGCCGCGTTTCCGCTGCTGCTCAACACTGGCCGGGCGCGCGACCAGTGGCATACGATGACCCGCACGGGCCGGGTGCCGCGCCTGATGAGCCATGCGGCCGAGCCGCTTCTCGATGTCCATCCCGACGACGCTGTCCGCTACCGGCTCACGGACGGCGGGCTGGCCCGGATCGAAAGCCGGCACGGCTCCACGGTGCTCCGCGTCCGCCTGTCGCGCGGCCAGCGCCGGGGCGAGGTGTTCGCGCCGATGCACTGGACCGACCGCTTCGCGTCGGCGGGGCCGATCGACCGGCTGGTCTCGGCCGCCGCCGACGCGGTTTCCGGCCAGCCGGAGATGAAGGCGACGCCGGTCGCCGTCCGGCCGGTCGCGACGGTTTGGCGCGCCCTGCTGCTGCGCCGAGCCGATGGGCCGATCGCGGCCGGCGGGGAATATCACTGGTCGCGCGTCCCGATCGCTGCCGGGCATGCGTTCGAGCTGTCCGGCTGGGGACCGCTCCCCGGCGGCAATACGTCCGAGCAATGGGTCACCGGCCTGCTCGATGCGCCGCCGCATGACGATTCCGAACTCGTCATCTACGCCGATCCGCGCCGGGGCGTGTTCCGCTATGCGAGCGTCGTCGGCGGGCGGCTCGACGCCTGCCTCTTCATCGGCCGCGGCGAGGCGGCGCTGCCGGCACGGTCGGCGATCGAGGGACTGCTCGGTGCGCCGGTCGAGCCGCATGACCGTGCGGCGCTCCTCGCCGGTTCGCCGGGCGCGGCCGCTCCCGCCGGTACGGACCGGATGGTGTGCGCGTGCTTCGCCGTCGGCCTCAGGATGCTGCAAGAGGCGATCCGCGACCGCCGGCTCGCCAGCGTCGCCGAGATCGGCGCCGCGTTGCGCGCCGGCACCAATTGCGGTTCCTGCATTCCCGAATTGAAGGAGATCCTGCGCGATGGCCGAACCGATGCCGGTGCCGACGCCGCAGCCGCCGCTGCCTGACGGGCCCGCCTATTTCCCGCTTTTCCTCTCGCTTGAGGGGGAGCGTGCGCTGGTCGTCGGCGCCGGTCCGGAGGCGGTGTCGAAGGTTGCGATGCTGCGGCGCGCCGGTGCGCGTGTCACGATCGTCGCCGACCGGCTGACCGAGGAGCTGGAGGCGCTTGCCGCGGCGGGCGCCGTCGAGCACCATACCGGCGGCGGCCCTGGCGCGGCGGCGCTGCTCGACGGTGCCCGCCTCTGCGTCGCCGCGGTCGAGGACGAGGCGGTCGCGCTGAAATGGCGGGAGGAGGCGCGCCGCCGCAGCGTGCTGTTCAACGCCGTCGACCGGACGGCGCTCTGCGACTTCATCGTGCCGGCGGTGATCGAGCGCGGGCCGGTGCAGATTGCGGTGTCGACCGGCGGCCTGTCCCCGGCGCTCGCGCGCGACCTACGCGCCCGCATCGAGGCGGTCGTTCCGGCGGCCTACGGCGCGCTCGCGCGGTTCTGCGGCCGATGGCGGCGCACGGTGTCCGACGCGGTGCCCAAGGCGCTGCGTCGCCGCTTCTGGGATGCCGTGCTCGACGGTCCCGAAACCGACGCCGCGCTGGCCGGCGACATGGCGGAAGCCGACCGGCGGATAACGGCGCGGCTGGCTGCCGGAGAAAGCGCCGCGGTGCGGCGCGGCAGCGTCAGCCTCGTCGGCGCCGGTCCGGGCGACGCCGAACTGCTCACGTTGCGTGCGGCCCGCCTCGTGCGGCGCGCCGACGTGATCCTCTACGACAGCCTTGTCGGCCGCGACGTCCTCTCGCTCGCGCGGCGCGACGCGCGGCTCGTCGATGTCGGCAAGCGCTGCGGCCGGCACGCGATGAGCCAGGAGGCGATCAACCGCCTGCTCGTCGAGCACGCGCGGCGAGGCTCGCATGTCGTGCGTCTGAAGGGCGGCGACCCGTTCGTGTTCGGCCGCGGCGGCGAGGAGTTGGAATGGCTGCGCACGGAGGGTGTGCCGGTCGATGTCGTGCCCGGCATCACCGCCGCGGTCGCTGTCGCGGCCCGTCTCGGCATGCCGCTGACGCATCGCGGCGTCGCCCGCACGCTGCACCTCGTCACCGGACACGGCGCCGACGGCGAGGAGGTGGAGCTTGACTGGGCGTCGTCGCTCGGCGGACGGCGGGACGCCACGGTCGCGATCTACATGGGAGCGCGTACGCTGGCGCGGCTCGCCGAGCGGCTCGCGGCGGCCGGGCTTCCGCCGGACACGCCGGCCGTCGCGGTCGAGAACGCGACCCGCCCGGATGAGCGGACGTGCCGCGGAACGCTGTCCACCATCGCTGCCCAGGTGGCCGCATCCGGCTTTGCCGGCCCGACGCTGGTCGTCGTCGGACGCGTCGCCGCACTCGCCGCTGAAGCAGGCGCGCCCGCCACCGCCACTGGCGCGGTCCGCGCCGCCTGAACATATTGCCGCCATGACTGGATCACTGACCGGGCGCCGGATCGCGGTGCCGGAGACGCGGGAGCTGGACCGGCTTGCTGGCATGCTCGAACAGCAGGGGGCGACGACATCGCGATGCCCGCTGGTGTCGATTCACGACGCACCCGACCCGGCGCCGGTGCTGGAATGGCTGCGCCGCTTCGCCGACGCGCCGTTCGATGACCTAATCCTTCTGACCGGGGAGGGGTTGCGCCGGCTTCACGGGTTCGCCCGGCGGGAGGGGCTGGAGCCTGCTTTCCTGGCGGCGCTCGCGACGACGCGCAAGGTGACGCGCGGCCCGAAACCAGCGCAGGCGCTTCGGGAACTCGGGCTGAAGCCGGATCTCCGCGCCGAGCAGCCGACCACCGATGGGGTGATCGCTGCACTGTCCGGGGACGATCTGCGGGGCCACCGGGTAGGCGTACAGCTCTACCCCGACAACCCGAATACAAAGCTCACGGAATTCCTGACACGTGCCGGGGCGGTGCCGGACCCGGTCCTGCCCTATGTCTATGCGTCGGCAGCCGACGACGAGAAAGTCGTCGCGCTGATCGACGACATGGCGGCCGGTAAGGTCGACGTGATCGCCTTCACCAGCTCGCCTCAGGTCCGCCGGCTGTTCGCGGTGGCCGATGCCGCCGGCCGGGAAGCTGCGCTGCGCGCCGCGCTGCACTCCATCGTGATCGCCGCAGTCGGTCCGGTGGTCGCGGAGGAATTGCAGCGGCGCGGGTTTGCCGCGACAGTCACGCCGGGCGACGCCTACTTCATGAAGCCGCTCGTCTCCGCGATCGTCGCAGCCTGCGGCGGCAGCGGCAGCGCGGCTCAGCGCAACGGCGGCGAGTAGATGAGGCCGCCCTTCGTCCACAGCTCGTTCAAGCCGCGGTCGAGCTTCAGCGGCGAGCCCTTGCCGAGGTTGCGGTCGAAGATCTCGCCGTAATTGCCGACCTGCTTCACCGCGTTGTAGGCCCATTTCTCGTCGAGCCCGCCCAGCGCCTTGCCGTTCCCCGGCGTCACGCCGAGTATCCGCTTCACGTCCGGATCGGGGCTTTTCAGCATCTCGTCGACGTTCTGCGACGAGATGCCTTTCTCTTCCGCCTCGATCATCGCGAAGACGACCCAGCGCGAGATGTCGTACCACTCGTCGTCGCCCTGCCGCACGGCGGCGGCGATCGGCTCCTTCGAGATCCGCTCCGGCAGGATCACGTAGTCGTCCGGGTTCCCGGCTCTGGTCGCCCGGATCGAGGCCAGTCCGGCGCTGTAGCTCGTGTACACGTCGCAGCGGCCGGCGAAGAACGCGGCTTCGACCTCATCGAGCTTCTCGATGACCACCGGCTTGAACTGCATCCCGTTCGCGCGGAACCAGTCGGCGAGGTTCACCTCGGTCGTCGTGCCCGGCTGGACGCAGACCGTCGCGCCGTTCAGCTCCTTCGCGCTCTTCACGCCGAGCGATTTCGGCACCAGGAATCCCTGGCCGTCATAGACGGTGATCGGCCCGAAGGCGAGCGCGAGCTGCGTGTCGCGCGAGAGGTTCCACGTCGTCACCCGCGCCAGGATGTCGACCTCGCCGGATTGCAGCGCCGTGAAGCGCTGCTGCGTGGTCAGGGGGACGAACTTCACCTTCTTCGCGTCGCCGAGCACGGCGGCGGCGATGCCGCGGCAGACATCGACGTCGATCCCGGTCCATTGCCCTCGGCTGTCGGGGACCGAGAAGCCGGCGACGCCGGTCGTGACCCCGCAGGAGAGAGCGTCCGCGCGGCGGGTCTTGTCGAGCGTGGGGCCGGCCTGGGCACCGCCTGCGGCACAGCCGCCGGCAATCGCGAGAAACGATACGGTTGCGGCGACGGCGGACGCCGTCCGCCGTTGCCGCCGACTCCGCGGCGCCTTGCCCGATGCCATGTTTCCTCCGTCCGCCGTTCTAGTCCTTCGGCGTGCGGGAGTGTCCTTCGGCGGCGCGTCCGGCGCAAGGCCGTGACGAAAGGGAGCGGCACGCATGGGTGCCGCTTGCCGTTAGCAGGCGTTCCGGATCCGGCCGGCCTATGCGGGCGCGCTACCCCGTCAGCAGCAGCGGCCGATCCGGCCGTCCTTGCCGGCGTAGCGGCTGTCCTGCCGCTCGCGGAAGAACTCCTCGTAGCTCATCACCGGCTCGCCGGGATGCACCGCCTCGCGGTGCTCGACATAGCTCCGGTAATCCGGGATGCCGACCATCAGGCGCGCCGTCTCGCGCAGGCGCCTGACGATCTGCCGGAGGGCGGCTGCGGGCGAGGACCGGTCGCGGTCCCCGCCAGCAGCGCCGCCGCCGCCGCTACTCGGCCGCGGCGGCAAGCCCGACCTCCTGCGCCGTCGCGCGCGGCGCCGCCAGGGCGCGGACGCACCAGATGACGCCGTAAACCGCCATCGCGATCACCACCAGGACGAAGAAGCCGCAGAGCGCCGCGTCGACATAGTCGTTGAGCACGACCTGATGCATCTGGTCGAGCGATTTGGCCGGCGCGAGGACCTGACCGGCGGCCATCGCGTCGCCGAACTTCCGCGCGTGGGCGAGAAAGCCGATCGCCGGGTTCGGGTCGAACAGCTTCTGCCAGCCCGCGGTGAGGGTGCAGATCAGCAGCCAGATTGCCGGCAGGATCGTCACCCAGGCGTACCGCTCGCGCTTCATCTTGAACAGCACGACGGTGCAGAGGGTCAGCGCGATCGCCGCGAGCATCTGGTTGGAGATGCCGAAGAGCGGCCACAACGTATTGATCCCGCCCAGCGGATCGGTGACGCCGGTATAGAGGAAGTAGCCCCACGCCGCGACCGATAGGGCGGTCGCGGTAATCGCCGGTCCCCAGGCCTGCGTCTGCCGGAACGCCGGGACCGCCGCGCCGATCAGGTCCTGGATCATGAAGCGGCAGACCCGCGTGCCGGCATCGACGGTCGTGAGGATGAACAGCGCTTCGAACAGGATCGCGAAATGATACCAGAAGGCCATCAGCGCCTTGCCGCCGATCGCGCCCGACAGGATGTGCGCCATGCCGACCGCGAGCGTCGGCGCGCCGCCGGCCCGCGACAGGATCGAGTGCTCTCCCACGTCCTGCGCGATCTGCGTCAGCATGTCGGGGGTCACGGCGAAGCCCCAGCCGGAGATCACCTGCGCTGCCTGATCAGGTGTCGTGCCGATGAGGCCGGCCGGGCTGTTCATGCTGAAATACACGCCCGGATCGATCACGCAGGCCGCGATCAGCGCCATGATCGCGACGAACGACTCCGTCAGCATCGCCCCGTAGCCGATGAGGCGGGCCTGCGGCTCCGTCTCCAGCATCTTCGGGGTCGTGCCCGACGCGATCAGCGCGTGGAAGCCCGACACCGAGCCGCACGCGATCGTGATGAAGAGGAACGGGAAGAGGTTGCCGGAAAAGACCGGCCCCGTTCCGTCGATGAACTTGGTCACGCCCGGCATGTGCAGTTCGGGCCGCACGAACAGGATCCCGAGGGCGAGGGCGCAGATCGTCCCGATCTTGAGGAAGGTCGACAGATAGTCGCGCGGCGCCAGCAGCAGCCAGACCGGCAGCACCGAGGCGATGAAGCCGTAGGCGATCAGGATCAGCGCGAGCGTCTCGCCGCGATAGGTGAAGAGCGGCGCGAGCGCGGGGCTCTCGCTCACGGTCTGGCCATAGATGATCGACGCCATCAGCAGCACGAAGCCGATCAGCGACATCTCGCCGATGCGTCCCGGTCTGATGTACCGGCTGTACAGTCCCATCAGGATCGCGATCGGGATCGTCGCGAACACCGTGAACGTACCCCACGGGCTGTCGGCGAGCGCCTTGACGACGACGAGCGCCAGCACGGCGAGCAGGATGACCATGATCATCAGCACGCCGACGAGCGCTATGGCGCCGGCCACCGGTCCCATCTCGGACCGGATCATGTCGCCGAGCGACCGCGCATCGCGCCGCATCGAGGCGAAGAGGACGACGAAGTCCTGGACCGCACCGGCGAAGACGACGCCGACCAGGATCCAGAGCGTGCCGGGAAGGTATCCCATCTGCGCCGCGAGCACGGGGCCGACGAGCGGCCCGGCCCCGGCGATCGCCGCGAAATGGTGGCCGAACAGCACGTACTTGTCGGTCGGCACGTAGTCGAGGCCGTCATTGTGCCGCATTGCCGGCGTCGGCCGCGTCGGGTCGAGCCGCAGCACGCGCTGCGCGATGTAGAGGCTGTAGAACCGATAAGCGATCAGGTACGTGCAGACGGCGGCGACGACCAGCCACACGGCGTTGATCGTTTCGCCGCGCGTCAGCGCGATGACGGCGAAGGCGGCCGCACCCAGCAGGGCGAGCACGAACCAGCCGATCCTCTCCATAGCAATGCTCATGGGCAGCGTCCTCCTGGCGCTGCCGACGCCGGGACAGGATGCGCGCGCGGCGACTGCCCGGCGGCGGCGGTCTTCTTGTGATCTTCACAGAAGTAAACACCCTCCGGCCGTTCTGAGCCATCGCCGTCGAAATTGTGCATGGCCGGCCCGTCCGTCGGCTGCCGGACGTCGCCGTGGCCGCATCCACTTTGCATCGCGCCGCGGTCGCCCGTCGGGAACTCTGGTTCCTATCCGCCGTTGATGGCCCCGCTGCAAATTACCGAGCGTGCCGAACCATGCCTGACGATCTCTACGCCCTCGTCCGATCAGCCTACGCGCGCGCCGCCAAGTCGCCGCGCGATGCGCGGATCGCCATGGAGCGCGCGGTCCAGGTGATCCTCGACCGCAAGCCGTCGCTGTCCCGCGAGGAGGCGAGGCAGGCCGCCGTCAGGATCCTCGGGTCCGACCCGCGCGTCATGGTCGAGCCGGCCTGAACACCCCAAGGAGTGGGTTCACCGCGGAGGACGCGGCGAGGCGTAGAGAAGCGCGAAAGGTTTATGTCGCGCGCCGCAGGCGCGCATAATCATCCTCAGCGCTTCTCCGCGACGAAGCGGTTTTTCTCTCATCCCGCTATCCCGGCGACCGCCCCGATCCCCTCATCAGGTTCCTGTCGCTCCTTCCGCAGTCGGTCCGGCTGTCGGCGTCAATCCGGTGCGAAGACGTCGCCGCTCCCGTCCGAGGGTGCGCGCGGCGTCTCAGGCACGGCCTGGGGATCGCCCGGCGCCGATTCCCACCCGAGGCCGGGCAGGGCGACGATGCGGCCGTTCCCGCCGAGGTCGTCGCGGCAGACGATGAAGCCGCGCTGTTCCATGTAGCTCAGCAGGCTCCGTGCCCGCCGCGGCGAGTGGCTGCCGCAGGCGCGGGCGATCTCGGCGTCGGACGGGCACGGTGACCGTTCGAGGGCGGCCCGCGCCAGGATCAGGAACACGCCCTGCATGTCCTCGGGCAAGCCGCCGGACGTGGCGACCGCCTCCTGCCATTCCGGGCTGTCGGCCGATGCCGGATCGATCCCCGCCCGCTGCACCGACAGCTTCCGCCGGAAGGACGGCAGATCCATCGCCTCGCCGCGGATCCGGTGGATCCGGCAGCGGACGAGGAAGTCCTGGTAGAGGACGGCGACCGGCCGGAACGCGGCTTCAGGATCGGCCAGGATCTGGCGCAGGATTCCGTCGACGACCGGGGCGGCCTCGGCTGCCGTCGCCGACATTGCCGCGCCGCCGGCATTTCCTCCGCCCGATACCGATGCACCGCTGCTTCCGGGCGGCGGCGGGAGCGGCGCCGGACGCGAGCGCGCGAGCTGTTGCAGCACCATGTCCGTCGTCGGCGCGGGCGGCGGGGCCGGTGGGCGCGGTCGTGGCGGCGGCAGCGCCGACGATGTCCGCGGTTCCGGCTCGCCCGGCTTCAGGATCAGCTCGCGGGCGTTGGCGGGCGGCGTCTCCGGCAGGGGCACCAGCTTCGGGCTGCTGGCCCGCGGCAGGGTCTCCACCGTACCGATCCTGACCGGCAGCGGGCGGCGCGAAAGCGCCGGTCCGAGCGCCACGAAATGGCCGCGCTCCAGGTCCCGGAACATCTCCGCCTGCCGCCGCTCCATGCCGAGCAGGTCGGACGCGCGCGCCATGTCGATGTCGAGGAAGGTGCGCCCCATCAGGAAGTTGGACGCCTCGGCGGCGACGTTCTTGGCGAGCTTGGCGAGGCGCTGCGTCGCGATGACGCCGGCAAGGCCGCGCTTCCGGCCGCGGCACATCAGGTTGGTCATCGCGCCGAGCGATGCCTTGCGCGCCTCGTCCGAGACCTCGCCGGCCGCCGCCGGCGCGAAGAGTTGCGCCTCGTCGACGACCACCAGCATCGGGTACCACAGATCGCGCTCGGCCTCGAACATGCCGCCGAGGAACGCGGCGGCGTGGCGCATCTGCATCTCGGTGTCGAGCCCCTCCAGGTTGAGCACGACCGAGACGCGGTGCTGGCGGACGCGGCTGGCGATTCGCTGCAGCGCGGGCTCGGTATGCGCCGACGCGTCGACCACGACGTGGCCGAACTTGTCGGCGAGGGTGACGAAGTCGCCTTCCGGGTCGACCACCGCCTGCTGCACCCACGGTGCGCTCTGCTCCAGCAGGCGGCGCAGCAGGTGCGACTTGCCGGACCCCGAATTGCCCTGCACCAGGAGCCGGGTCGCGAGCAGCTCTTCGAGATCGAGCGTCGCCGGTTCTCCCGCCGGGGTCGATCCCATATCGATACCGAGCTTCACCCACTTCTCCTGCGCCGTGCCGGCTGCCGCCGCCGCCGCCGCCCGGCTCCGCCGGGGAGCCGCCGCGGCCGTCTCCTATATCGCAACCGGACCCGCCGGTACGAGAACTGGATTGGACCGCGCGCACCGCTTCACCCTGAATGCTCAGCGCCTGCGTCGGACCTTTCGTTTGATAGTACCGATCGGATTATAGTCTGTGGCATATTGCCGAGCGGCTGCCGTTCTACCGGCTCACCGGTGTCCGGCGGCTCGAAAATAATCGCCTGATTCAGGGCATAACGTACGGAACGGGGACGGGATGGTCAGGGTGTTTGCCGCGCATGCGGCATTTGCGGCGGCGGTTGCCGTCAGTTCCTTCGCGGCTGCCGAAACCGTCGGTCCGGTGACGGATCCGATCGGAGTCGTCAAGATCGCCAAGGGACAACCAGTCGTCGTCGGCGGCTATTGGCCGCTCAACGGGCCGGACGGGGCCCTCGGGCTCGACCAGAAGCGCGGCGTCGAGCTGGCGATCCAGGATGCGAAGGGGACTTTCGACGGACATCCGATCCGCCTTGAGGCGGAGGACAGCCAGTGCAGCGTCGAAGGCGGACAGACCGCCGCGGCGAAGCTGGCGACGAACCCGCAGGTGCTCGCGGTGATCGGCCCGGCCTGCTCCAGCGAGGCCAGGGGCGGCGCGCCGATTCTGTGGCAGTCCGGCATCCCGAGCATCGGCACCAGCGCCACGGCGCCGACGCTGACGGCGCCCAACCGCGGCCCCGGTTTCGAGGGCTTCCTCCGCACCGTGCATTCCGACAACGCCGCGGCGCCGGTCGTCGCCAAGTACGTGCGCGAGGTGCTTAAGGCCGACAAGGTCGCGACGATCCACGACGGCACGCCCTATCCTGAGCAGGTGGTGCGCGCCTTCGAGGAGCAATTCACCATGCTCGGCGGGCAGGTCGTCGCCCGCGAGGCGGTTGCGCCGACCGATTCGGACATGCGCCCGGTCCTGACGCGCGTCGCGACGGCGCAGCCGCAGGTGATCTTCATGCCGGTCTTCGTCAACGCCGCCGCGTTCCTGGTGCGGCAGGCGAAGGAGGTGCCCGGCCTCCAGAAGACCACGCTGCTCGGCACCGACGCGGTGCTCAGCCCGAACTTCCTGGAGGCGGCGGGCGACGCCGCGGTCGGCTACACGATCGCCGGCACCGACACGAGCCCGCAGGCCCTCGGCCCACGCTATGTCGCTCTGCTGGAGAAGTACAAGGCGAAGTACGGCGAGGACCCGCTCGCCGCCTTCCATCCGCAAGGCTACGACGCCGGCGGCGTGCTGCTCGCCGCGCTGAAGAAGGTTGCGGTCAAGGGCGACGACGGCTCGCTCTATGTCGGCCGCAAGGCGTTGCGCGACGCGCTCTACGCGACCAAGGACTACGAGGGCGTGACCGGGACGCTCACCTGCTCGCCGACCGGCGATTGCGGTCAGGCGAAGTTCCACATCCTCGAATTCGTCGACGGGAGCCTCGATTCGTACAAGGTCGGCGTCAACCCCAAGGTGATCTGGCCCTGACGGCCGGCGGTCGCGCCGCCGGACGGCGATAGTTTTGCTGTGGAGTCCCCCCACCCCGACCCTCCCCGCAAGGGGCTATCAGATTCACACATCACCAGAAGTACTTTCTTTTCAATCCGTTATCTCGACGCCCCTTTCGCAGCGGGATGCTCAACCTTGGCACCGAGAATCGAGGGTTTCTGCGGTTCTCTGGGTTCTCTGCCGTGCAGCTTGTCGAGAGCCGGAGAGAGATGTGTGAATGTCGTAGCCCGCAAGGGGAGAGGGAGTTGTCGGTGACGCGGGCGCGCGAGGCGACGTCTTGTCCCTCACCCGTATTGGACATAAGATCGCGGGCGGCGGCTCGCCGCTCCGCTCTTTCTCATCGTGAATCATACAGTCGGTCGTCCGTCCCGATCCGC
>DASWRT010000179.1:0-2569 GCA_036403035.1 Allostellaceae bacterium | reverse complement strand
TTCCGCGTCTGGTCGTGCGGGCCGCCGGGCCGGGAAATGCCGCGCAGCGCCCGCCGCGCCACGTCCGGCGCCGCACCGGCGGCCGCAGTCGTAATGTCCTTCAGAGAGACGATCCCGACCAGCCGTTTGGCGTCGTCCAAGACCGGCAGCCGCCGGATGCGCAATTCCGCCAACTGCTCGGCGACGTCCTCGACGGCATCGTCCTCGAAGCAGAAATAAACCTCGTCGGTCATCGCCGTGCCGACCGTCGTCCGCTTCGGGTCCAGCCGCTCGGCGACGCCGCGAAGGGCGATGTCGCGATCGGTGATCATCCCGACAAGCCCGACGCCCTCGTCGCAGACCGGCAGCGCGCCGACATCGTGGTCGGCCATGATCCTCGCGGCATCCTGCAAGGTCTGCGTCGGGCTGGCGGTGCGGACGTCGCGGCTCATGATCTCGCGGATCTCCATCGATCGGCTCCTTGGTCGGAATGTCGCGGGTCGGAATGTCGGGGCGGCACTCTTTTTTCGAACGGGCGGGCATCTTGCCGGTTCCGCTCCTCCGGGATGCAGCCGGACGTGGCCGACCGGCCGCCCGACACGCTAAAGTCGGGCATCGCCCAGCCCCCGGAAGCCGCCGCATGTCCTCCGCTCCAGCCGTCTCGCCGCTCCGTTCTCCCGCCGCCGCCGATCCGGTCCGCGAGGCCCGCATCGATCTGGCCGCCGCCTTCCGCTGGGCGGCCCGGCTCGGGTTCCATGAGGGCACGTGCAACCATTTCAGCCTCGCCGTGCCCGGCAGCGCCGACCGGTATCTCATCAACCCGCACGGGCTGCATTTCAGCGAGATCCGCGCGAGCGACCTGCTCGTCGTCGACGGCGCGGGAAACCTCGTCGAGGGCAACTATCCGATCGAGCCGACCGCGTTCTTCATCCATTCGCGGATCCATAGGGCGCGCCCGGCGGCTGCCTGCGTGATGCACACTCACATGCCCTATGCGGCGGCGCTCGCCGTCATCGAGGACGGACGGCTGGAGCCGTGCAGCCAGAACGCGCTGCGCTTCTACGGCCAGATCGGGTACGACGACGATACCGGTTATAACGGGCTGGCCCTCGATGACGCCGAAGGCGACCGCATGGTCGCGGCGCTCGGAGACAACGGGGTGCTGTTCCTCCAGAACCACGGCGTCATCGTCGTCGCGGCCACCGTCGCGCGGGCGTTCGACGATCTGTACTACCTGGAGCGCGCGGCCCAGCTTCAGGTGCTGGCGATGCAGACCGGCCGTCCGCTGAAGCGCGTTCCGCACGAGATCGCGGCGAAGACGCAAGCGCAGATCGCCGCCGAAGTCGACGCCTACGCCCGCATCCACTTCGCGGCGCTGCGCCGGATCCTCGACCGCGAGGACCCCTCCTACGCCGAATGATGGCGGCGCGGGATCTTCGAGCGCGGCGAACGATCCGTGGACCCGCGGCGGCCGGATGCACGCCATGCCGGTCCGCTAATTGCATAGTCACCGTGCCGCCTTCTGCGACCGGCCCGGATGCGGCCCGGCCCGCGCCGGGCGGTTCCTGCCGGCCGGACTTCGGGGCGGTACAGCGGTGAGATTGCGACTGCGCGTTGCGCTATGTTAGGGTCCAATTTAACCGGTCATAAACCGGCAACGAAAAAGGCGAACAGGGACATTCCGATGGACGTGAAGAAGCGCCTCCTCGCGGCGACGGGCTTTGTGGCGGTGCTCGGCATGGCCGGTATGGCCGCAGCAGGGCCGACGCTCGACGCGGTCAAGAACAAAGGCGTTCTGACTTGCGGCGTCTCGACCGGTGTCGCCGGCTTCTCGCTGGCCGACAGCCAAGGCCGCTATACCGGTCTCGACGTCGATACCTGCACGGCGATCGCGGCCGCCGTGTTCGGCGACGGATCGAAGACGAAGTTCGTGCCGCTGACCTCGCAGCAGCGCTTCACCGGCCTTCAGTCCGGCGAGGTCGACGTGCTGACGCGCAACACCACCGACACGCTGTCGCGCGACACCCAGCTCGGCCTCAACTTCGCCCCGGTCAATTACTATGACGGCCAGGGCTTCATGGTGAGGAAGTCGCTCGGCGTGAAGAGCGCCAAGGAGCTGAACGGCGCCACCGTCTGCGTCCAGCCGGGCACGACGACCGAGCTGAACCTCGCGGACTATTTCCGCGCCAACAAGATGCAATTCAAGCCGGTCGTCATCGAGAAGCTCGAAGAGGTAGAGAGCGCATTCTTCTCCGGCCGCTGCGACATCTACACGACCGATGCCTCGGGGCTCGCCGGCACGCGCGCAACCAAGGCGCAGAACCCGGACGACTACATGATCCTGCCGGAACTCATCTCCAAGGAACCGTTGGCGCCGGCTGTGCGGCACGGTGACGAGGAGTGGAACGACATCGTCCGCTGGGTGGTGTATGCGCTGATCGAGGCGGAAGAGCGGGGCGTCACGCAGAAGAACGTCGACCAGATGGTGAAGAGCGACGATCCGACGATCAAGCGGCTGCTGGGCGCCACGCCGGGCATGGGCAAGGCGCTCGGCCTCGACGAGAAGTGGGCGTACAACGCGGTCAAGGCG
>DASWRT010000178.1:0-5520 GCA_036403035.1 Allostellaceae bacterium | reverse complement strand
CGACAAATCGATGCGCTGGAAGATCAAGCGCTTCTCGAACGACGAGCTGCGCCAGAAATTCGTCGATGCGACCGTTCCGCAGGCCCACTATCTCGGCCTGACGATCCCCGACCCGAAGCTTGCCTTCAACGAGGCGACCGGGCACTGGGAGTTCGGCGAGATCGATTGGGAGGAGTTCCGGAACGTCGTCGCCGGCAACGGCCCCTGCAACCGCCAGCGCATGAAGCAGCGGCGCGAATCGCACGCGAACGGCGCCTGGGTCCGCGAGGCGGTGCTGGCGCACGCGGCGAAGAAGCGGGAACGGGCGCGTGCCGCCGCGGCGGCGGAAGCGGCCAAGGAAGCGGCTTAGATCTGGAGGACGAGGATATGCCGGAAGCCAAGATTCCGCTCTGGGAGGTGTTCATCCGCTCCCGCACCGGCCTCGCGCACAAGCATGTCGGCTCGCTGCACGCGGCCGACGCGACGATGGCGTTGCAGGCGGCGCGCGACGTGTACACGCGGCGCGGCGAAGGACTGTCGGTCTGGGTCGTGCCGTCGGCCGCGATCGTCGCCTCGGACCCGTCCGAGAAGGACATGATGTTCGAGCCGACCGGCACGAAGATCTACCGCCACCCGACCTTCTACGAGGTGCCCGAGGAAGTCGGGCATATGTGATATCAACGGCCGTTGAGCGTAACTCATCGGCCGTTGATTGAGCCTGCGCGGCGTCTGAGCGTAACCCACTCGGCGTCGGTCAACGACCGAGGCCAATGGTACAAATCAGCCGTGTGTTAGCGCTAACATCCGCGGAAAGCCTGCAGTCATGGCGACGACAACGACGTCGATCGAAGTCCCGGACACGCCGCTGCTGGGATATGTGCTGCGCCGCGCCGACGACGCCCTCGTGCTGGGGCACCGGCTGTCGGAATGGTGCGGGCACGCGCCGACCCTCGAAGAGGACATCGCGCTGCCCAACATCGCGCTCGACCTGATCGGGCAGGCGCGGTCGCTCTACCAGTACGCCGCCGAGATCGACGGCACGCCCGGCCGCACCGAGGACGATTTCGCCTATCTGCGCGACGTCGGGCAGTACCGCAACTGCCTGCTGGTCGAGCAGCCGAACGGCGATTTCGCGGCGACGATCGTGCGTCAGGTGCTGTACTCGGCGTTCATCGACCCGTACTGGCGCACGGCGATCGGTTCGAAGGACGCGACGCTGGCGGCCGTCGCGGCGAAGTCCGCCAAGGAATCCGCCTATCACGTCCGCCATGCCGGCGAATGGCTGATCCGGCTCGGCGACGGCACGGCGGAGAGTCACCGGCGGGCGCAGGCGGCGCTGGACGAATTCTGGCTGTTCACCGGCGAACTGTTCGAGGCGGACGCTACCGAGCGGGCGCTGATCGAGGCCGGGATCGCGGCCGACCCGGAGCCGCTGCGCGCCGAGTGGAACCGCACGGTCGACGAGATCCTCGCCGAGGCGACGCTGACCCGGCCGAGCGACGGCTGGATGCAGAGCGGCGGCCGTTCCGGCCGTCACTCCGAGCATCTCGGCTTTATCCTCGCCGACCTCCAGCATTTGCAGCGTACCTATCCCGGAGCGACGTGGTGAGCGCGGCGGTGGCGGCGGATCTCCCGTCCGAGGCGCTGAAGCGCCGCGCCTACGAAGCGGCGGCTTCGGTCTGCGACCCGGAGATCCCGGTGCTGAGCATCGCCGATTTGGGCGTGTTGCGCGACGTGGGCGTCGCGGCGGACGGCGCCGTCGAGGTGACGATCACGCCGACCTATTCCGGCTGCCCGGCGATGAACATGATCGCGGTGGAGATCGATGTCGCGCTGGCTAAGGCGGGGATCGAGCGGGCGCGCGTCCGCACCGTTCTCTCGCCGGCCTGGACGACGGACTGGATGACGGACGAGGGCAAGGCGAAGCTCCGCGCCTACGGCATCGCGCCACCGCAGGGCAGGGCGTCGTCGCGGCGCGGCGCGCTCTTCGGCGTCGATCAGGTGCCATGCCCCCATTGCGGCTCCGGCGACACCGAGAAGCTCGCCGAGTTCGGCTCGACCGCGTGCAAGGCGCTGTGGCGCTGCCGCGCCTGCCGCGAGCCGTTCGACTACTTCAAGTGCATCTGACGCGACGCAACGGACAAGAACCATGACTCCGCGTTTTCATCGGCTGCGGATCGCCGAGGTGCGGCGCGAGACGCCGGACGCCGTGTCGATCGCCTTCGCCGTGCCGCAGGAGGCGCGGCAGGACTTCGCCTTCTCCTGCGGCCAGTATTTGACGCTGCGGACGACGATCGACGGCGAGGATGTCCGGCGTTCCTACTCGATCTGCTCCGGCGTCGACGACGAGCTGCGCGTCGCGGTGAAGCGCGTCGACGGCGGGCTGTTCTCCAGCTTCGTCAGCGAGGGCATCAAGGAAGGCGACGAGATCGACGTGATGACGCCGGCCGGGCGCTTCACCGCCGACATCCGCCCGGAGGAGGCGCGGACCTTCGTCGGGTTCGCGTCGGGCTCGGGCATCACGCCCGTCCTGTCGATCGTCCGCACCGTGCTCTCGCGCGAGCCGAAGAGCCGCTTCTTCCTGTTCTACGGCAACAAGTCGACGGCCTCGATCCTGTTCCGCGAGACGCTGGACGACCTCAAGGACCGCTTCCTCGACCGGCTCTCGGTGTTCCACGTGCTGTCGCGCGAGCAGCAGGACGTCCCGATCCTGAACGGCCGGCTCGACACGGAGAAGGTGTCGGTCCTGCTCCGCTCGATCGTCCCGGCGCCGATCGTCGACCACGCCTTCATCTGCGGTCCCGCCGGCATGATCGACGAGATCGAGGGGGCGCTGCTCGGCCTTGGGATGGAGAGGGAGCGCATCCATGTCGAGCGCTTCACCCCGGCGCCGGTCACCGGCGCCCGCCGGCCGGCGGCGACGCTGCCGAAGGGTCCGGCGGCGGCCGAAGCCGCCGCGCAAGCGCTCGCGACGCTCATCGTCGACGGTAAGACGGCCGAGGTGCCGGTCGCGTCCGGCGAGACGGTCCTCGAAGCGGCGCTGCGTGCCGGCCTCGACCTGCCGTACTCCTGCCGCGGCGGCATGTGCTGCACCTGCCGCGCCAAGGTCGTCCAAGGCGCCGTCGAGATGGCGGTCAACTATTCGCTGGAGCCCTGGGAGATGCAGGCCGGCTTCGTCCTGACCTGCCAAGCGCTGCCGACGACGGACCACGTTACGATCGACTACGATCAGGTCTGATATCAAGGTTGCCGCTGCAATGCCGGCGCGCACGCGGGGCATGCGCGGGCGTGGCGGGGCAGCGGACGGTCGCCGTGCTGAAAGCTGCATTTCCCCGCTTGCTTCGATGAAGTCGGCGGCCGGCGACGATCTGCGCTTCGGCTGGGTGGATCGATCTGCGCTCGTCACACCCGCTTGCATCGGTGACGCCGATCGTTCGGCAGGGCGTATCTCGCCTTTATGGAAAGGGAAAAGGGGATTTTCCTTTCTTGTTTTGTGCTCCGGCCGATCATCCCAGTGATAAACGAATAAAGCGGAACTAGTCTCGATCGTTTCGGTTCTCTTGTGAAGAGCAAGACTTTCCTGGCCGAAGTGAATCGAGGAGTACCGTATGACGACGCTTGTCGCTATCTATGAGGATCTGCGTTCGATCCAAAACATGATTTCCGACCTGGAGGCGCTCGGCGTTTCGCGGAACGACATCGACGTTGTCGGGAACAACGCTGGAGACCGCTACGGGGACCGCGTCGGCCAAGGCGGCGCGTTCTCCGGAAGGTCGAGCTTCGGCGGCATCGGCGACGTGATCGGCCACGGCTCGCTGACTGATTATTCAGGCGACGAGCCCCGCCTCGTCCGCGCGCTGGTGAGCCGGGGCATCCCCGAGGATGACGCCCATCTCTATGCCGAGAGCGTCCGCCGCGGCGACAGCCTCGCCGTCGTGACGGTGTCGGAAGGCCAAGCCGAGCGCGTGCAGGAACTGATGGCCGAGCACGGCGCTATCGATGTCGACGAACGCGGCGCGACTCTCCGCAGCTCCGGTTTCTCGACGTTCGATCACACGCGCGAACCGGCGCCGCTGGCCGGCACGCAGGCGGCGCACGGCCGGACCGGCGATGAAATCATCCCGATCGTCGAGGAGGAACTCCGGGTCGGCAAGCGTACGGTCGAGCGCGGGCGGGTGCATATCCGCAGCTACGTCGTCGAGGTCCCGGTCGAGCAGCAGGTTCGCTTGCGCCACGAGCATGTCGAGGTCGAGCGCCGTCCGGCGTCGGGAACTGCGCCCGTCGGTGCGGACGCATTCCGCGAGCGCGAGATCGAGGTGCGCGAGGTCGACGAGGAAGCCGTCGTCGAGAAAGTGGCGCGGGTGCGCGAGGAAGTCGTCGTCCGCAAGGACGTCGGAGAGCACGCCGAAACCGTTCGCGACACGGTGCGCCGGACGGAGGTCGAGGTCGACCGCGGCGACGCCGGCGTGGAGCGGAGCGGCACCACGGCGACCGGTGTCGACCGCATGGCGGCGGGCAACAAGCCGAGCGCGTCCGCCGGTGGCGACGACCGCGGACTCGGCGAAAGAATCGCGGACAAGGCGCGCGACCTCAAGGAGGACGTGAAGGACACGGTAGCGCCCGGCCGGAAAGCCTGACCTGGGAGTAAAGGCCGCCAGTCGCGGCCGGCCGCTCGGATCGGGGTCGCTTTCCCGGTCCGAGCCTCGCGCAAGCAAGTCCGATCGAAGGAAACCAGCCTATGTCCAAAGTTCACAAATACGGCGCCGGCGGGTCCGGCGCCGGTGACGGCGCCGCACCGAACAGCGATGGCGCCTCCGCCGACCCGTCGATGGCCGGCGCAAAGCCCGGCACGGTCGGCGCCTACGACCGGCCGAATGACGATGCCCCCGCCGGCAAGAGACGGTTTCCGGGCTGGGTGATCGGGCTCGTGATCCTGGCCGCCATCGTCATCCTCTACATGCTGTTCTTCCGCGGGCACGACGCGGCGCAGCAGCACAGCAGCACAGCCATAATCGGATCTTCGCACGTCGCCGCTCTCCTCGTGGCCGGTGGCCGAGCGGCGGCGGATGCATAGCCTGCCGGCAGTCCCCGCTCGTGCGGAACGGCAGACCTCCGGACGATAGGAGAAAAAACGACGATGAGTGAGACATTCGGGTCCGCCGGCCGCATAGCGGCTGCTCCCAGCGTGGAGGTGACGGCCACTCGCCGTCGCGTCTCCTGGGGCGCCATCTTCGCCGGCGTGGTGATCGCCCTCGCCGTGCAACTGCTCCTCGGCGTGCTCGGGCTCGGGGTCGGCCTCGGCACCGTGGATCCAGCCCAGGGAAATACACCCAGCGCCACCAGCCTCGGCCTCGGCGCCGGGATCTGGTGGCTGGTGAGCTATCTCTTGGCGGCGGTCGCCGGGGGCTACGCGGCCGCGCGTCTCGCGGGTTCGACGCGGCCTCTCGACGGGTCGCTCCACGGGCTCGTGACGTGGGGCTTCGGGCTCATCCTGACTTTCTATCTCCTGACCTCCGCCGTCGGCGGCGTGATCGGCGGCGC
>DASWRT010000177.1:0-33952 GCA_036403035.1 Allostellaceae bacterium | reverse complement strand
GGATTGCGGGTCGTAGAAACGCAGAAGCAACTGGAACACCGTCGTCTTGCCGGCGCCGGACGGTCCGACCAGCGCCACCGTCTCGCCCGGTACGACCCGCAGGCTGAAGCCGGTCAGCGCCGACCGGTCGGGCTGCGCCGGGTAGCGGAAGGTGACGTCCTCGAACCGGACCTCGCCACGCGGCGGCGACGGCAGCGGCAGCGGACGTTCGGGCGGTCGGATCTCGCTTTCGGTCGAGAGCAGGTCGCCGATCCGCTCGGCCGCTCCGGCGGCGCGCTGGATGTCGCCCCAGACCTCCGACAGCGTGCCGGTCGCGCCGGCGACGATGACCGCGTAAAAGACGAAGGCCGAGAGGTCGCCGCCGGTGAGCCGCCCGGCCATCACGTCCTGCCCGCCGACCCACAGGATCAGGGCGACCGCCCCGAAGGCGAGCAGGATCACGATCGCGGAAAGCGCGGCGCGGACGCGGATGCGCCGCCGCGCCACGGCGAAGGCGCGCTCGGCGCGGTCGCCGAAGCGCTCGCGGTCCACCGGCTCGTGCGTCAGCGCCTGAACGGTGCGGACGGCGTTGATCGCCTCCTCCGCATAGGCGCTGACCGATGCGATCTCGTCCTGGCTGTCCCGCGACAGCCGGCGCACGCGGCGGCCGAACACCAGGATCGGCACGACGACAACCGGCACGAGGAGCAGGACGAGGCCGGTCAGCTTCGCGCTCGTCGCCGCCAGCAGACCGAGGCCGCCGATCAGCAGCAGTCCATTGCGCAGCGCCTGCGACACCGACGAGCCGATGACCGTTTGCAGCAGCGTCGTGTCGGTGGTGAGCCGGGAGATGATCTCGCCGGTGCGCCTTGTCTCGAAGTACGCCGGGCTCAGGCCGATGACGCGGTCGAACACGGCGCGGCGCAGATCGGCGACGACGCGCTCCCCGATCCAGGAGACGAGATAAAACCGGCAGTAGGTCGATGCCGAGAGCACCAGGATGACGCCGAACAGGATGAAGACCGCCCGGTCCATCAGCGAGGCGTCGCCGTTGCGGAACCCATCGTCGACCATCCGCCGCAGCCCCTGACCGAGCGCGAGAATCGTTGCCGCGGCGACCAGCAGGGCAACCGACGCGCCGACGACGCGCAGCCAATACGGCCGCGCCATCGCGAAGACCGGCGCGAGCGCCCGCAGATCCCGCCGCCGCGACGAGGCCGTCACGTCATCCGATCCGTCCATCACCCATCCCCGCGGCGGTCGCGCCGTTGCATCACCGCCCTCGCTTCGATATAAGCCGCGCTTCTGCCGCGGAGCCTTCGATGAAAACCGATATCCATCCCGATTACCACGAGATCACCGTCGTCATGACCGACGGCACCACCTATCAGACGCGGTCGACCTACGGCAAAGCCGGCGACACGCTACGCCTGGAGATCGACTCCAAGTCGCATCCGGCCTGGACCGGCGGCCAGCAGCGGCTGACCGACACCGGCGGTCAGGTGGCGCGGTTCAACAAGCGCTTCGCCGGGCTGGGAATCAAACAGGGCTGATCGCGCCGGCGGAGCCCATCGGCTCCGCTGCCCCTGCATCCGCCGTCAGTCGATGCGCCGCCGGACCATCTCGTCCAGGCGGGCGACGCGGATGTAAAGGCGGTGCGTCCGGTCCAGCAGTTCCCGGAGCGCCGACGGCAGGCCATCGACCTGCGCCTCGCCGTCTTCCATGCAGACGGCGACCTCGATGAGCGGCTGATGCTCCTCGACAAGCTGCTCCATCGTAATCTCTCCGGCGTGGACCGCCTTCTGCCCGAGCAGCCACGCCATGACCTGCGTGAGCCGGGCGGTCAGGCGCATCGTCTCGCACGAGACGCGCAGACGGTCCGTCGACGCTTCGACCGGACCGGGACGGCGGGTCGCGGCGACGTAGTTGCGCGCCTCGTACAAGAGCGCGATCGTCTCGTCGTACGTCTTGTTGAAGAACGCCGTCGGCGCTGCATCCATAACGCCACAACCCGGAGATGACACCCGAGATCGATGAATATGTGGCGCAGGGATTAATTTTCCATGGCGCGGCAGGACGCCGGATGTCCGCCTTCCGCGTGGATTGCGCCCCTCTTGAACGGCTCCGATGCCTACCCATCTAGCTGTCGTCGGACGCCGCATGCGGGTTCGACGAAAGCCGTAAGACCCGGTGACCCGCCCTTCGGGGACGCACCAATTGACCATTTCGCTCGCTTGGAGGATTTGGAAATGAACGCTCTCGACTTCTCGCCGCTTTTCCGCTCGACGATCGGCTTCGACCGTCTGACGCGGCTGGCCGATGCTGCGACCCGGCTCGATTCAGCGGCGACTTCCTACCCGCCCTACAATATCGAGAAGATCGGTGACGACTCCTATCGCCTGACCATGGCGGTGGCGGGCTTCGGTGCCGAGGATATCGAACTGACCGTGCATGAGAACGCGCTCCTGGTGAAGGGCAAGGGGCTGAAGGAGGACGACGGCGCACGCTACCTGCATCGTGGCATCGCCCGCCGTGCCTTCGAGCGCCGCTTCCAGCTCGCCGACCACATCAAGGTCGTGGGCGCCAGCCTCGACAACGGCCTGCTCCACGTCGAGCTGGTCCGCGAGGTTCCGGAGGCCGCGAAGCCGCGCACGATCGAGATCAAGGCCGGCACCCCGGCTCAGCCGAAGGCGATCGACCAGCAGCAGCAGGCTGCCTGACCGATCGCTCCCGCTCGTCGGGATCCGATTTGACGGAGGCCCTGGACCGCAAGGTCCAGGGCCTTTTCGCGTCCGGTCAGCCCGGCAGCAGCAGCTTGTCGAGCGCGGCGCGGATGGCCGGCGGGATCGGCGTCGGACGCTGCGCCTCTCGCATGACGAAGACGTGGACGAAATGACCGGTCGCCGCCGGCTCGGCGTCGCCGTGACGGAACAAGCCGATCTCATAGCGGACGCTGGTGTTGCCGAGCTTGCCGACGCGGAGGCCGGCGTCGACGGTATCGGGGTAGACGAGCGACCGGTGAAACCGGCACATCGACTCGACGGCGATCCCGATCACCGGACCGCGATGGATGTCGAGGCCGCCGGCATCGATCAGGTAACGGTTGATGACCGTGTCGAAATACTCGTAGTAGCGGACGTTGTTGACGTGCCCATAAATGTCGTTGTCGATCCAGCGCGTCGGGATCGACAGGAAATGCGGGTAGCGCTCTCGGGTCTCGGCGGCATCGTCGGCCATCGCTTCTTCCGGCTCCAAGGATCGTCTTCAGGACAGCTCGGCCGTCACCGCCGCGCCACGCACGACGGCTCACCGCCCGCTCCCTTTGCGGCATCGAGTTGATCGTGCCGCGCTCGCCCCGATCCGCCAAGGCGAAAGAGCGGACCGCCGGCCAAACGGGGACCAGTGCAGAAAACCGATCTAGAGGACGGCTTTCAGGGCGGCGAGCGTCGCGGTCGGCTGCTCGATCATCATCATGTGGCCGGCACCGGCGAGCGTCACCGCCTTCGCCGAAGGGCCGATGGCACGCGCGAACTCGACTGCCTTGGGCGCCGGCGTCATGCGGTCTTCGGCTCCGATCACCAGCAGAACCGGGCAGGACAGCCGGGCCGCAGCCTCCGCCGCGCCGCGGTAGGCGTTGCACGCCGCGAGGTCGAGGGCGATGCTGCGCGGATCGGCCCGCTCCAGAAGACTCATCGACGCCTGCGTCGTCCAGAGGCCGCTCGCCTCGTTGCCGCCGATCTGAGCCTGCCGGCCGACCGCCCACGTCACCATGATGTCGATCGTCGCGCGAGCGCCGTGGTCCGCCAGGGCGAGGAGGTCGGGATGCACCGGCATCAGCGGCGTCATCCCGAGCAGAGCGAGTCCCCGCGACCGTTCGCCCAGTCGCGCCGCCGCCTCCAGCGCGGTGAGCGCACCGAGGCTGTGACCGACCAGCGCGACGGATTGCGGTTGCGTCGCGCCGGCCGCCGTGACCGCGTCGACGACGAAGGCGGCCATGTCCTCGATCGTCTCCAGCAGAGGGCCTTCGCTACGGCCGTGGCCGGGCAGGTCGATGGCCAGAACGCTCCGCCCGTGATGAGCGAAGTAGCGCGTCTGCATCGCCCAAACCGTGTGGTCCATGCCGGACCCATGAATGAAGACGACGCCCGGGAGCGCGGGATCGAAGGGCTTCCCGCCCGTTGCGGCATAGACGCGGCGTCCGCCGACGACGAGTTCCATGGCCGCCTCACTCCGCCGCGGCCGCGGGCTTCGCCGCGCGCGGCGAAGGTCCCGCAACCGCCTTCTGCGCGGCGCGCAGCGCCTGATTGAGGTCGTCGATGATGTCGTCCGGATCCTCCAGGCCGACCGACAGGCGGACCAGATCCTCGCCGACCCCCGCGAGGCGGAGCGCCTCGGCGTCGAGCTGCTGATGCGTCGTGCTGGCGGGGTGGATCACCAGCGTCTTCGCGTCGCCGACATTGGCGACATGCGAGACCAAACGAAGGCTGTCGATGAACGCGCGGCCGGCGGCGCGCCCTCCCTTGATGCCGAACGTCACGATCGACCCGGCGCCGCGCGGCAGCAGGCGCTTCGCCAGATCATGGTCGGGATGCGTCGGCAGGCTCGGATGCGACACCCACTCCACCATCGGATGGCCCTGCAGGACGGTCAGGACCCGCGCCGTGTTGTCGACATGGCGCGCCATGCGGAGCGGCAGCGTCTCGACGCCCTGCAGGATATGGAACGCGTTGGTCGGGCTGATGCAGGCGCCGAAATCCCGCAATCCCTCGGCCCGCGCCCGCATCACGAACGCCTGCGGGCCGAACTCCTCGGCGAAGTCGATCCCGTGATATCCGGCATAGGGCTCGGTCAGCGTCGGGAACTTGCCGGACGCCTCCCAGTCGAAGCGGCCGCCGTCGACCAGGACGCCGCCGAGGGCGATGCCGTGGCCGCCCAGCCATTTCGTCGCCGAATGCATCACGAGATCGGCGCCGTGCTCGATCGGCCGGATGAGGTAGGGCGTCGCGAAGGTCGAGTCGACCATCAGCGGGACGCCGGCAGCGTGCGCGACCTTCGACACGGCCGGGACGTCGAGCACCTCGAAGCCGGGATTGCCGAGCATTTCCGCATAGACGAGGCGCGTGTCGGGCGTGATCGCGGCACGGAACGCCTCGGGATCGCGCGGGTCGACGAACGTCGTGCGGATGCCGAAGCGGGGCAGCGTCAGCTTCAGCAGGTTGATCGAGCCGCCATAGAGCGACGACGCCGCGACGATGTGCCCGCCGGCGCTCATCAGCGTCACGATCGCGAGGTGCAGCGCCGCCTGTCCGCTCGACGTGCAGATCGCGCCGACGCCGCCCTCAAGCGCCGCCAGCCGCTCCTCCAGAACGGCGGTCGTCGGGTTGCTGATCCGCGTATAGATGTGGCCGGGCTGCTCCAGGTTGAACAGCGAGGCCGCATGATCGCTGTCCTGGAACACGAAGCTCGTCGACTGGTAGATCGGTACGGCGCGCGCACCGGTCACGGGATCGGGCCGCTGGCCGGCATGCAGGCTCAACGTATCGAACTTCACGTATCTCGGATCGGCCATGGCGATGCTCCGGGAGCGCGGCAGGTCCACGCACTATAACGGAGTGTGCCCGATGTTAGGCACTCCAAAACCATGCCCGGGAAGCAAGAGGAGGGGCCGCCAGCGAGTGACGGCCCCAAGCAAGGAAAGATGGAAGGTGCTCTGCTCTTCGATGGCGCCCCGTCTTCCAGGACGTCACCGAGACAGTTCTACCCGCCGTTCATTAAAACTCTCTGAAGATGGCGACTGTACATTTCTGATTCTTTTTTGAACCACTGGTTTATTACTATGAGTACATATAAAATTTTATCAGTTCGTACGAGGTCTACGGCCTTCGATCGGGTATTGGGGATCGTTGTAGCCCGGAGTCGACGGGTGGCCGGTTACGACGAGAGCATCGACGAACGCTTCGTCCTCGGCGCTGAAGCGGTGGGCAAGCGCGCCGAGATAGTCGTCCCACTGCGCTTCGGTGCGCGGACCGGCGATCGCCGCGGTGACGAATGCGTTGTTGAGCACCCAGTTGACGGCGAACTGTCCCGCCGTCATGCCGCGGGCCTCGGCATGGGCCTTGATCCGCTGCGCCAGTTCCAGCGACTCGCGGCGCCACTCGGTCTCCATGATCCGCTTGTCCGAGCGGCCGGCGCGGGTATCGGCCGGCGGTGCCGCGGCGCCGGGCGCGTACTTGCCGGTGAGGACGCCGCGGGCCAGCGGGCTGTAGGGCACGACGCCGAGCCCGTAATAGCCGCAGGCCGGCAGGTGTTCGGTCTCCGGCATCCGGTTCATCGCGTTGTAGTAAGGCTGGCTTACCACCGGCCGGTCGATGCCGAACCGGTCGCACAGGTTGCAGATCTCGGCGACGCGCCACGCGCGATAGTTGGAGACGCCGAAATAGCGGATCTTGCCGGCCCGGATCAGGTCGCCCATCGCGCGGACGGTCTCGTCGAGCGGCGTCTCGTGATCCTCCTTGTGCAGGTAGTAGATGTCGATCACGTCGGTACCCAGCCGCCGCAGGCTCGCCTCGACGGCATGAAGGACATAGCGGCGCGACAGGCCGCGCAGATTGGGTCCCTCCCCTGTCGGGTTGGCGAGCTTGGTCGCGAGCACCCACTGGTCGCGCGCCGGCCGTATCGATGCGCCGACGACCTCCTCGGACCGGCCGTCATTGTAGACGTCCGCGGTGTCGATGAAGTTGATCCCGGCATCCCGCGCCTTCGCGACGATGCGATCCGAAGCGGCGGCATCGGTCGCGCCGCCGAACATCATCGTGCCGAGGCAGAGCGGCGAGACCTTGATCCCACTACGACCGAGTTTCCGGTATTCCATCGCCCTCCCTCTCCGTCTCCCAAAAAGAAAGGAGGCCGGTCAAAGACCGGCCTCCAACATCAACGCCTGATCGGCGAGATCGTCAGTGCACGGTCCAGGCGCCGTCCATCAGCAGCGTCGCGCCGGTCATCGTCTTGCCGGCATCGCTGCACAGGAAGACGCAGAGCGCGCCGAGATCTTCCGGCGTCGAGAACTGGTACATCGGCTGCTTTTCCTTGAGCAGGTTCTCCTTCGCCTGCTCGACCGAAATGCCCTGCGCCTTCGCCTTGTCCTCGATCTGCTTCAGCACGAGCGGGGTGAGCACCCAGCCCGGGCAAACCGCGTTCGCCGTGATGCCGTGATTGGCATGGTCGAGCGCGATAACCTTGGTGAGGCCGATGAGGCCGTGCTTGGCTGCGGTGTAAGCGGCCTTGCCGTCGCTGCCGATCACGCCGTGCACCGACGAGATGTTGATGATGCGGCCCCAGCCCTTCTTCTTCATGCTGGGGATCGCGGCCTTCGCGGCATGGAATGCGGCGGAGAGGTTGATCGCGATGATCGCGTCCCACTTGTCGTCCGGGAACTCCTCGATCGGCGCGACGAACTGGATGCCGGCATTGTTGACGAGGATGTCGCAGCCACCGAAGGCCGCAATGCAGTCCTCCACCATCTGGCGGGCGTCGGCCGGCTTCGAAAGGTCGGCGCCCGAGTACACGACCTTGATGCCGAACTTGCTCTCCATCCCCGCGCGCAGCTTCTCGATCTCGGCCTTGTCGCCGAAACCGTTCAGCATGATGTTGCATTTCTGCGCGGCGAGCGACTCGGCGATGCCGAGCCCGATACCGCTGGTTGACCCTGTAACGATCGCCGACTTGCCTTGCAGCATCTACCCCCTCCTTGGCTGAAATTCACGGCGCGGGCCGCCCCGCGGTTGTAAAGCCGGCCGCAACCTTAATCCATAGTCGTTACCGCGAGGTGACCAAGTTTCCCGCGGCGGCGCGCCGCGCGGTTATTTCCGGAACAGTGCCTCGGCGCCGCCGCGCTGACGCCGCTTCACGGCGATCTCGTCGCGAGCCCGCACGATCTCGCCTTCGAGATCGGCGATATAGGCTTCAAGATCGGCAATCGACAGCGGAGCCAGATCCTTCTTCACAGGGCGTACCCGGCGCGGCTCCAGATCCGACTCGTCCATGCGCCCTCCCCGTCCGGCAACATCTCCCGCCGCAGTTTGGGACGGCGGACGGTCCGATGCAAGCGCAGTGCAAGCCGCCGCGCAGGCGACGGTGCCGAACGGGCTTCCATCGCCCTGGGCTAGTCGTTATATAGCCGGTATCCATTACATCAGTGGTCCGCCTGACCGGCGCAACGCAGCGTCGGACGGCCCGGATGCAACCCTTCGGATCAAGAACCCATGGCCGTACCGTTGATGCCCAAGGCAACCGCCGTCTGGCTCGTCGAGAACACTTCTCTGACGTTCGAGCAGATCGCCGATTTCTGCGGCTTGCACCCGCTGGAGGTTCAGGCCATCGCCGACGGCGAGGTCGCGATGCAGATGCAGGGACTGGATCCGGTCGCCAACGGCCAGACCACGGTCGAGGAGATCGAGCGTTGCCAGGGCGACCCGAGCGCCAGGCTCAAGCTCGCGGCTCAAGCGATCCCGGTGCCCGTGGTCAAGCACCGCGGCCCGAAATACACGCCGATCGCCAAGCGGCAGGACAAGCCCGATGCGATCGCGTGGTTGCTGAAGAACCATCCGGAACTGTCGGACGGTCAGGTCTCCAAGCTGATCGGCACGACCAAGCCGACCATCGCCGCGGTTCGCGACCGCACGCACTGGAACTCGCCGAACATCAAGCCGCGCCACCCCGTAGCGCTCGGCCTGTGCTCGCTGTCGGAGCTGGAGACCGCGGTAGCGCGCGCCCAGCAGCACCGCAAGAGCGATGCGCCGCTCGACGAGGAGGACATGGAGGCGGACGAAGCGGAGAGCTGATCTCCGCTCCGCGTCCGCCGCCGGCCGCGCCGGCCGGTTTCAGCCGGCCGTAGGCGCCTTCCCGTACCCGGCCTGCCGCAGCACCTCAGCGACTTCGTCGATTGCCGCCGGGTCCTCGACCGTGCCGGGCACCTGAAAGGGTTGCGAATCGGCAATGCGGCGCACCGTCCCGCGGAGGATCTTGCCGGACCGCGTCTTCGGCAGCCGCGGCACGACGAGCGCTGTCTTGAAGCTCGCCACCGGGCCGATCCGGTCACGCACCATCGCGACCGCCTCGCGGATCACCGTCGCCTCGTCGCGGGCGGCGCCCGACCTGAGAACCAGCAACCCGAGCGGCACCTGCCCCTTCAGCTCGTCCTGAACGCCGATGACGGCGCATTCGGCGACGTCGGGATGCGCGGCCAGCACTTCCTCCATCGCGCCGGTCGACAGGCGGTGGCCGGCAACGTTGATGACGTCGTCGGTGCGGGTCATCACGAAGATGTAGCCGTCTTCGTCGATGAAGCCGGCGTCCCCGGTCACGTAGTAGCCGGGATACTGCGAGAAATAGGCCTGCTTGCACCGCTCGTCGGCTTGCCAGAGCGTCAGCATCGCTCCCGGCGCCATCGGCAGCTTGACCACGATCGCGCCGATGTCGCCCCGGGGAACCTCGGTGCCGTCGGCGTCGAGCACGCGCACGTCCCATCCCGGCACGGCGTGCGTCGCGGAGCCGTGCTTGATCGGAAGCCGCCCGATGCCGAGGCAGTTCGCCGCGATGGCCCAGCCGGTTTCGGTCTGCCACCAATGGTCGATCACCGGCACCTTGAGCTGCCGTTCCGCCCATTCGAGCGTCGGCGGGTCCGCACGCTCGCCGGCGAGGAACAGCGCGCGGAAGCCGGACAGGTCGTATTTGCGGAGCAGCGCGCCGTCGGGGTCCTCGCGCTTGATCGCGCGGAAGGCGGTCGGCGCGGTGAACATCACCTTGACCCGGTGCTGCTGGATGACCCGCCAGAACGCGCCCGCGTCCGGGGTTCCGACCGGCTTGCCCTCGTAGACCACCGTCGCGCAGCCGTGCAGCAGCGGCGCGTAGACGATGTAGGAATGGCCGACGACCCAGCCGACGTCGGACGCCGCCCAATATGTCTCGCCGGGAGCCATGTCGTAGATGTTGGGCATCGACCAGGAGAGCGCGACGGCATACCCGCCGGTGTCGCGGACGATGCCTTTCGGCATTCCCGTCGTGCCGGAGGTGTAGAGGATGTAGAGCGGATCGCTTGCCTCGACCGGGACGCAGGGGACCGGCTCCGCCGCGGCAACGGCCTCCTGCCAGTCATGGTCGCGTCCTTCCACCAGCGTCGCCGCGAGCATCGGCCGCTGCAGGATGATGCAGGCGGAGGGCTTTTCGGCCGACATCTCGACCGCGGCGTCGAGCAGCGGCTTGTAGGGAATAATGCGGTTGACCTCGACGCCGCAGGAAGCCGACACGATCAGCTTCGGCTTCGCATCGTCGATGCGCGTCGCCAGCTCCGCCGGGGCGAAGCCGCCGAACACGACCGAGTGGATAGCGCCGATGCGGGCGCAGGCCAGCATCGCGATCACCGCCTCGGGGACCATCGGCATGTAGATCAGCACGCGGTCGCCCTTGACGGCGCCGAGCCGTGACAGCACGCCGGCGAAACGGGCGACGGCGTCGCGCAGTTCGAGGAAGGTGAAGGACGGCACGGTCCCGGTGACGGGGCTGTCGTAGATCAGCGCGGTACGATCGCCATGGCCGGCATCGACGTGGCGATCGAGCGCGTTGCGGCAGAGATTGAGCCGGCCGCCCAGAAACCAGCGGTAGAACGGCGGGTTGCCCGAATCCAGAACCTTGTCGAACGGGCGATCCCACAGAACGGCTTTGGCGGCCTCGCCCCAGAATCCTTCCGGATCGGCGAGCGAGCGACGGTACGTTTCCTCGTAACGGCTGGTCATGGCGGCTCGACGGTTGTTTAGTGCTAGAGTGACGGCACGCGCCGCGATCATCGGATAAATTTTATCCCGATGCCAGCGGGCAGGGTGAAACGACGCCGCGACGCCGGGAGACCTGAGGGAAAACGATGACCGGAAACGACGTGCCGAGCCCTTTCGACATCGATCTGGATAAGAACGCGGCGAACTACGTGCCGCTCAGCCCGCTGAGCTTCATCCGGCGCGCCGCCGCCGTATTTCCGGACCGGACGGCGGTCATCCACGGCACGGCGCGGCGCTATAGCTGGGCACAAGCATACGAGCGCTGCCGCCGGCTGGCCAGCGCTCTCCGTGCCCGCGGCATCGGCAGGGACGACACAGTGGCCGTGATGGCGCCGAACGTGCCGGAGGCGTTCGAGGCGCATTTCGGCGTGCCCATGATCGGCGCGGTGCTGAACGCGCTCAACATCCGCCTCGACGCGGAAACCATCGCCTTCATCCTTCAGCACGGCGAGGCGAAGGTGCTGATCACCGACCGCGAATTCTCGCCGGTGATCGAACGGGCGCTCGCGATGGTCGAGCGCAAGCCGATCGTCATCGATATCGACGATCCGCTGGCGCAGCCGGGCGGAAGGCTGCTCGGCGAGATGGACTACGAAGCCTTCCTCGCGACCGG
The DNA here is from genome assembly GCA_036403035.1 of Allostellaceae bacterium. GTDB lineage: Bacteria > Pseudomonadota > Alphaproteobacteria > ATCC43930 > CGMCC-115725 > DASWRT01. The sequence continues at coordinate 22,531 of DASWRT010000177.1, read as the reverse complement.
CGACCCGGACTTCGCCTGGGAACTGCCGGACGACGAGTGGCGGGCGATCGCGCTCAACTACACGTCAGGCACCACCGGCAACCCGAAGGGCGTCGTCTATCACCACCGCGGCGCCTACCTGAACGCGCTCGGCAACATCCTGGCCTGGAGCGTACCGCAGCATCCGACCTATCTCTGGACGCTGCCGATGTTCCACTGCAACGGCTGGTGCTTTCCCTGGACGGTGACGGCGCTCGCCGGGACCCATGTGTGTCTCCGCCGGATCGAGGCCGCCGCGATCCTCAACGAGATCACCGAGCACGGCGTCACGCATCTGTGCGGCGCGCCGATCGTGATGAACATGCTGGTGAACGCGCCGCCGGAGATCAAGCCGGCGCTGACGCGGACGGTCGAGATCGCGACCGCCGGCGCCTCGCCGCCGGCCGCGGTGATCGAGGGCATGGAAGCGATGGGCTTCCGCGTCACGCACATCTATGGGCTGACGGAGGTGTACGGCCCGGTCGTCGTCTGCGCCTGGCACGACGAGTGGGATGCGCTGCCGGTCGGCGAGCGCGCCGCGATCAAGGCCAGGCAGGGGGTCAACTACCCGGTGCTGGAAGGGCTGACGGTCGCGAACCCGAAGACGCTGGAGCCGGTGGCGCGCGACGGCCAGACGATGGGCGAGGTCCTGATGCGCGGCAACGTCGTGATGAAGGGGTACCTCAAGAACCCGACGGCGACGCAGGAAGCGTTCGCCGGAGGCTGGTTCCATACCGGCGACCTCGGCGTCACTCATCCCGACGGCTACATCGAGCTGAAGGACCGGTCGAAGGACATCATCATTTCGGGCGGCGAGAATATATCGACGATCGAGGTCGAAGGGGTGCTCTATCGTCACCCGGCCGTGCTGGAGGCTGCCGTCGTCGCCCGCCCGGACGAGAAGTGGGGCGAGACGCCTTGCGCCTTCGTGACGCTGAAGCCCAACGCCTCAGCCGAAGTTCAGGAAATCATTGCGTTCTGCCGCGAGCGGCTTGCCGGCTTCAAGGTGCCGAGAACGATCGTATTCGGGCCGCTGCCCAAGACCTCGACGGGAAAGATCCAGAAATTTGCGCTTCGTGAGAAGGCCCGCAGCCTTTGATGATTGATCCGTCCTGATCGAACCACCGCCCTCCGCCCCGCTCCGGGGTTGCGGAGGGCGGAACGGCATTTAACTCATTTATTGCCGCTGTAGAGCGAAGATCTCGTCTTTTATTCGGAGTTTTTGCCGCTTCAGATCAGCAATTGCGCAGTTGTCCGGCATAGGACGGCTCGTCTCCTTCTCTAGAGCCTCGTCGAGCGAGGCATGGCGGGAGCGGAGCGTCTCTAAGCGATCGTGAAGCGACATTAGACTCCTCCTTCGTGCCAGTTGACCTGACGGTGAGAATCTAGTGCCGAAAGCCCAACTCGCCAACCGGGTTAATCGTCACTCAAGCGAAATGTTTTTCGACCGGCGTCGAGCAACGGCTCCATCCGGCTCTCGTCAACCTGGAGATGGGCCGCATACACTGCCAGATTGACGGCCGCATACGCCGTATCGGCCGGAGCGCAGGCGGCAGCGGCCTCGGCCGTCGCCGCCGGCACGGTCCCCGGCGGCAGAACGCCGAGCAGCACGCGCTGCGCGATCTGCTCCACGGCGAGTTCCAGCTCCCTTGCATCGCGGTAGAGCGACGCCGGCCCGCCGAGCGCCTTCAGTCCGCGCCGCGCCGCCCGGAGCGGCCGGAGCACGCCGGCCTGCACCGGCTCGGCGGCGCGCACGGCGGCAGCCAGTCCCGCGGCATCGAGCGGCTTGCCGTACAGGCCGAGCCAGAGACAAAGCAATACCAGATTGACGTCGGCATCCGCCTCATCCTGAAGCGCGAGGAGGATTTCGGCGATCCCCGGCCGGCCGTAGACCGAACAGGAGAAGCGCCAGAACGCGCCGCAGGCCGCATCCAGCGCCGCCGCAACGTCATCGCCGATGCCGACGCCGCTCCCCACCACCGTGGGATCAGGCATCGCCCAGACAGATGTCGAGCCCGCGCGCCGTCCGTACCATCGCGCCGTTCGGGTCGACCTCCTGCGGTGCGGCGATCGCCGCCGCAAGCGGCACGTCGACCACTTGGCGGTTCTGCCACGCCACCATCCGGTCGAAGCGCCCGGCCGCGACGAGGTCGACGGCATGCACGCCGAAGGCCGACGCGATCAGCCTGTCATTGGCGATCGGCGGGCCGCCGCGCTGCACGTGGCCGAGGACGGTGACGCGGGTCTCCGCCCCGGTCATTTCGGTAATCGCCGCGCCGAGCAGATGACCGACGCCGCCGTAGCTCGATCCGCCGAGACCGTGCTTCTGGCGGACCTGCTGCCCGAGCGTGTCGCGGACCGACTCGGCGACCACGACCAGCGCGAAGTTGCGCCCCTGCCGCCGCACCTTCTCGATATGCGCCGCGACCCTCTCGATGTTGTACGGGATCTCCGGAATCAGGATCACGTCGGCGCCGCCGGCTATGCCGGCGGACAGCGCGATATTCCCGGCATCGCGCCCCATCACCTCGAGGATCATCACGCGGTCGTGGCTCGCCGCGGTCGGCTGGAGCCGGTCGAGCGCCTCGGTCGCAACCTCGATGGCGGTTTGGTAGCCGACCGAACTCTCGGTGAGGCCGAGATCGTTGTCGATCGTCTTCGGTATGCCGACGAGCTTGAGGCCGCCCTGCTGCGCGAGGCGGCGCAGGATCATGAAGCTGCCATCGCCGCCGACGCCGATCAGCGCATCGAGGCCAAGCTCGCGATAGCCGTCGATCACTTCACGCGAGCGGTCCTGGACGGTCCCGTCCGGGAACGGAAAGGCGAACGGGTCGCCCTTGTTCGTCGTGCCGAGAATCGTACCGCCCATGCGGAGTATGTTGCTGGTCGAGACGCGGAGATCGAGTTCGTCGTAATCGACCGGCCGGCGCATCAGCCCCATCGTACCCTGGCGTATGCCCAGCACCCGCCATCCATAACCGGCCACCGCGCGATGCACCACGGCGCGTATCACCGCGTTCAGGCCCGCACAGTCGCCGCCGCTGGTCAAGATGCCGATCGTCTTGCTCGGGGGTTCGGAACGAGACACCCAGCCCTCCTTGAAATCAGCGCCCGCCACGCAGGGCTAACGGCGATATGTCGCGCCACACTCACGTTCGGCGCCGATCTGGTATAATTTGCGGGAATTCCCCTCCCTTGCAGTCAAGCACGATGGATCTCGACACGGAAGCGATCAAGGCCAAGCTGACGGCGCTGAGAACGGAGCACCGCGACCTCGACGAAGTGATCGCCCGCGTCAGCGAGATTGCGCCGTTCGATCAGCTCCAGATTCAGCGGCTGAAGAAACGAAAGCTGATGCTGAAGGACGCGATCGCAAAGCTGGAGAGCCATCTCCTGCCCGACATCATCGCGTAAGTTAAGAGCTTCTCTCCAAGCAGCGGCAAGAGGGCATCTGCCCACCCTGCCGGATAGCGCAGCTAAGAGCCTATCCCGGTAGGCTCTTAGCGCTCCCGGCCGGCCCGCTTGCAGTCGTACATCGCGCGGTCGGCGGCATCGAGCACGGATGCCGCGTTCTCGGCGCCGGTGAAGGAGTGCGTGCCGTAGGCGGCGCTCAGCGCGATCTCCTGCCCCTGCCACAACAGCGGCCGGGCGGCAATCGCGGCGGCAAGCGCCTCCGCCTTGCGTCGCGCGGTCTCCTCGTCGGTCTGGACCAGAAGGACCCCGAACTCGTCGCCGCCCAGGCGGCCGACGACATCGCTGTTGCGGATGCTCTCGACGAGCGTCCGCGCGACGTGCTGGAGCGCCGCGTCGCCCGCGGCGTGTCCGTGCTCGTCGTTCATCCGCTTCAGCCCGTTCAGGTCGAAATACACGATGCTGACCGGCGTGCCGTACCGTTCGGCGAAGCTCAGCATCCGCGACAGCTCGCGGACGAAGGCCCGCCGGTTGGCGATCGGCATCAGAGCATCCTCGTCCGCCAGACGCTCCAGATAGGAGATGCGCGACTGCGCATCCTCGAGCTGGCGGCGGAGATGGTCGACCTCGCCCATCAATCCGAGCAGTACGTCGCGAACCCGCGGCGTCAGCTCGTCCTCGGGGACGCCCGCGATCATGATCGTAGCCGCCGGTTCGCGAACGGCCGGCGCCGCAGCCGACGAAACGGCCAGCTTCCCGCGTCCGTCCGACCTACGCACGGCACCGGTGCCGGAAACCAGCTTGCTGTTGCGGACGTCCATGCTCGTGATTACCGGTGCGCCGCTCTGCCGCTCTACGGATTACTTGACCGGCAGCGGAATTCCTCGACCGGCATTTGCTTATATCGCAAATGTCGTATCAGGATAAGTCAAATCGCCCTCTGTGCGCCGCTTGCGGCAGGCATCGCCGTACCTATAATGCCGGCCACGAAATATTCCAACCGAGAGAGCAGGATGGTCGCAGCCCAGCCGGCGGTCGGTATCATCATGGGCAGCCGGTCGGACTGGGACACGATGCACCATGCGGCCGCTACTCTTGCCGGCCTTTCGATCCCGTTCGAAACCCGCGTCGTCTCCGCGCACCGCACGCCGCGGCGACTCGTCGCCTATGCCGAAGGCGCGCGGGCGCGCGGCCTCAAGGTGATCATCGCCGGTGCCGGCGGCGCCGCCCACCTCCCCGGCATGGTCGCGTCGATGACGCCGTTGCCGGTGCTCGGCGTCCCGGTCGAAAGCCACGCGTTGAAAGGCATGGACAGCCTGCTCTCGATCGCTCAGATGCCCGGCGGCGTCCCGGTCGGAACGCTCGCGATCGGCAGGGCGGGGGCGGTCAATGCCGCCTTGCTGGCCGCCGGCATCCTGGCGCTTTCCGATCCGACGATCGCCGGTGCGCTCGACGCGTGGCGCGAGGCGCAGACGAACGCAGTTCCCGAAACCCCGGAGGACGAAGCGTGATGCTCGCTCCCGGTGCGACGATCGGCATTCTCGGCGGCGGCCAGCTCGGCCGGATGACGGCCATGGCGGCCGCCCGCCTCGGCTACCGCTCCCATATCTTCACGCCCGAGGCCGAAGGGCCGGCGCTACAGGTCACGCCGTTCGCGACAGTCGCCGAATACGACGACTGGGCGGCGTTGGACCGGTTCGCCGCCGCGTGCGACGTGATCACCTTCGAGTTCGAGAACGTCCCGGCGGAGACGGCGGAATATCTCGCCGAGCGCAAGCCGGTGCGGCCGAGCCCGGCGGTGCTGCGGATCACCCAGGACCGGCTGCGCGAAAAGGATTTCCTCCGCTCGATCGACGTCGCCACCGCGGGGTATCGGGAGATCAGCGGACCGACGGCGCTGGCGCGCGCGCTGCGCAACCTGAACCAGCATGCCGTCCTGAAAACCGTTCGCATGGGATATGACGGCAAGGGACAGGTGATGCTGGCGCCGGATGCCGACGCGGCGGAGGCATGGCGGCGCATGGGCGGCGAGTCCGGCATCCTGGAGGATTTCGTCGATTTCGCCTGCGAGATCTCGGTCATCGTCGCGCGTGGTCCCGGCGGCAGCGCAACCTACACGCCCGTCGAGAACCAGCACGCCCACCACATCCTCGACACCACGATCGTCCCGGCGCGGGTGACGGCGCCGGTCGCGATGCGTGCCGAGGCGATCGCACGCCATGTCGCCGAGAAGATCGACCTCGTCGGCATCCTTGCGGTCGAGATGTTCGTCACCCAGGCCGGCGAGGTGCTGGTCAACGAGTTGGCGCCGCGGCCGCACAATTCCGGCCATTGGACGATCGACGCCTGCCATACGAGCCAGTTCGAGCAGCTCGTGCGGGCGATCTGCGGGCTGCCGCTCGGCTCGACCGAGCCGTATTGCGACGCCGTCATGAAGAATCTGATCGGCGGCGACGTCGAGAAATGGCGCGAGTGGCTGGCCGACCCGAACGCCAAGGTGCACATCTACGGCAAGACCAAGGCGCGCCCCGGCCGCAAGATGGGGCATGTAACGCGCCTCATCGCGCGGCGCTGATCGCCGCATTTCGTCGGCGCTGCGCGCGCGCTCGCCGCCGCGTCAGCGCCGCCGGACGATTTCGATCAGGCGGAACGGGTTCGGCAGGTAGCTCGTCGCGCTTCTGAGGCGGGCCGTCGCCTTCGGGATCGCCATGACGTCGGCAAGCCGACGGTCGAGAAAGGCGTGCGTCTCCGTGAAGTCGAGCGAGCGGTCGTCGAGCCAATACAGCGTCGTCGCGGCATAGACGCCCGCGAGCAGCGCCCGCTTCGTATAGAAGTTGAAATCCGTCGCGGTGTCGCCGGACGCGTACCACATCGCGTCGACAGTGGCGTAAAGCAGGCGAGCGGCCCGCGGCGCGTTCTGCGGCAGCGCCAGGATCGCGAGCGAGGCGCGAACCGCCTCGCGATGCGGCGCCAGGACGGCAAGCCGCGTCCGTGCGCAGACGGCGATCCGGTCGCGCACCCGCATCGTTTCGATACCGGGCGGCAGCTCGACCAGCATGCGCCGGTCCGCCCAGTCGGAAAACCAGGAGACGAGATCGATGCCGCCGGCCGGGAAGGCCGCCGTCGCCTCCGCGATGGAGATGCCGGTCTCGGCGGCGGCGGCGCGCAATGCCGCCAGGGACCAGCCGTCGAACGCTACGTTCGGCAGGGCCGCCGTCAGGAGACGGTCGCGCCGGTCGGCGAGGCGCGGCGCCGGCCTCATCGCCCCTGCCCCGCCACGGACGTGAGATCGATCGGATAACGCTGCCATTCCTCGGTGAAGGAGAGGAGGCGGTGATCCGTCATGCGCTGCAAGTAAAGCACGCCGTCGAGATGGTCGCACTCGTGCTGCACGACGCGAGCGTGGAAACCGTCGACCGTCCGGTCGATCGTTTCGCCGTCGAGGGTCAGTCCGCGATAGCGTATGCGTGCATGGCGCGGCACGGCGCCGCGCAGCCCCGGCACGGAGAGGCATCCCTCCCAGCCGATCTCCTTCTCGTCGTCCAGGGGTATGATCTCGGGATTGATCAGGACCGTCATGTCTTGGGGAACGTCGTCCGGCCGACCGGTGGTCCGTTCCGCCGCAACCTTGAAGATCACGACACGCAGCGGAACGTGCACCTGCGGCGCGGCGAGGCCGGCGCCGCCGATGTCCTCCAGCGTCTCGATCATGTCGGCGACGAGGCGGGCGATCTCAGGTGTGGTCGGGTCGGCGACCGGCGTCGACGGATTGCGGAGAACCGGGTGCCCCATGCGGGCGATCTTGAGAATGGCCATGCCGGCAATAATATGGCCACCGTTCTCCGCGCGGTAAAGCGCGCCGCCACGCTCTCTTGCGAACCGCACGGGATCGACGCGAGGGAATGCGGCGCCGCAGGCGATCGTCTCAGCCGAAGAATGGTGGGCACTTCACAACCCTCGGGGCGCATGCTATTCCTTCTCCGCTTGATGGTCGCGATTCCGCGGCCCCGTCGTCTTGCCCCTAGGCGTGCTCAACAGGAGAGGAGTGCTCGTGCAAGTTCTCGTTCGCGACAACAACGTCGATCAAGCGCTTCGCGCGCTGAAGAAGAAGATGCAGCGTGAGGGCATCTTCCGGGAAATGAAGCTGCGTCGCAATTACGAGAAGCCATCCGAGCGCCGGGCCCGCGAGAAGGCCGAGGCAGTTCGCCGGCACCGCAAGCTCCTGCGCAAGCGGATGGACCGCGAGGGTTACTAGGCCCGCCGCCTTCCGCCTGAGAAGCCGCCCGGAGCGATCCGCGGCGGCTTTGTTTTTTCAGCGCCGGGTTTTCCAGCACGGACGATAGCTGCCGGCTACTTGCCTTTTTTCAGCTCCGGCGAGTGCGCCTTGAGGCCGCGGCGCACCAGCACCTCCCACGCCTCCTCGGCAGTGTCGGCGAACTCGAACAGGTCGAGGTCGCGCCTGCCGACCATGTCGGCGTCGACCAGGGCGTCGAAGTCGACCACCCGAGTCCAGTAGTCGCGGCCGACGAGGACGATCGGCATCGGCGGCGCCTTGGCGGTCTGTTGCAGCGTCAGCAGCTCGAACATCTCGTCCATCGTGCCGAACCCGCCGGGAAACACGGCCAGCGCGTTGCCCCGCATCGCGAGGTGCATCTTGCGCATCGCGAAATAGTGGAAGCGGAAGGTGAGGTCGGGCGTCGAATAGGGGTTCGGCTTCTGCTCCATCGGCAAGGTGATGTTGAAGCCGATGCTCGGAGCGCCGACGTCGCTGGCGCCGCGGTTGGCCGCCTCCATGATCCCCGGCCCGCCGCCGGTAGCGATGACGTTGTCGCGCAGTCCGCCGTCGCCCACGGCGAGCGCGCCGCCACGCAGCGAGACGATTCGGCCGAACTCGCGGGCGACATCGTAATAGACGGACTGGCGGGCACGGCGGCGGGCCGATTCCCGCTCATCCTCGGTCCGCGCCGCGGCGAGCATGGTATCGGCCTGTTCCGGCGAGGGGATCCGCGCGCTTCCGAATACGATGACGGTCGAGCGGATGCCCCAGTCGCGCAAGCACAGCTCCGCCTTGCTGTATTCGAGCGCGAACCGGACCGCCCGCATCTCGTCGCGGAGCAGGAACTCCGTGTCCTCGACCGGCAGCCGGTAGCTCGGCGAGCGGATCTGCGCAGAGGCGTCGGGCGCGTCGGACGGAACTGCCGCGCCCGCCGGACGCGGGCCGCCGCTTCCCGACGGCCCATCCGGATTCCGGATCAGGCGGCCTCCATCGCCTTGACGATCTCTTCGCACATCTTCTTCGCGTCGCCGAAGAGCATCATCGTGTTGTCGCGGAAGAACAGCTCGTTCTCGACGCCGGCATAGCCCGACGCCATCGAGCGCTTCACGAACAGCACCGTCTTCGCCCGCTCGACGTCGAGGATCGGCATGCCGTAGATCGGCGAACTCGGATCGGTCTTCGCGGCCGGGTTGGTGACGTCGTTGGCACCGATCACGAACGCGACGTCGGTCGACGCGAAGTCGCGGTTGATCTCGTCCAGCTCCAGCACGTCGTCGTACGACACGTTCGCCTCGGCCAGGAGAACGTTCATGTGTCCCGGCATGCGGCCTGCGACGGGATGGATCGCATACCGGACCGTCACGCCTTCGTGCTTCAGCACGTCGGCCATCTCGCGCAGCGCGTGCTGAGCCTGTGCGACCGCCATGCCGTAGCCCGGCACGATGATGACGGAGGACGCGTTCTTCATGATGAACGCCGCATCCTCGGCGGAGCCCGACTTCACCGTCCTGTCGCCAGCGCCGGCGCCGGCCACCGCCGCCACGCCGCCCTCGGTGCCGAAGCCGCCGAGGATGACGTTGAAGATCGAGCGGTTCATCCCCTTGCACATGATGTAGGAGAGGATCGCGCCCGAGGCGCCGACGAGAGCGCCGGTGACGATCAGGAGCGGATTGCCGAGCGTGAACCCGATGCCGGCGGCGGCCCATCCGGAATACGAGTTCAGCATCGAGATCACGACCGGCATGTCGGCGCCGCCGATCGGCAGGATCAGCAGGAAGCCGAGAGCCAGCGACACGAGCACGAGGAGCCAGAAGGCCGCCGGCGATTCGCTGGAGGCAAACCAGACCAGCAGCAGGGCCAGCAGGATGCCGAGCCCGGCGTTCAGCGGGTGCTGGTACGGGAAGACGAGCGGTTTGCCGGTTACCAGCCCTTGCAGCTTGCCGAACGCCACCACCGAGCCGGTGAAGGTGATCGCGCCGATCGCCGTGCCGAGTCCCATCTCGACGAGGCTGCTGGTGTGGATCGCGCCGGGAACTCCGATCCCGTAGGCCTCGGGGGCGTAGAACGCTGCCGCGGCAACGCACACCGCCGCCAAGCCGACGAGGCTGTGGAAGGCGGCGACGAGCTGGGGCAGCGCCGTCATCTGGATGTTCTGCGCGATGTAGGTGCCGACCGCGCCGCCGATCACGATGCCGACAATGATCATCCAGTAGCTGACGACGTGCGGCGTCGCCAGCGTCGTCAGGATGGCGATCACCATGCCGGCGATGCCGTAGAAGTTGCCGGCACGGGACGTCGTCGGCGACGACAGGCCCCGGAGGGCCATGATGAAGCAGACCGACGCGATCAGATATAGGGAGGCGGAAAGGTTCTCGCTCACGGTGCCGCCCTCCTCACTTCGTCTTTTTCTTGAACATCTGCAGCATTCGCTGCGTGACGATGAACCCGCCGAAGATGTTGACCGAGGCCAGCATGACGGCGAGGAACCCCATAACCTTGGAGAAGCTGAGGCCGGCCGGACCGGCGGCGATCAGCGCGCCGACGATGATCACGCTCGACACGGCGTTCGTCACCGCCATCAGCGGCGAATGCAGCGCCGGGGTGACCCGCCAGACGACGTAGTAGCCGACGAAGCAGGCGAGCACGAACACCGTCAGCAGGAAGACGAACACTTCGCCATGTGCGCCGGCCGCCTGCTGCGCATTCTGCGCCGCCTGGTTGGCGTAGGCCGCGACGTCGGCCGAGAGCCGCTGCGCCTGCGCCGACAGTTCGGCGGCGCGTTGCGAGAGAGTCGCGCTATCCATCGTCTCAGCCCCCTGTAGCTGCGGAAGTCGACGGTGCCGTTGCCGCCTGAGCGGACGGTTCGGCTGCCGCGAAGGCTTGGTGGACGACGGCGCCGTCGCGCGTCACCAGCGTGCCGCGGATGATCTCGTCATCGGTATTGATCGTCAGCTTCTTGTCCTTGTCGACGAGGAGCTGGAGGAAGTTCAGCAGGTTCTTGGCATAGAGCTGGCTCGCATCGACGGCGATGCGCGACGGGAAGTTGGCATGGCCGATGATGGCGACGCCGTTTGCCGTGGTCACGATCTTGCCGAGCTTCGCCCCCTCGACATTGCCGCCCTGCTCGACCGCGAGATCGACGATGACCGAGCCGGGCCGCATGTTCGCGACCATTTCCTTGGTGATCAGGACCGGCGCCTTGCGGCCGGGGATCAACGCGGTCGTGATCACGAGATCGGTCTTCTTCAGCGTCTCGGCGACCAGCTCGCGCTGCCGGCGGTTGAAGTCCTCGCCCATCTCCTTGGCATAGCCGCCGGCCGTCTCGGCCGCCTTCATCGCCTCCAGGTCGACGGTCAGGAAGGAAGCGCCAAGGCTCTCCACCTGCTCCTTCGCCACGGCGCGCACATCGGTCGCCAACACGATCGCACCCAGCCGGCGCGCGGTCGCGATCGCCTGGAGCCCCGCGACGCCGGCGCCCATGACGAGGGCGCGGGCCGGGGGCACCGTGCCGGCGGCTGTCATCATCATCGGAAAAGCGCGGCCGAAGGCGGCGGCTGCGTCGATCACCGCCTTATAACCGGCGAGATTGGACTGCGACGAGAGCACGTCCATCGACTGCGCCCGCGTGATGCGCGGGATCAAGGTCATGTCGAAGGACGAGATGCCCGCCTTGGCATAGGCGTCGACGTCGTCGCGGTGCTGCAATGCTTGCAGGATGCCGATCAGGATGGCGCCGCGCTTGAGGTGCCGCAGCTCGTTCGTCGCATCGCCGCCGTCGAGGATAGGCCGCTGCACCTTCAGCACGACGTCGGCATCGGCGAGCGCCGCAGGTTCATCCGGCGCGATCGTCGCGCCGGCGGCCGCGAACGCGGCGTCGGGGAACGAAGCACCGTCACCGGCGCCGCTCTCCACCATGACGGTGAAACCCATCCCGGCGAGGCGCTTTGCCGTGTCCGGCGACACGGCGACACGCAACTCGTGCGCGCGGCGCTCCTTCGGTATCGCGATCTTCATCCGTTACCCCCTGCGATGCGCCCGCGACGACGACGCGCGCACCCCTCCGTAAAACAGCCGGTTGCCCTTGTTACGCGGATTAACCTATTTGACAAGAGTTTGCGCACGCCGTACCGCGTCCTCGCAGGCACGGCTCCGGCCGTTCCGGTCGTCCTTCTCGGCCTTGTCGAGCAGACGCGCCGCTTCCTGCCGGCCGCTCTCCGCCTTGACAACCACGAGCCGCGCCCGCAGGTCGGAAATCGCCGCGCCGCAGTCGGCGCCCGTCGCCGCCACCGCTCCGGCGGTCGGATCAAGCGCCAACATAAGCGCTGCAGACACCATCCCTGCGGCTTTTTTCACCTTTGGTCTCCGTGCTATGAAACGTTCGTGCTTTTCGGTCATCAGTCTGCCAGAGAGAACGAGAGACGCTCAGCGAGAGTACCGAATGGTAGGTGAAGCCGAGGCGGCTTACCTCCCTGGCAGACAATCGCAGTTTCGCCCGGGAATAAACATCAATCTGCCGCGTTGTCACAGCGCCAACCCGAACCGGTCCGGTGTCACGGACAGGGCGACGTGTAGTCGATGAGCACAAATTTCAGCGATCAACTGATCGCAATGCTCCCACGGCTTCGTCGCTTCGCCCGCGGCCTGACCGGGTCGGCCGTCGAGGCGGATGACCTCGTGCAAGCTGCCTGCGAACGTGCGCTCGCGCGCGAGCACCAGTTTCAGGAGGGCACGCGCTTCGACAGCTGGATGTTCCGCATCGTGCAGACGATCTGGATAGATCAGATCCGCGCGCGGGACGTCCGGAAGGAAGAGGCGGTGGTCGAGGATGATCGTTTCGGCACGGACGAGCCGGAACGCCGCATCGAGGCCAAGCTGGCGTTGGACGAGGTACGGCTGGCGGTGAAGCGCCTGCCGGAGGAGCAGCGCACGGCGCTTCTCCTCGTGACGGTGGAAGGGTTGAGCTACAAGGAGGCTGCCGAGGTCGCACAAGTTCCCGTAGGCACCATCATGAGTCGGCTGGCGCGCGCACGCGCGGCGTTGCAGACTCATCTGGATGCGGGCGGCGGTCTCCGGAGGAGTACGGACGATGCAAAGGCCCGGTGACGAACTTTTGGTTGCTTATCTGGATGGCGAACTCGACGAGGCGCAGCACGCTCAGGTCGAAGGATGGCTGCATCGCGACCCGACGCTGCGCGACCATGTCGCCAGCCTCGCGGAGAGCGCCGCCCTGCTCCGGGCCGCTTTCGACGAGACGCTGCGCGAGCCCGTTCCGGAGCGGCTGATCGCCGCAGCGCGCGGCGAAACTACCGCCGCAGCAGCCGGGCCGACCGTGCTGCCCTTCCCGCAGAGGAACCGAGTCGTCTCCACGATCGCGCAGAACAGGCGCTGGTGGGTATCCGTCGCCGTGGCGGCGTCGCTGTTCGGCCTCGTGATCGGCGGCGTCGGCGTCGGTTATATCGACAAGGACACGCTCGGCGGCGACAAGCAGCAGATCGCCGACGCGTCGGCTGCGTCCGGTCCGGGCAGCTGGCTCGACAACATCGCCGGCTATCACAAGCTGTTCGTCAGTGCCGGCGATGGCGACGGCGGACTCGACATCGCATCGAACGCAGACAACGGCGAGGTCACCAGCAAGATCAGCCAGCGCCTCGCGCAGGGGATCAGGCTGCCCGACCTCAAACCCTGGGGCCTGACCTTCAAGGGCGCTCGCTACCTGGTCGTCGAGGGGCGGCCGGCGGCGCAGCTCTACTATACGACGGATAACAAGGCGATCGGCCCGCTGACCATCGTGATCGCGTCATCGAAGCGCGCGGATCTTGCGCCGACCTTCGACCACCGGCAGGACGTGAACCTGCTCTACTGGCGCCATCACGGCCGCGCCTATGCGATCGTCGGACAGGCCGACATCGGCTACATGTGGGGCTTGGCGAACGACATCGCGTGGCAGATGGACGCGATCTAGGCTGTCAGCTCTCAGCCACCAGCCATCAGTGACCTGACTGATAGCTGATGGCTGACTGCTGAAAGTTAAATCCCCGCCTCGCGCAGCATGTCCCGCAGCACCTGATAGGCGTCGAAGTACTCGTACGCCAGTTCGCGGGCGGCGAGGCACTGTTCGGTGTAGTCGGCGTTGATGCGCGCGATCGCCTCCCGCACCTCTTCCAGCGTCGAGAAGGCGAACAGCCCGGAGCCGACCGGGATGAATTTCGAGAACCCGGTCTCCTGCGTGATCACCGGCCGGCCGGCCGCGAGGTAGCAGACGCTGCGGTCGCTGAACCAGCCGCTGCGCGACCGGACGTAGATGTCCTTGGCGACGGTGAACTCGCCGCGCGAGGTCACGATGAAGTCGCGGTAAGGCTGCATATCGGCGGAGACCGGCACCGGGTCGATGATGTCCCAGCCGCCTTCCCTCACCCGCGCCTCGACCTCGGCGGTCGGCGGCCACATCGCCAGCCGGAAGGGCTGCAGCGTCTGACGCGGCAGATCGAGGAAGCGCAGGAAGTTGACGTGCTTCGACCAGCGGTACGTCTCGCTGCCGACGCGGATGTCCTTGCCCTTGTTCTCCCAGGTCGCGACCGAGGTGAAGAACGGGCCGGCCGACACGCTGCCGGCGTCCCACAGGTCGATCAGCACCGGCGGGCGGGTCGGCTTCCAGTCGAACCGGACGAGCGGGACGCTGCAATCGTCCTGCCCGAGATTCTCGCCGTAGGTGAAGTGGTGCGTATGGGCGCCGAGATAGGCAACCGCATCGGCGTCGCTCTCGGCGACGCGCGCCTGCTCGTAGACGGGGTCGGTGTCGACGAAGACGCGGATCGGGCACGCCATGTGCTCCTCCCGCAGGTGCGTCGCGCCGCACAGGTTGATCAGGGCGTCGGCGCCCTTGTACAGCTCGGCGACGCGCTCCCGCGGCAGGCCGTGATATTCGTCGCGGAGCGCGTCCCAATAGGACCAGCGGTCGCCGAGATCGAACCGCTCCATCATGTTGCGCACGAACGCGACGTTGTAGCTGCAATCCTCGGCCAGCGTCTTGCGCAGCGGATCGTACGGGCTCGCGCCCGAATCCTCGATGTACCAGACGTCGTGACCGAGTCGGCGCATGCCGAGCACGTAGTGGAGCGCCTGCCACGCGATCCCGGCCAGCGGGATCTGCCCAGCGAGGTGCAGGACGACGATGGTCTTACGGGACGCCAATACTCATTTCCTCTTTTCCCAGGAACTGGGTGTTGTACAGCTCGGCGAAGATGCCGCCGCTGCGCCGCATCAGGTCGGAGAATCCGCCCTGCTCGGCGACGACGCCGTCCCGCAGCACGAGGATAAGATCACAGCTTCGCACGGTCGACAAACGATGTGCGATGATGAAAGTCGTACGTCCCTCCGTCAGCCGGCCGATGCTCTCCATCACCGCCGCTTCCGTCTCCACGTCGAGCGCCGAGGTCGGCTCGTCGAGGATCAGGATCGGCGCGTTGCGCAACATCGCCCGGGCGATCGTCAGGCGCTGCTTCTCGCCCTCGGACAGCGTCGTCCCCGCTTCGCCGATCACGGTGTCATAGCCGTCCGGCAGCGACATCACCAGATCGTGAATGCGGGCGAGGCGGGCCGCCCCCTCGATCTCGTCCTGGCCGGCTTCGGGCCGGCCATAGGCGATATTGTCGCGGACCGGGATCGGGAAGATCAGCGGCGGCTGCAGCACCATGGCGATCTGGCCACGCAGTGACTTCAGCGAGAACTCGCGTACGTCGACGCCGTCGATCGTCACCGCCCCCGCATCCGGGTCGAAGAAGCGCGGCAGCAGGCTTAGCAGGGTCGACTTGCCGGCGCCGGTCGGCCCGACCACCGCGACCTTCATCCCCGGCTCGATCCGCACGTCGACATGCCGCAGCACCGGCATCTCCAGGCGGTAGCGGAAGCTGACGCCGTTCCAGGCGACCGCGCCGCGCGCGCCGCCGGGGGGGAAAGTAAGCGTCCCGTCCTTGAGGTCGGCCTCGGTGTCGAGGATCTCGAACACCCGCCGCACGCCGATGCGGGCGCCGGCGATCAGCCCCCAGGATTGGGTGATCTGGTTGATCGGGCCGTAGAGCTGCGCGAGATAGGAGACGAAGACGACAAGCTGGCCCACCGTCAGCGCGCCGCTCATCACCGACCGCGCGCCGGCATAGACGACGACGGCCGTGCCGGCCGCGACGACGGTGTTGACGACGCCGGAATAGAGGGTCTGCCAGCTATAGAGGCGCAGCGTCGCGCCGAGGTTCGCCCGGCTCGCCTCCATGAAGCGGCGATGCTCCTCCTCCTCCCTGGTGAAGGCCTGAATGACCTTGATCGAGGACATCGCCCACTGGACGAGCGAGTAGACGCGGCCGTCGGTGTCCCGAACCTCGCTCGCGACCGCGGCGATCCGCCGGTTGAAGACGGCGATCAGCAGGAACAGCAGCGGCACGATGCCGAGCGACAGCGTCGTCAGGTACGGTTCGAGCGGCACCAGCACGTACAGCATGCCGGCGAGCAGGACCACCGCCGACAGGATCGGCAGCAGCCCGTTCATCACCATCGTCTGCACGGCGAAGCTGTCGCCGGTGACGCGCAGCATCAGGTCGCCGACCCGCTGCCGGCCGTGAAAGGCGAGCGACAGGCGCTGCATATGCGCGTAGAGCGCGCCGCGTAGGTCGTTGACCATCCGCTGCCCGACGCCGATCGCCGTGACGTTGTGCCACAGCGTCAGCGCGCTGCCGCCGAGATGCACGACGACGATCCCGGCGCACGCCGCCGCCAGCAGCGCGCCCGCGCTCCACCCCGCGACCGGCCCGAACGCGAGCGGCCTGCCGCCGAGCACGTGGTCGATGACGATCTGCAGCGGCCACGGCTTCAGCAGTTCGAAGCCGGCCATCAGGAACACCTGGCCGAGCGCCAGCGCGACCCGGAACCGGTGCGGCCGCAGGTACGGCAGCAGCTTCCGCCAGGGAACCGCCGCCACGGCGTCAGACAGTATGCGCCGACGCCGCCGAACCGATCGGGAGAGACGAGCGGTCGGCGGTCGGCGACATGGGGGTGAGCTGCGCCTGCTTCGCGACCGTCTCGACGATGCGGTGCATCAGCTTGCCGAAGGCGGCCGTCTGGCATGCGATGCAGGCGAAGTGCCCGACACCGAGCGCGCCGACGACCGCCGCCATCGCCGGCCTGTCGAGGATCAGCGCGGCCGCCGTGATGCCGGCGTAGCAGCGCAGGAAGACCGCCGACAGGCGCGACAGGCGCATCGCGCACCGCACCCGCAGCAGCCGCTTCATGCCGCCATGGTTCTCTGTGCACACGGTGACGTAGGCGCGGCTCCACAGGCCGCGCGCGATCTTGAGGTCCCAGTCGCTCCAGCCCTGGTCCGGAACGATGAAGTACTTCTGCGGCGCCAGGAAGGACATCAGCCCGCCGAGCAGCGCCTCCTTCTCGTCCGCCTGCTCGCTCCAGTACGACAGGTAGAGCGCACGCTCGTCCCAGGCGATCCGGGCGTCCTGCTCGGTCGGGCCGAGGCGGAGCTGGTCGGTGTCGCTGCGCATCCCGCGGACGCGCCCTTTCAGCCGCTCCCAGCCGCGCAGCATCGGGCCGAGATAGATCAGCAGCGCGACCAGCGCCCGCGCCTTCAGGCCGCGGAACCGCGGCTCGACCGGCGCCCGCAGGGCGCCGTTGACGCACAGCGTCCAGGTGACCAGCAGCGGGATCGTCAGCAGCAGCATCCAGTGCCCGGCCGCGACCCCGATGACTGCGAGGATCATCGCGATTACGTTCCACTCGAAGGTGAGCGGCAGGAAGGCGAGCAGCGAGGACGGCGGCTCGTACATCGTCTGAAAGAGGCCGCGGCCGAACATGCCGGAGTAGATCACCGGCCGTCGCGACAGCAGCAGCGAGCCCGAGAGACCGCCGTAGATGCGGCCGAGCCACTTCGCCTGCCCGAACAGGTTGAAACGGAACGGATGCTTGCCGTAGACCAACGCTTCCGCCTTCCCGTAGCCCCTCTGCTGGCCGATATAGGCGCTCACGGTGTTGCGGCGGAAATGCCAGACGACCGCCGCTGGGCTGAACCCGATCGTGTAGCCGGCGTCCTGGAGCCGCCAGCAGATGTCGACGTCGTCGCCCGCGGCCCGGAAGACCGGGTCGAAGCCGTCGAGCGCGAGCAGGACATTGCGGCGGAACGCCATGTTGCAGCCGGCGATGTGCTCGGCCACGTCGTCGCTGACCAGCACGTGCGTCGGCCCGCCCGGCGACACGGCGACGGCGGCCGGCACGAGGCTGTCCTCGGGCGGCGGGAAGTTCGGTCCGCCGCACGCCGCGAGACCTGTCGACTCCATCTTCGCGACGAGGTAGGCGAGCCAGTCGGGATCGGCGACGCAATCGCTGTCCGTATAGGCGATGATCTCGCCGGTCGCCGCGTGCGCGCCGACGTTGCGCGCGACGCCCAGTCCCATGTTCGGTTGGCTGACGATCCGGCAGTAGCTGTATCGCTCGGCGATCTGAAGCGTCCGGTCGGTGGAGCCGTCGTTGACGACGATCACCTCGTAGTCCGGATAGTTCAGCGTCTCCAGCGACGCGAGGCACGCATCCACCGTGCGCTCGGCGTTATAGGCGCAGACCACCACGGACACGCGCAGCGCCCGCTTGAGCGGCGGCGGCAGCGCCCCTCTGTATGCCGCGGACACGGCCTCGAACGCCGCCTTGGGCCGGCGGTCGCGGTCGACCAGCCCGAACGCCCAGTCCTCGATCAGATGCCCGCCGGTGAACCATTCGTCGGTCCACGCGAAGACGAACGTGCCGGCGACTCCCAGTTCGAACGCCGTGCCGACCTGCCAGGAGAGGATCCGCTTCTGCCCTTCCCCGCCCTCGCGCATCGAATCGACGCCGAACTCGGTCAGCACGAGCGGCCGGTCGATCGCGAGATTGTGCAGTCGCGAGACGTAGCGCCGGAACGCCGTCTCGTTGTGCAGGTAGACGTTGAAGCAGACGAAGTCGGTGAAATCGATCGTCAGGTACTCGGTCGACGGAAAGTTCGCGTAGCTGACCAGCGCGCCGGGATGCGCCTCCTTCACCGCGTCGAAGAGACCCTTGAGGAACGCCCGGACGCGGTCGGCGCCGTGCCAGCGCACCATGTCCGGCGGAATCTCGTTGCCGATCAGGTAGGCCAGGATCGCCGGATGCCGGTTGCAGCCGCGCACCGCATCGACCACGGCGCGGCAGATCTCCAGTTGCGTCTCGCCGCTGTCGAGGAAAGTAATGTGCTGGGACCAGGGCAGCCCGGCCAGCACCTTGAGACCGCGCTCCGCGGCGGTGTCGAGCAGCCAGACCGGCGGCGGCGTGAAGACGCGCACCGTGTTGACGCCCATTGCCGCCATCATCGCGAAATCCTTCGCGACCGTGTCGAACTCCGGGAACTGCGCGCCGTGCGTGCCGACCGCGAACGGGCCGTAGGTCACGCCCTTGACGAAGAGCTTCCGCTCGCCGGCGAAGAAGAACTTACCCTGTACCCGGATCGGTGCGTCGGAGGCGACGGCGTGCGACGGAGTCGCGCCGGCACGCAGGGTCTCGGCCGGATACATGCTGATCGACTCCCAAACGCTGCACCGCGTCGCCGCGCGTGCGGCAATCGTCTCCATAAAACGGCAGCAATGATCGCTCTATTCCCGCTCGCTGCCGGGCGGATCGGCCGATGCGCGGCCGGCCGCCACCGGTCCGGTCAACTCGCGTCGCGCGTGTGCCAGGCCCACGCCGTGCCGATGATGGTGTCCAGATCCGACATCGTCGGCTGCCAGCCGAGCACCTCGCGGGCGCGCCGGGCGTCGGCGACGAGCGCGGGCGGATCGCCGGCGCGGCGCGCGACCTCGCGGCGGGGGATCGGGCGGCCGGTGACGCGCTCCGCCGCCTCGATCACCTCGCGCACCGTATAGCCGTGGCCGGTGCCGAGATTGAGCGCGATGCTGTCGCCGCCCTTTTCCAGATAGGCGATCGCGCGGACATGGGCATCGGCGAGATCCTGGACATGGATGTAGTCGCGGATCGCCGTCCCGTCCGGACTCGGATAGTCCGTCCCATAGATGTCGATATGCGCGCGGCGGCCGAGCGCCGCGTCGAGCACCAACGGGATGAGATGCGTCTCGGGATTGTGCTCCTCGCCGGTCTCGCCGTCCGGATCGGCGCCGGCCGCGTTGAAATAGCGGAGCGATGCCGAGGTGATGCCGTAGGCGCCGCCGTACCAATGCAGCGCCCGCTCGATCATCAGCTTGGTCTCGCCGTAGGGGTTCACCGGGCGCTGCGGCGTGCTCTCGTCCATCGGCACCGTCTCCGGCGTGCCGTAGGTGGCGCAGGTCGAGGAAAAGACGATGTGCCGGATCCCGGCTTCGAGCATCGCGTCGAGCAGCGTCAGCGTGTTGACGACGTTGTTGCGAAAATAGAGCTGCGGCTTCTGCACGGACTCGCCGACATAGGTAAAGGCGGCGAAATGCATCACCGCCTCCGCCCCGTGCTCGCGCATTGCGGCGATCAGGCGCGGCTTGTCGGCAAGATCGCCCTCGACGAAAGGTCCCCAGCGAACCGCCTCGCGATGTCCGTAGACGAGGCTGTCGTAGGTGACCGGCGTGTAGCCGGCGCGCGCCAGCGCCTTGCAGGCGTGGCTACCGATGTAGCCGGCTCCTCCGGCGACGAGAACGGTCCTACTCAACGCAATCCCCCGATCCAATCCGACCGGCCCGGAAATCCGGGCCTCCGCTGCAGTGCAACATCCGCCACCGGCTCCTCTCATAAGGCAAGCCCTCGCGGGCCGCGACAGTTTATAGACGGCGTTTGGTATATTCTTTACCGACTCTAGGTTATAACGCCGGCAACTCAGATCGGCGCCGCCCCTCCCGCCTGCTTTTGCGCGCTGAAGCCGAGACGTAAGCGGCGCCGGGGCAGGCTGCGCTTGCCGACCGGCCCGGCCTTCCGCGGCGCAGCACTGGCGGGAAGGCGGAACAGGGCCGCAAGGCAGCCGTTCTGCTTCGCAACCGAGGAGTACCTATGCGCATTGCAGTGATCGGAACCGGCTATGTCGGGCTCGTTTCGGGCGCATGTTTTTCCGAATTCGGCGTCAACGTCGTCTGCGTCGACAAGGATTCGAGCAAGATCGACAGGCTCCTGCGTGGCGAGATACCGATCTTCGAACCGGGCCTCGAACAGCTGGTCGAGAGCAACGTCCGGGCCGGCCGGCTCTCCTTCACGACGGATCTCGCCAAGGCGGTCGACGGTGCGGACGCCGTGTTCATCGCCGTCGGCACGCCGTCGCGTCGCGGTGACGGCCATGCGGACCTGAGTTACGTCTTCGCCGCCGCCGAGGAGATCGCGCAGGCGCTCACCGGCTATGCCGTGATCGTCACCAAGTCGACGGTTCCCGTCGGCACCGGCCGCAAGGTCGAGGCGATCGTCCGCCGCACCCGGCCGGACGCGCAGTTCGACGTCGCCTCGAACCCCGAGTTCCTGCGCGAGGGCTCGGCGATCGGCGACTTCATGCGGCCCGACCGCGTCGTGATCGGCGCGGAGAGCGACCGGGCGCGCGAGGTCATGCGGGCGCTCTACCGGCCGCTGTACCTGATCGAGACGCCGATGATCTTCACCAGGATCGAGACGGCGGAGTTGATCAAATACGCGGCGAACAGCTTCCTCGCGACGAAGATCGCCTTCATCAACGAAGTGGCCGACCTGTGCGAGAAGGTCGGGGCGGACGTTCAGGACGTCGCCAAGGGGATCGGTCTCGACGGCCGCATCGGAAAGAAATTCCTGCACGCCGGTCCGGGTTACGGCGGTTCCTGCTTTCCGAAGGACTGCCTCGCGCTGGTGCGCACGGCCCAGGAGGCCGGGGCGCCGATCGGCATCGTCGAGACGGTCGTGAAGTCGAACGAGCTGCGCAAGCTCCGCATGGCGGACCGCGTGGTCGCCGCCTGCGGCGGCAGCGTCAAGGGCAAGACGATCGCCGTGCTCGGCCTCACCTTCAAGCCGAACACCGACGACATGCGCGATAGCCCGAGCCTCGCGATCGTGCCGGCGCTCCAGGAGGCCGGCGCGACGATCCGCGCCTACGATCCCGAGGGCACCGACGAAGCCAAGAAGCTGCTCTCCGGCATCGCCTATTGCGGCAGCGCCTATGAGACGATGGAAGGCGCCGACGCCCTCGTCCTGATCACCGAATGGAACGAGTTCCGCGCGCTCGACCTCGACCGGGTCAAGACGCTGCTGAAGGCGCCGGTCATCGTCGATCTGCGCAACATCTACAAACCCGACGAGATGGCGGCAGCCGGCTTCTCCTACGTCAGCATCGGCCGCAATGCCGCCTCGCCGCCGCCGGCGGAGACGCACCGGGCCGACGTCCGGAAGCTCGCCTGATCGCGCCGCCGCCGACAACCGAGGGATCCCACCCACGATGAGCTCGACCCGTATGCGCGTTCTGGTTACGGGAGGGGCGGGATTTCTCGGCTCCCACCTGTGCGAACGCCTGCTGGCGCAGGGGCACGACATCCTTTGCGTCGACAACTACTTCACCGGACGCAAGGACAATATCGCGCACCTGCTCGGGAACCCGCACTTCGAGGCGATGCGCCACGACGTGACCTTCCCGCTCTACGTCGAGGTCGACGAGATCTACAACCTCGCCTGCCCCGCCTCGCCGATCCACTACCAGTTCGATCCGGTTCAGACGACGAAGACGAGCGTGATCGGCGCGATCAACATGCTCGGCCTCGCCAAGCGCGTGAAGGCGAAGATCTTCCAGGCTTCGACCTCTGAGGTGTACGGCGATCCGACCGAGCACCCGCAGACCGAGGAGTA
>DASWRT010000176.1:0-17825 GCA_036403035.1 Allostellaceae bacterium | reverse complement strand
TATCCCGTCGTCATGGTGCCGTTCTACGACCATCCCAAGTTCCAGGCGGTCGACGACGAGCTGAAGAGCGACGTGCTGACCTGGGGATGGATCGGGTACAACCAGCGCACGGTCGCCGCCGAGAACGACGTCGTCAATCCGGCCCTGGAAGTCATCACCAACCAGTACCTGACCGACGACGACTGGGATTTGAAGGAGGCGATGCGGCAAACCCTGGTGGATGAGCATTACCATACGCTCATGCACATGAAAGCGGTCGAGCGGACCAAGGCTCATCGCCGCCTTCAGCGGAAGCTGGCGCTGCCGCGGTCCGTCACCTACCGCCGGCTCCAGGCGCTGACCGCCACGCTGGCGGAGTCCTGGCAGAAGCATATCGCGTCGATCGCGTTCGCGGTGGTCGCCGAGATCAGCGTCAACGCCTTTTTGAACACGCTGGCAAAGGACAAGACCATCCAGCCGCAAAACCGGCGCGTCGCCGAATTCCATAATCTGGACGAGTACGCGCACAGCAGGGTCGTGCCCGAGATCGCCAAGGCGATGTACGTCAACATGGGCGAAAGGCAGCGCAAATTCTTCGTGCGCATACTTCCGGAGGCGCTTCAAGCATTCGTCGCGCAGGACTATTCGATGTGGGAAGCCATCCTCACGCAGATCGGCGTTCCCGACGCGGAAGCCATCATCGCCGATACGCGCAACGCCTCGAACGGCGGCGGCGTCATCATGCGGGACTATGGCGGACTGCATCGTTTCGCGTCCGAGATCAACATCTTGCAGGAGATCGATTTCGACTTCACCGGCACTTTGAATACGGAAGAAACGACTGCCGCCTAGATCGGGCTTGGAGCGACACGCCCGGCATCGTGCCTGGTCCCCCCACCCTGCCCCTCCCCCGCAAAGGGGAGGGAGAAAAGATGAACGCTTTCATAGCCCTCCCCTCTTGCGGGGGAGGGTCGGGGTGGGGGAACCCGCGCCGAGCGTTTCCGAACCCAAACGCAATCCGCACTCGCTTTTGCAACAACCCGATGCGAAGGTCAGCATGCAAAGCCAGACGACACCGGTCTATGAAGTCTACGCGCTGCGCGTCGGCGCCAATGCTCAGCGGACTGCACGCGAGAACTTCCTTTACGACGCCTGCCACGGCGACCCGAACGCGTCGATGCCGCTGGACTATTATTTCTGGGTGATCCGCAACCGCGAGCACACGGTCGTGGTCGATACCTGCTTCGTGCCGTCGACGGCGGCGCGGCGCGATCGGGAGATGTACCGGCCGCCCGCGGAAGCGCTCGCGGCTCTCGATGTCGACGCATCCCGGATACGAGACGTCATCCTGACGCATCTCCATTGGGATCACGCCGGAAACCTCGATCTGTTTCCGAACGCCCGCATCCACGTGCAGGAGGAGGAACTGCGCTTCTGCACGGGGCGCAGCATGTCTCACCGCACCGTCAGCAAAACCTACGAGGCACACGACGTCATGTCGGCGATCAAGCATCTTTTCGACGGACGCCTGCACCTGCATCCCGGCATCGCCGAGATCGTGCCGGGCGTAACGATCCACCCGGTCGGCGGACATACGCCGGGCAGCCAGGTCGTGCGCATCCCGACGAAGCGCGGCTGGATCGTGCTCGCGTCGGACTCCGCGCATCTGTGGGCGAATATCCGGCTCCGCAGCCCGTTCCCGATCGTCGACAATCTCACGCAGACGCTGGACGCGTTCGACACGATCGAGACCCTTGCCGACGGCGACGACCATATCATACCGGGCCACGATCCCGAGGTTGCGCGCCGTTTCCCGCGTTGGGAGCGCGACCCCCACATCCTCTGCCTGCATGAGGTCCCGATTCAGGAACCCGCGACGTAAGACCGTCGGGATGCCGGAGCCGACGACGGGAAGCAGAATCGAGAACCGGCGAATGCCTTCATTCATGGGACTGCCGAGGAAGCCATGACCGACTTGAACGGGTCCGTATTTCCCTATCTGGACTACCGGGAACACTATTCGCGGGAGCAGCCCAAGCCGGCCGTGTGGCGCTGGACGGAGTTGGCCGAGCGGATCGCCGGGTCGCATCACAACGAGCGCGGCTCGCTTACCCTATCGACCGCCGCAGGCACGGCCGGCGGTTGCGAGATCATCGCCGGGATGGCGATCTCGATCCAGGTGGTGAAGCCGCGCGAGCGGACGCGCCCGCATGCCCATGCCTGGTGGCATCTGTTCTTCGTGCAGAACGGCACGGGAACGGCGACGTTTGGGGAGCAGCAGGACGCCACGCCGCTGAACCGAGGCGATCTCATCCTGGTGCCCGCCTGGAGCGCGCACCATTTCGAGAATCTCGGTGCGGACGACCTCATCCTCATGAGCATGACCAACCTGCCCCAGCAGGCGAAGCTGTCGAACCTGCTGGCCAGAGAGCCTGACGACGACGTCGGCGGGGCCCGCTGACGATCGTACCGCCGCGATTTCGACCAAAGCGCCATCTCAAGGATCTCATAACGATGTCGTCTTCCCCGCACGCAGCGCCGACGCAGGTCGAGAACGGTCCGGCAAGTCTGTCGCGCAGCGAATCCTACCGGTGGATCGTCCTTGGCGTCGCCGTCGCGGCGCAGACAACGGCTTCGGTCGTGTCGCAGGGCATATACACGCTCGTACCGTTCTGGCAGTCCGCGTTCGGTCTTTCGCAAGCGTCGACCGCGCTCGCCATTACCGCCATGAACGGCGGACAGATCCTCTCGATGCTCCTGCTGGGTTGGGCGATCGACCGCTACGGCGAACGCAGCGTCGTCGCGCTGACGATGATCCTGATGAGCCTGGTCGCACTCGGCGCGGCCGGGCTCGCGTCCAGCTACGCGACGCTGCTTGTGTTCCTGATCGGCCTCGGCGCGTGCTACGCCTCCGTCCAGCCGGGCGGAACACGCGCAATCATGCGCTGGTTTCCGCCGAACCTGCGGGGCATGGCGACCGGCGTTCGGCAAGCCGGCCTCCCGCTCGGCACCGCGCTCGCCGCGATGACGCTGCCGCTGCTGGCGCTGCATTTCGGCTGGCGGGCGGCGGTCTGCGTTCAAGCCGCGGTCGGGATCGTCGGCGGCCTGCTGTTCGGCATCTTCCACAGGGACGATGTCGGGCAGGTGACGTCGGGCAAGTCGGGCGCCGTTCCGAGCATCGGCGCCCTTCTCAAGATGCTCGCGAACGACGCCGCGCTCTGGCCGATCCTCCTCGCCGGCGTGGCCATGGTCACGTTCCAATACACGTTCGCGACGCACGTCCTGACGTTCCTGTCGAACGACATCAAGATTTCGATCGTGACGGCGTCTTTCATCTTCGCCGTCGCGCAAGGTTTCGGGATCGTCGGCCGCATCTCGCTGGCCTGGATCAGCGATCACCTGTGGCCCGGCAAGCGGCCGCGCTCCCTCGGCTGGACGATGGCCGCCTGCGCGCTCGCCGTCGGCATGCTCACGCTGCTGCCGGCGCAGACACCCATCTGGCTGCTCCTGGCGGTTTTCGCCGTCGTCGGTTTCCTCGGGATCGGATGGTATCCGTTGTGGCTCGTTCAGGTCGCGGAGATGGCGCCGAAGGCCGCGATGGCGTCGACGGTCAGCTTCGCGATGACGCTGAACATGATCGCCATCTCGGTGATGCCGCCGGTCTTCGGGCTCGTCGTCGATTTCTGGGGCTATGCGTCGGGCTGGCTGCTGCTCGCCACCCCGCTCGTTCTCTCCGCCATTCAGCTGTGCCGCCTTGCAACAACCACCGGCGAGGAACGGACGGATGCGCTGCGGACCGGCGCGCGGTGATCGCCGGCCCTTTCCGTTGCCGTCGCGGCAATAGACGGCCGATGCCGGGAGTGCGCAACGGCCACCGCGCGCCGCGTCAGCCTGCTGGTGTGGCCGCGGCGGCGTATTCGGGAAAGCGGACCACCACCTTCGACGTGCCGGTCATCACGTCCCTGCCGCCCTGGACGACCTTGCCGACGAGCGACACAAGCTCGCCCTTCAGGCTCGGCTTGTACTCGACAGCGACGACCTCCCACTCGAAATAGAGCGGCGCGTCGGCCGTGACGACCCGGTGAAACCGTACGGAATATTCGAGCCCGAGCATCGGTGCGAGCTTGGAATAGTGCTTCGCGAGGAGAGCCGAGTGCAGGGCCGACGTGTGCGGCCCGGCGGCGATGATCCCGCTGAAGCCGGCCTCGATCGCCGCCTGCTCGTCGAGATGGACGGGATTGTCGTCGCCGAGCAGCCGCGCGGCGTCGCGGATGTCGTCGCGGCTTAGCACCGTCTCCAGCGAGAACCGCTCGCCGATCCGGATTCGCGTCGGCGCCGCCGCCGTCTCGATCGTATCCATTCAGGAGACCTTCGATACGATCCCGGTCGCGGTGACGCAGACACTGCCGCGCCGATCCAGGACGCAGGCTTCGGTGAAAAGCAGCGTCTTGGTCTTGCGCGTGACGATGCACCGGGCGGTCACGCGCTTGCCGAGGACCGGCTTCATGAAGTTGAGGGCAAGGTTCAGCGTTCCCGCCCGCTCGCCCGAAAAATGCACGACGCCGGCCGCGCCGATCGCGCAGTCGATGATGCCGGCGATCGTCGCGCCGTTCAGCGCGGCGACGCCCAGCCCTCCGAGATGGTCGGGACGGATTTCGTCGATATGGACCTGCGCCGCGTAGCGGTCGGAAAGGTCGAAGCGGGCGCCGAGGCGGATGATCACGGGCAGCTTGTTGAGCCGCTCCTCCCATGCCGCAACGTCGGCGTCGTCGAGCGGAAACGGCAGCGTCGCCGTCCGCCCCCTCGTCTGCTCTCCCCGGCCGGGCGACGGCTCCGCGGCAGGTTCGGCAGCCGTGCCGTCGGCGTTCAGGAACGCGGGCCGGCGGACGGCGCCGTTGCGCCGCTCGGCTTCGGCCGATTTCGGGTAAAGCAGATGGTCCGTGCTGTTGCCGTTCTTTTCCGGCGCGGCGCTGCTGTCTGTCATTCAGCATTCCCTGTCGAGCGAAGGAGCTTGAGGCCTACCCCAAACGGCGAGAATGGTCGGCCGGGGAGTGAATTTCCACATCCGTGCGAAACGATCCGATGCGCGCCGAGCGAATGCGCACGACCGGACGGGCGCGGGCAGGATGCATCCGGCAGCCGCTTCGGCCGATGGAGGCATCCCGCCCGGACCATCGCGCTCGATCCCCGTATGCCGTCCGGATGGGTCAGGCGGCCGGGATCATGCTGTCGGTGTGCTCCCTCGCAGCGCGCAAACCGTCGGCGAAACGGACTTGCTTCGCGGCGGCGACGGCGACGGCGGGCGCACGCCGGGCATGATGGTAAGGCGACCATTTGAATTGCGCCCAGTAGCACTCGGCGATGTCCACCCACTCCCGAAGCGACTCCTTCGAGGTGAGGTGGCGATCCATGTTGACCATGAGCCAGCTATAGACGGCCTGGCTGTCGCGACAGCCCTCGCAATGGCCCGAGGTGCAGCAGAACTCCACCGTCTTGAAGTCGGCGTTGTAGGTATTGAAGAAAGGCAGGGTCGGGTTGCCGTTCGCAAGACGGTCCTTGTGGGCCGGATGGTGCACGCTGACGCTCGGGCAGGAATGGTACCCGAACGTGCCCCAGTGGGTTTGGCCGGTGATGATGCCGCGGATGTGCGTCGGATGGCTGATGACGGTCTCGGGATACAGCGCCTTGACCCGCAAAGCCTCCTCGAGCAGCCGCGTTTCGTATTGCAGCTTGATCGGGCTGTCCGTGTTGTATTCGCTGTAGAAGTTGAACGTGACCTTGTTGCCGTTCTCCGCGATGCGACGGACCGTGTCCTCGATGTAATCGAGCCCGCGCTCGGTGAGCGCGTAGATGAAGCAGGCGCGGTCGTCGTCGCGATAGTTCTCCAGCGCCTTGTCGAACAGGCCCGCGAAGCGCTTTCCACCGGGCTTGGTCGCGCGCAGCTCGTCGTCCAGCTTGCCGCCGCCGAACAGCGTCAGCAGCACGGCGACGTTCGCGAACTCCTCGGTATAAGGAAGCTTCTTCAGACCGTTCGAGGAGATCGTGACGTACTTCAGCCCGCGCACGAACGCCCGGACCCGATCCTGCACAAGCGTGGGCTCGCCGCCGATCAGCAGCGCCGTCGTCACCCGCCGCGCCTTCTCGCCTTCGATGAAGGCTTCGAGGTCGGCGATGGACTTCACTTCCTTGGTCTTCTGGTCGTGACCGTACTCGAAGAACCAACAGCCCTGGCATCGGATGTTGCAGGCGTTGGTGAGATGGTACTCCGACACACGCACCGTCGCCGCGAAATTGCGGACGCTCTTCAGCCGGATGGCGAGTTCCTCGTCACCGTTCAGGAGTTCGCTGATCGCGTTCCTGCGATTGACGGCCTCTAGCCGGCTTTTTTCCTTCGCATCCATACGGTGCTCCTCGTGAATTGGTGCTGCGACCGGTGGCGAACCGACAATCAGACGAACTTGCGGTTGAGGTCGTCGTCGGGAACGACGAGGCCGAGATGCTCCAGCCGGGGCCGCATCCGCTTGATGTAGGCCCGCCGCAGCTCCTCGTTGCCGGTCCGGCGCATGCCCCACTTCAGGTAGAGCTTCGACCGGCAGGAGTCGGAACGGCCGAACAGGTCGAGCGCCATCGGCCAGAAGCGGTCGAGCGCCTTCTGCGCCTCCGCACGCCCTCCCTCGCTCTTGCAGGCGTTCTTCACGATCCGGAAGCCGTGCGCGATGTGGACGTGCTCGTCCTTGATGATCTTTTCGAAGATCCGCGCGAACGGCTTGTAGCTGCCCTCCGCGAACTCGAAGAGATGGTCGAGGACGACGGTCTCGCCGAGGAACGAGAACATGCCGCGCTCCATCCAGGCCTGGACGTCGCGCACCATTTCGTTCGCGTAATAC
Source organism: Allostellaceae bacterium (assembly GCA_036403035.1). Taxonomy (GTDB): domain Bacteria; phylum Pseudomonadota; class Alphaproteobacteria; order ATCC43930; family CGMCC-115725; genus DASWRT01. The sequence continues at coordinate 10,959 of DASWRT010000176.1, read as the reverse complement.
TTACGCTCGTTGATCCGCTGCTCGAGCATGTATCTGGTATCGACGCCGATCTCGTCGAGCACGCCGGCGCCGAGCATGTAGTGGTCCATCTCCTCCGCGGCGCGCTCGCAGCAGACGAACCGCTCGTAGGCGTCGGGCGCCATCGGGTAGAAGATCTGAGTGTAGTCGTCGGCGCCGGTCAGCTCGCCTTCGGTATGGACGAGCATCAGGTGCGTGATGGCGTCCTGATACTCCTTCGGCATCTTCTTGAACGCGGCCGCGTCTTCGACGACGATCTTCTCCCCCGGCTCATTGCTTACGACAATCTGTGCTTCCACGGCTTGCTCTCCTTTTTGAGAATCGACATCGCACCGAGGCAATGGGCGCCGGCACACCGGACGCCGCGGCATCCGTAATGCAATTATTAATGGTATTTCACAAAATCGAGATGCAATCTTGTGAAGACACTCTTGCGGTCACTTAAATTGAAACACCAGGAGGTTGATTCGGGAAAAACCCCTCATCCGCCGACACGGACCTTCTTCTCCGCTTTTTTGAATTCGCGACACCGCCTGATATACCCAGGCAAAATCAACGCATTAGTCGCTCAATACGGACAGATGTTCCGATGCCATTCGGAGTCCTAGGCCGCCCGAACCCGACCTCGCCGTGTTCCTGCCTATCGCCAACACACCGAAACACCTACTCACGCATCGCATGAATCAACTCAACATGGTGCGCTTTGAAAATGCATCAGGACGCGTGGGAAAATCAATATAAAAGTGTTTGTAAGACGGTTCGTTGCACGCACATTTTATGCCCATCAATCATTGCGCGCTTTGCACCAAAGTTGTGCCTCACCCCAAATTAATGAAATTTAGCTATGATTTCAGAATGTTTCCCGATGAAAAATTACATTGGTTATTTTCTGCCCGGGCGAATGCCCTGCTTGCGTGCAAAATTTCTTAGTGTATCCGTTCGATGCGGAAGCGGACAGGCGGCGGCGCCCCCTCTTCCGCCACGCCCGACGCCGCGCCGCAGAAAGTGTTACCGGCGCAGAAAGTGTTACCGGCGCCGATGAAGGACGCGCGGCAATGGTCCGGCCACAGCGGCAGCGCCGGACGGCGGGACGGAACGCTCGCCCTTTCCCTCCGGCCGGCCCGTGTGTCCGCAGGCTTGCTCAGCCCGGATTCCTCCCGCCACCCTCGTCCCGCAGATAGCCATACCGGCGAGTCTCCGGCATCGCCAGCGCAGCAATCAGCGATACGGCGCAGAGCGCGGTCACGTACCAAGCGAAATACGTCTCGTGCTCCACCGACTTGAACCACAGCGCCACGTACTCGGCGGTGCCGCCGAACAGCGCGTTAGCGATCGCATAGGAGAGACCGACGCCGAGCGCTCGCACCTCGGTCGGGAACAGCTCCGCCTTCACCAGACCGCTGATCGAGGTGTACAGGCTGACGATCGCGAGCGCCGCGATCACCATGCCGAACGCCGCGAACGGTTCCGACACACGGCCGATCGCACCGAGCAGCGGCACCGTCGTCAGCACCGCCAGGATGCCGAAGGCGATCAGGGAGGTGCGCCGGCCGATCTTGTCCGCGAGAGCGCCGAAGACCGGCTGCAGCGCCATGTACGCGAAGAGCACGGCGGTCATCACCGAGCTTGCCGTCCTCGCGTCCATCCCGGCCGTGTTGACGAGGTATTTCTGCATGTAGGTCGTATAGGTGTAGAAGATCAGCGACCCGCCGGCGGTCAGGCCGAGCACCACCGCGAGCGCACGCGGATGGTCGCGTACCAGCGCCAGCACCGATCCGGCTTCCTTGCGCTGCCGGGTCTCGGCGGACGTGGTCTCGGTCAGCGAGCGACGGAGGAACAGGGCAACGACCGCGGCGAGCGCGCCGATCACGAATGGGATCCGCCATCCCCACGCCCGTAGCTCGTCGTTCGACAGCACCTGCTGGATGACGACGACCACCAGCACGGCGAGCAATTGCCCGCCGATAAGCGTGACGTACTGGAACGACGCATAGAATCCGCGATGACCGGCGACCGCGACCTCGCTCATGTAGGTGGCGCTCGTGCCGTACTCGCCGCCGACCGACAGGCCCTGCACCATCCGCGCAAGCAGCAGGAGCAGGGGCGCCGCCGCGCCGATCTGCGCGTACGTCGGCAGCAGCGCGATGACAAGCGAGCCGCCGCACATCATCAGCACCGATATCATCATCGACGCACGCCGGCCCTGCTTGTCGGCGATGCGCCCGAACAGCCATCCGCCGATCGGCCGCATCAGGAACCCGGCGGCGAAGACGCCCGCCGCATTGAGCAGCTGGACGGTGCGGTCCTGGCCGGGGAAGAAGGAGGGCGCGAAATACAGCGTGAAGAACGAATAGACGTAGAAATCGTACCACTCGACGAGATTGCCGGAGGACCCGCCGACGATCGCGAGGATGCGCCGCCGCCGGTCGGCTGCATCGGTGACGGCCGGGGAAACGGAAAGAGAGGCGTCCATGCTTTTTCTCCTGCGCCGCCAGACCATACCGTCCGGTCGCACATGCTTCATGCCAGCAGAAACGAACGGGCATCCCTAACGTCCGTCCCGCCTACCGGCAAGACGCGCGCGACCAAAGCACGGAGCCGGCGCATCGGCCGTCCCGGCGATCGCCTTTTGCACCCCACATCCCCGTCCGAAACGGCGGGAATCTCAAGTACGGCCGGCGGCCTCGCGGAGCATTCCGTCGAAGGCGCGGAAGAGCTTACGCATCTGCGGCGGCTTGTAGGGGAAGAGATCGGGAGGGTCCATCGAGTGCACGATCATGGCGACGTCGATCTCGAAGATCAGCAGGTCTCCGTCCCGCGTCTCGCCGCAATCGATCGCGACGTATTCGAGCCCGGTCCGCTCCGCGACGGCGCGCAACGCGGCAGCATGCCGCCGGGCGAAGCCGGTGTCGAACTCGGCCATGAAGCAAGCCTCCTCGGCGCGCTTCTCGGCGCTCTCCCGCATGCCGGCATTGAGGTAGTGGATCATCCAGTGCTGCGAGATCGCCATGTGCGAGGCAAAGGGGCGGCCGCCGATCAGCGCGATGCGGTACTTCCGGAAGAGCGCATCCGGGCCGCTGTAGTCGATGAAGGGCGATACGTAGAACTCGGCCTCCGGCCGCTCGCGGAGATAGGCCTCGACCGCGGCGGGATCGTCGAGCTTCACGAGACCGTGGCCGGCATGGGAGCCGATCGGCCGCGCGATGATAGGGAACGCGCAACCGCCGTCGAAAATCGCTTCGACCGGCAACTCGCCGCCGCCGATCCGTTCGAGCGCCGACCGGCCGATACGGGCGGTGGCCGGCATGGCGATGCCGGGCGCGTTCCGAAGCAACGCCCACGCGCTGTCCCGCGACAGGCGGGCGATGCGGTCGGGACGGTTGAGCACCGGCCGTGGCCAGAAGGCGACGAGCCTCGCGATCTCGCCCAGAACCTCGCGGTTCTCGTCCGACTCGCCGACGGCGACGATCGCGACGTCGTGCTCGGGTATCGCCGCGGGGAGAGGACGGCCCGGCACGACGTAGAGCATGTCGAGCCGTACGTCCGATCCTTCCAGCAGGAAGTCGAGGGGCGTGTTCGCCATGAAATCGCCCGGCGCCATGAAGGCGAGCAGCCGCAACCCGTCCGGGCCGCCCGCGGCGGCGGCAACGGGAGCGTCGGTCGGGGGGCGGCGGTAGAGCCGTTCGGCGGCAAGCGCCTGCATCTGCAGGCGGAGCCCGTTCTCGCGCCGGCCGAAAAGCAGCTCGATCGTCGACAGGTCGAGAAGACTGGCGACGTCCTGGGAGTCGCTCGTCACCCGCGCGATCAGCCGCTCCAGCAGCGGGTTCATGTCGATGCCGTCGAACGCCATCCTGGCGAGCGCCGCCAAGCCGATCGGCGTGGCCGGCGAGCATTCCGCCGGCCGACCTTGCGGCGACGCGGGACCGATCGTCGTCAAGCTTGTTCCTCCCTCCGCTTCCGTTCCGGGCACGCGGCGCGCGCGCCGCCTCGGGCGGCTCCAGCCGCCCTCGGAAGCCCGGCGGCAACCCTGCTCCCTCCTTATGGATCGTTCGTTAATACCGGCTTACGTCTGTCAGCAGTCATGCAGGGCTACCTTGACATTTTCTACTTGGGCGCTATTTTATCACCATCGACTCAACTGCTTGCGGCGCATTGCCGTTGTGATGGCGCCGACTTCGAGGGCCAATTAAAGACAGACTGTTCGCCATGACCGCAGTCTCCGCATCCACCGCCGCCGCGTTCGAGAGCCGGTTCCCGCCGGAAGGGTTCGTCGTACGTGCCGCCGCGGTGCGCACGGTCGAGGCATCGCCGACTCGGAAGGGATCGCCCCAGCCGACCCAGGCGGACAGATCGGCGCAACCGGTGCAATCCGCCGAGGCGGCCGGAGAGTCGACGGGCAAGACGAGCGTTGCAGTCGCGGCGTACGGCGGCGCCGGTCAGCCGAGGCTCTCGACGACGACGTGGTACGACTCGAGTTCCGGGTCCTGGCGATACCAAATCGTTCGGCATCCGCCCGCGGTCGGCACCGAGATTGCGAGCGGAACGAACTTCACCAGTTCGTTCGCGGCTGCACTGGGGAGCCGCGTCGGCCGGCTCGCGGCCATCGATATCTTCGCTTGAAAGCCCTTCGCGGCAGGCTCCGGCCAGCCGGCGCGCGGAGCATCGCTCCCGCGGGAAGCTCTCCGGCGGCACCCATCGCAAGCCCCCATCTCCCGGCCCCCGAAAGACGGGGAGGTGATGCGCAGCGTGCCGCCGGCCCGCTTCAGCGGATATTGAACGAGAAATTGATCCCCGGCGGCGGGAATGGCGGCGCATAGACGACCGGAGGCGGGGCATAGATGGGCCGCGGCGGCACGTAGCGCTGGTGTTCCCACCGCCCGCGATCTTCCCGCTCACGTTCGGCATGCTCGCGGTGCTCGCGTTGCCCGTGTTCGACGCGCTCGCGGCGCAAATCGTGCTCGTCGGCGAAAGCCGGCCTCGCTGCCGCCAGCCCGGCGCCGACGGCCACGACGGCGGCGAGAGCAAGGGCGGTCGAAAGACGGTGGATGCGCACCGCCGTCGTCAGGGTTTCCATACGATCCATCCTTTCACGCGCAAGAAGAAGGCCCTATCGCTGCGGACCGTCATCCCGCGTGGTTCTTCGCCGCGGCCTTGCGTGCGGTATTCCTGCCGCCGTGATGCCGGAACGCCGCGTCGGCGGTCTTCTTCTGCTCCGGCGACATCGTGTCGTAGAGCGCCTGGAAAGCCGGGAGGAGCCGTTTCACGCCGTCGGCGTGCGCTTCGGCGATTTCCTCGTAGGAGCGGAGATCGTCGATCGCCGTCATGGCCTGCGCATTCCGCGACCGCTGCCGGACCAGCGTCTCCATCGAATGGGCATTCTCGCGCATCACCTGGGCGACATCGTTCCACTGCGCGCTCTGCGCGGGCGTGATCTTCAGCTCGTCGTGAAGCGCCGTGATCCGGGCCTCCACGACATCGGCGCGGTTTCCCCTGGCGTGGCTATGCGCGGACGGAGCGGCCGCCTGCGGCGCCGGAGCGGCCGTCGCCGGGGCGGGGGCCGGTGCCGCGTTCTGCGCCAGTTCGGCAGCCGCGGCCATATGGGCGGCGGTCGGCCCGGCAAGAAGACCCGCGCTCATGAATGCCGCCGCAAGCGTGCGCGCGACCGGAGCCGTCGTGATCGAAAACATGGTGGCTTTCTCTTCGTCGATGGTTGCCGCTGATGCCCGGGGATGAAACCGGGCCTAGTCGTTTATCGCCGGGAGAACGGTCCTCATCCCCGCGACGTCCGGCGCCGGCCTGTGAGATTTTTCGGACATGGCGCCGGATCGCCGGGACGCGCCGTCTCGGCGGACGATCAACCTGCCGTGGGGACGACCGCTCCAATGCGTGCATACCATCATCGCCCATTCCTGACGGGCAGAACATTGTCGAGGAACAAGCAATGGTGCGTAGTATCGTCGTCGGAACGCTGCGCGTCGGGCTGCTGCTCGCCGCGCTGGCGGCAGGAAGCGGCGCCGCCGACGCGCAAGGCTATCCGATGCAGCCGCCGCCACCGCTGCACGAAGAGGTCGTCCCGCCGCCGCCGCCCGGCCCGCCGGGCCGCCCGATGGCTTGGCGGCCCGGCTTCTGGCGCTGGGCCCATGGCGAATATGTCTGGGTCCCCGGCCACTATGTCCGCGCGCCGCATCCGCGCGCCGTCTGGGTTCCGGAGCATTGGGAAGAGCGTCACCACCGCTGGGTCCTGATCCCGGGCCACTGGGGTTAACCGCGGACTCGAGGACGCCCGCCGTCTCGTCCGGCGGGCGTCCTTTACAACGCCCCTTCTACAACGCCGTCGTCTGTGGAGCGTCCGGCGCTGCGCCGCCGCGCGCCGGCGAGGCATGGGAGCCGACGACGCGGGCCGGCGGCGTCCCCCGCGCCCGAACCTGACGGTCCAGGCCGGCGAGCGCATACTCCTCCAGTTCCGCGGCGCGCGTCGCCGCGGTGTGCGACTTGAGCACGCGACGGCGGGCGCGGGCACCGATGCGGCCGCGTTCCTCGTCACCGGTGCCGCTGAGGAAGGCGAGGCTCTCCTCGGCGCTGCGCGCGATCAGGATCTCCTCGCCGGGCCTGAAGAAATGGTCGAGCCCGGCCCAGGGATCGCTGACGATCGGCACGCTGCACGCCGCCGCCTCGAACAGCCGCACGCTGGGCGACCAGCCGGCGCGCACCATGTCGGCCCGCGTCACGTTCAGCGTGAAAAGCTGCGCATTGTAGAAGGCGCGGTGCTCGTGCGGGGCGAGATGGTCGATCCGCTCGACGTTCTCCGGCCAGGCGATCGTATCCGGGTATTGCGGCCCGGCGACGACGAAGCGCGCCGCCGGCAGCGCGCGGGCCGGCGACACCAGGAGCCGGTCGAGCACCGGCTGCCGGTCGTCGCTGTAGGTACCCATGTAGCCCATGTCCCAGCGGATCGCCGCCGCCGGGTCGGGGAAATACAGTTCCGGGTCGACCGAACAGTAGAGCGGCCGCGCCATCGGCGAGCCGAGCCGCCGTTCCAGGTGCCGCAGCACCGGCCCGCCGGTGAAGGAGAGATACAGGCCGTAACGCGGGATCAGCTCGGCGGACAGGTACTCCTCGTCGCCGCGCGCCAGCTTGGCGAGCGTCACCGGCGTATCGATGTCGTAGAAGGCGGTGAGGCCGCGTGCCGTCGCCGTCACCCACTGCCCGACCGCGACGCCCTCCGGCACGTACGAGCCGACGACCACGAGGTCGGCGTCGCGCACCAGCGCGGCGAAGCGATCCTTCGCCTCGGCCAGCGACGCGTAGAGATGCGTCGCGCCGTAAGGCGGGTCCGGCAGGTCGCGGGTGCTCGCGTACCACGGCACGTCGCGTTCCAGGAAGGTCACCCCATGGCCGCGCCGCACCAGCTCGCGGACGAGGCCGCGGTAGGTGGTCGCGTGGCCGTTGCCCCAGGACGAGGTGATCGACAGGCCGAAGATGACGACCGACAGGGATCGCGGTTTGTTGCCGTTGCTTCCGCCGCCGTTCTTCATGCCGTCTCCACCGCGGTCAGCATCGTTTCCGAAACGCCGGCCAGCCGGTCGCGTCTGCCCGGATCCTTGCCGGCCAGGATGTCCTCCACGAGCGCGACCCGCGCGTCGTAGGTGTGGTCCGCCAGCACACGCCGCAGCGCCGCGTCGCCGACGGCGCGGATGCGTTCCGGCGTGAGCCCGGCGAGAATCTCGGCGACCTCGCCGCAGTCCCGCGCGACCAGCAGCTCGCGGCCGGGCTCGAAAAAGAAATCGATGCCCTCCCACGCGTCGGTGATGAGGCAGGCGCCGGCGCCCGCCGCCTCAAAGACGCGGGTGGCCGGGCTGAAGCCCATCCTCGCCATGCTGTCGCGGCTGATGTTGAGCACGGCGGAAGCGGTGCAGTTGAAGGCGTTGTGGTCCGCCGTATAGACGTGGCCCAGGTAGCGTACGTTGCCCGGAATCGCCTTGTCGCCCCAGCCGTTGCCGCCGAGCAGGAAGCGTTTCTGCGGCAGCAGCGCCGCCGGCTTCAGGAAGAACTCCTCGACGCGCGCCTCGCGGTCGGGGAGTCGATTCGCGAGCAGCCCGAGGTCGGCGGCGAAGCGCGGATCGGGCGCGACCGGGAAATGCGTCGACGGATCCAGCCCGTTGTAGACCGGTACGCACTGCCGCGCCCCGAGCGCCCCATACGCGCGCACCACCGGGTCGCCGCCGCCGTAAGTCAGGATCAGGTCGTAGCGGGGGATCAGCGCGCGGAAGGGATCGCTCCGGTTCTCGTCGACGCGGGCCAGCGTCGCCGGGGCGTCGACATCCCAGAAGATCACCGTCCGCCCCGGCCCGCCGAGCGCCAGCACCGCCTCTTCGAGATGGGCGTCGAACACGCCGACGCCGCTCGCCTTGACGATCACGTCGGCGCCGCGCGCGTTCTCCAGCATCCGGTCGACGGCGTCCCGCTCGGCGGGGTAGACGACGACGCGCGCCCAGTCCGGATCGGGGATGTCGCGGTGCTTCTGCCGGTCGTAGGCGTCCGGCTCGTAGAAGGTGACGCGGTGGCCGCGGCCTGCCAGCGCCCGCACGATGCCGCGGTAGTAGGTGGCGGCGCCGTTCCAATAGGCCGAAACCAGGCTCGACCCGAAGAAGGCGACGTTCAATCCGCTCGGCATTCCGCGTTCTCCGTCTCCAGTCCGGCGACGCCGAGGTCGCGGCAGATCGCCAGCAGCTCGTCGACTCGCCGGGCGCAGCTATGCCGCGCCAGGATCACGCGGCGCCCGCGCTCCGCAATTGACGCCGCAAACGCCGGATCACCCAGAACGTTCGCGAGGTGCCGTTTCATCTGGTTTCCATCGCGTGCGACGAGGAAATCCTCGCCCGGCTCGAACAGGTCCTCGGCGTCGTCCCACGGCGCGCTGATCAGCGGGATGCCGCAGGCCAGCGCCTCGAACACCCGGATCGTCGGGATGCCCGGCAGCGCCGCCGCGTAGGGCCGGCGCGGCACGTGCACGGTGACGCGATGCCGGGCGAAGAGATGCGGCGCGCGGTAGTTCGCAACGTGCCCGCCATAGCGGATGCCGGCGTCGGCGAGCGCGGCCAGCGCCTCCGGCGGGTAGCGCACGCCATGGACCGCTGCCCGCAGCCCCAGTTCCTTCGCCGGTTGCAGCAGGAACTCGTGCAGCTCGCGCGTCCGCTCGTCGTCGCCCCAGTTCCCGATCCAGACGAGATCGCCTTCCTTCTCCGCCTCGATCGGCGCGAAGACGGTGGTGTCGGCGGCCTCGTGCCACGTCCAGGCGCGCTGCGCCCAGCCGCGCGTGACGTAGAGCCAGCGCAGCACCTCGCCGAAGGCGAGCACGCCGTCGAAGCCGGTGAGGTCGTAGGCGGCCATCTGTTCGGGCTGCGTCACCGCGCGGTGGTGCGTGTCGTGGAACAGCAGCCGGTAGGGCGCCCCGCCCTTGCGGTGCTGCGACAGGCGCGCGATCAGGCCGTGATCGCTCCATTCGTGCGCGATCACGAGATCGGCGCCGTCGAGCGCGCGATCGAGATCGATCGTCGCCGGGTCGTAGAAGTCGCTCGTCAGGTCCGGATAGGCGGCGCGGAAGGCGTCGACCGCGCCCTCGCCGGCTTCGCGGCGGAGATTGGCGAGGCTCCAGCCGTCCCGCGGCTCGAAGACGCGGACGATGTGCCCGCGCCGCTGCATCTCGCGGACGACGCCGCGGAGGAAATGAGCGTTGCCATGGTTCCAGTCGGAGACGAGGGAATGGCAGAAGATGACGACATGCATGTCGGTCAGGCGTCGTTGGCGGCAAGAAGAGGCAAGGACGACTCGGCGGAGCGGCGCAGGCCGCGGTACAGCGCCGCGTAAGCCTTGGCCATGCGGGTGGCGGTGAAGCGTCCGGCCCGGCGCTGCGCGCGGGCGGCGCAGCGGGCGCGCAGCACGGGATCGCCGATCAGGCGGCGGAGCGCCGCGGCGAGCGCCGCGTCGTCCCCCGGAGGCACGAACAGGGCGGCGTCGCCCCAGATCTCGCGCAGCGACCGAATGTCGCCGAGCACGAGCGCGCAGCCCGCGGCGGCGGCCTCCAGGGCGGAAAGCCCGAACGGCTCGTAGCGGGCCGGCAGCGCATAGATCGAGGCGCTTGCGTACCGCTCCGCCATGCGCGCCGCGTCGAGCCGGCCGAGCAGCGTCGCATGCGATGCCGCGAAGACGTGCCCGTCCGGGTGCGCCGCCTCCCCCGCGATCAGCACCGGCCACGGCAGATCCGCGGCGACGCGGTCGAGCGCCGCAACGTTCTTCGCCTCGTCCCACAGCCGCCCGGCGGAGAGGATGACGGGTTGTTTGGAACCCCAATCTCCCTCTCCAATTTGCGCGACAATCGTTCTCCCTCTCCCGCCTGCGGGAGAGGGTCGGGGTGAGGGCCGCGCGCCGATCGTCACCGGCGCCGGAGAAATCTGAGGAGAAGAGAGAACTCCCCTCACCCTGTCCCTCTCCCGTGAACGGGAGAGGGGACCCGCGGCAAGGTTTTGCGAATCGTGTTGGGTTGTCGATCGTCGGTGGGAGGCTGCCAGCGCAGTCCCGTTTGGAATCACCCGGCCGCGTTCGATCGGCAGCCCGTAGTGCCGGTGCAGCGCGTCGAGCATGGCGCGGGTCGGGGCGACGACCGCGTCGGCGGCGCGGAGGCCGTGCGCGACGGCGGTGCGGTAGCCCGCCCAGTCCGTTGCCGGCGCTGGCTCGCCCTTCACCGCATCCCACCAGGAGAGGACGCAGGAATGGCCGGCGACCAGCACGGGCGCCGGCCAGTCGAGAGCGCCGTGCGCGTAACCGTTGAGGTGGACGATATCGGGCCGGTATGCCGCGGCGAGGTCGAGCAGCCAGCGCCCGGCGCGCTCGACGTCCGGCCACGGATCGGCCATCCATTCGAGCCGATAGTCGCTCTCGACG
>DASWRT010000175.1:0-8384 GCA_036403035.1 Allostellaceae bacterium | reverse complement strand
GTGGCGGTCGGCACCGGGCCGCGTACCGAAGTCGGCCATATCCAGCGCCTGGTCAGCAGCGCCGAAACGCCGGAGACGCCGTCGCAGCGGCAGCTCAGGGATCTCGGACGTCAGCTCGTCTGGCTCTCGCTGTCGGTGTGCGGGGCGGTCTTCGGCATCGGGCTGCTGCGCGGCTTCGGCGTGATCCAGATGCTGCGCTCGTCGATCTCGCTCGCCGTGGCGGCGGTGCCGGAAGGGTTGCCGATGGTCGCGACGACGACGCTCGCGCTCGGCATCGAGGAGATGCGCCGCCGCGACGTGCTGATCCGGCGCCTGGACGCGATCGAGACGCTGGCGGCCGTGCAGGTCATCTGCTTCGACAAGACCGGCACGCTGACGCTCAACGACATGGCCGTCGCGGCGGTCGCGTGCGCCGACCGCACTTTCAACATTCGCGACGGCGGCCTCTTCGACGACGCCGGGCGGCGCATCGGGAGCGCGTCGGCCGATCCGCGCGCCGCCCGCCTGCTGGAAATCGGCGTGCTCTGCAGCGACACGTCGATCGGGATCGACGGGCGCGGCGGTTCGGAACTGAACGGCACGGCGACGGAAAACGCGATCGTGCGCTTGGCGCTGGACGCCGGGATCGACGCAAGCTCGCTGCGGGAGGCGCGCCCGCGGCTGGCCGTCCGGCACCGCAGCGAGGCCTATCGCTTCATGGTGACCGTCCACCCGCTGCGCGATGACCGCGTTGCCGAAGCGGCGGCTGAAGCGGGCGTGCTGATCGCGGTCAAGGGGAGCCCGGCGGACGTTCTCGACCGTTGCCGGCGGGAACTGGGACCGCGCGGCGAGCGCCGCCCGCTCACCCGCGCCGGGCGCCAGGCGATCGAACGCGCGAACGCCGGCATGGCGGGCCAGGCGCTGCGCGTGCTCGGCTTCGCTTATGCGGAAGCCGACGGCCCGGACGCCGTGGCGGCGGTGACGGCGAACGGCAACGGCGGCGCCGGGCCGGAAGACCTGACCTGGGTCGGGCTCGCCGGTCTGGCAGATCCCGTACGGCCGGGCATGCGGGAACTGATGTCGAGCTTTCACGACGCCGGCATCCGCACCGTGCTGGTGACCGGCGACCAGAGCGCGACGGCGCGGACGGTCGTCCGCCAACTCGGCCTCGCCGAAGACGGCGAGATCGAGATCGTCGACGCTGCCGAACTCGACGCAATGGTGCCGGGCCACCTTGCCGAAGCGGCGCGGCGGGCGCACGCCTTCGCGCGCGTCAGCCCGGCGCAGAAGCTTCAGATCGTGCGGGCGTTCCAGCACGCCGGGATGGTCGTCGCGATGACCGGCGACGGCGTCAACGACAGCCCGGCGCTCAAGGCCGCCGACGTCGGCGTGGCGCTCGGCCGCGGCGGGACGGAGGCCGCGCGCGAGGTCGCCGACGTCGTCCTCAATACCGACGACCTGACGGCGCTGGTGGTCGCGGTCGAGCGCGGCCGCACCACCTACACCAATATCCGCAAGGCGATCCACTATCTGCTCAGCACGAATTTGAGCGAGATCCTCGTCGTGCTCGCCGCGACGTCCGCCGGCGTCGGCGAGGCGCTGTCGCCGATGCAGCTCCTCTGGATCAACCTGATCTCGGACGTGCTGCCGGGGATCGGCCTTGCGTGCGAGCCGCCGGAGCCGGATGCGATGGAGCGCGGCCCGCGGCCGGCCGCGGACAGCATCGTACGCCGGGAGGATTTAGGCGCGCTGGCGCGCGAGGCGGGACTTATCGGCGGCGGCGCGCTGGCCGCCTGCGCCTTCGGCGCGCTGCGCTACGGCGCCGGGTCGGCGGAGGCCCGCACCATGACCTTCGGCAGTCTGGTCATCAGCCAGCTCCTGCACGCGCTCACCTGCCGGTCGCCGGCGCACGGGCTATTCGACGCGGGGCGTCCGCTGCCGCCGAACGCGGTGCTGAGCGGGACGCTCGCCGTTTCGTTCGGGGCGCAAGTACTGGCGCTGCTGGTGCCCGGACTGCGCCGCCTGCTCGGCATCGTGCCGATCGGGCCGGCCGGCCTGCTCGTAACTCTCGCGGCCGGCGTCCTGCCGTATCTGCTCAACGAGGCGCTGAAGAGCGGCGACATCGGCCGTACCGAAAGGATTGCGGAACGCCGCCTGCTGGCCCCGGCCCCGCTCGGTTGATCGGTTTCAGGCTAGATCACCGCCCGCACGAGGGCGGCCGCGGCATGCTCGACCATCTTGCCGATCAGAGCGTCGATCGCCGCCCGCGTCGCGTGGTCGACCCATTCGGCGCCGGGGGACGGAAGAGGTTCCGAGCCCGGATCGGACAAAACCGCGCCGGTCCGGTCGCCGCCGGACCCGAGGCGGCAGCGTACGTCCTCCCACACCGCCGCCGCCGAGCGTTCCAGGGCGTCGTAACTAATGACCAGGCTGCCTGTGACGGTGTTGACGGCAACGCGGGTGACGCCGGGCACGGACAGGACCGCGGCGCACGCGTCGTCGGCACTGCGCCGATCCTGCCGGATCGAGGATATCCGGATCCGGAGGCGTCCCCGCACGGAGTGAGCTAACTCGACCATAGGTCTTCTATGGCTGTTTCGACCATCATCGAAAGCATAGCAGGCCAAGGTTTCAGCCTCGTGACGGTCCGGCGGGGCGCAAGGGCGTCATTGCGGCTCGCGGATTGCCGTCCGTCGGGCCGTATTGACGGCACACCACGAGAGGGTGCTCGATACAAGAGGGTGCCCGATGTCACGTCGTTCGAACCGTACTTTGCTCGCTTTCGCCGCCGCCTCGCTTTCGCTGGCGGCGCTGTCGGGCTGCGTTGCCTATGGGCCGCCGCCGCCGCGAGCTTCCGTCGAGGTCGTTGCGCCGGTTGCGCCGCCGCCGCCCAGGGTCGAGGTCGTCCCGCCGCCGTCGCGACCGGCCGAGATCGTCGAGTGGCATCCCGGCCACTGGCACTGGGACGGCCGCACCTACGTCTGGATTTCCGGCGAATATGTCGAGCGGCCGTACCGCGCCGCGCGCTGGGAACCGGGCCATTGGGTCGCGCGGCCTCAGGGCTGGGTCTGGGTTTCCGGCCACTGGCTGTAGCGGAACGGCGTCGCCGGGCTGGCGCGGCGGCGGGAGCATGCCCCCAGCATCAGGCGTCCTGCCGCGGACCGGTCCCGTAGATCAGTCGAGCGCGCCCGGTCTCGTCGATGTGCGCGTGGTCGAGCGGGAGCACCAACGGCTCGCACGGTTCGCCGCTCGGCGCTTCGAAGGTCTGGGCTGCCAGGACGATCGCCACATCCTCGGCGCCGAAGCGGGTCAGCGGCAGCCAGAGCCGGCGCGTGAAGAGGTGGCGTCGCTCGTCCCAGCGGAACAGGCTCTCGGAGTAGACCGGACAGCGCGTGCGGTAGATCTCGGCGTTGAGCCGTTCCACGTAGGCGAGGTATGAGCCGCCCAGGACGTCGTCGATATACTTGCCAGTCGGATCGAAGCCGAGGCGCCGCACGATCTCGGTGCCGACGAGCCGGTAGCGCCACCGGGTCCCGCCGTCCAAGGTCTCGCCGAGCAACAGATGAGGCAGCAGCTTCGGCGGAAGCTCCGCCGGATCGATGTCGCAACGGTCCGGCATCGGACGGTCGCCGCGTTTCGCCTCCCAGTAATCGAGCAACGCGGCGATCAGCGGCTGTCCGGCGATACGCTGCGATGCGACGAACGGGTATTCCAATCCCGCCACGTGCCCCTCCATCGGGTCAGGATGGCGCAACTTTTAGATGATAAAAGCTAACTGATTATTGCCAGTTCGAGGGATAACCCCGTCGTGCCGCATCGGCCTGCTACATTTCATTGAGCAAAGGGCACTCACTCTTTCCAAGCGGCCGGTACGCCTCGCCGGCCGGGATGCGCTTTATCGGCTTGTAGAGATCCCATTTGCCTTTCGATTCGGCGGGCGATTTCACCTCGAATAGGATGAGATCGTTCATCAGCCGTCCATCCTTCCGGAGCTGCACCTTGCCCTTGGTGAAGAAGTCTTCCACCGGAAGCTCTTTCATCTTGCGCACGACGGTCTTCGCGTCGTCGGTGCCGGCGGCCTTGATCGCCTTGAGGTAATGCAGCACGGCCGAGTAGTTCGCCGCCTGCTCGTGGTTCGGCATCTTGCCGATACGGTCGTAGAACCGCTTCGCGAAGGCGCGGGTGGCGTCGTCGTAATCCCAGTAGAAGCTGGTCGTCAGGTAAAGCCCCTGGGCCGCGTTGAGGCCGACGCCGCGCACGTCGTTGACGAAGAACAGGAACGCGGCGAGCCGCTGCCCGCCGCCGACGATCCCGAACTCGCGCGCCTGCTTGATCGTGTTGACGGTTTCGGTGGCGACGTTGGCGAGCCCGATCACCTGCGCCTTCGACGATTGCGCCTGGAGCAGGTACGAGGAGAAGTCCTGGGTGCCCAGCGGATGCCGCACCACACCGACCACGGTCCCGCCGGCCGCCGTCACGACGGCGCTCGCGTCGCGCTCCATGCTGCGCCCGAACGCATAATCCGAGGTGATGAAGAACCAGCTCTTTCCGCCGCTCTCGACCACGGCGCGGGCGTTGCCCTGGGCGAGAGCAAGGCTGTCGTCGGCCCAATGCACGGAGATCGGCGAGCAGAGCTTGCCGGTAAAGTCGGACAGCGCGCCGCCGGAGATCAGGAACGCCTTGTTCTGGGTGCGCGCGACCTCCAGCACCGCGATCGCCGCCGCGCTGATCGGGACTTCGGCAATGGCGTCGACGCCCTCGGTCTCGAACCAGCGGCGGGCGAGCGCCGAGGCGACGTCGGCCTTGTTCTGATGGTCGCCGCTGATGATGTCGATTCTGGCGCCGTTCACCGAGCCGCCGAAATCCTCCGCCGCCATCTGCGCGCCGAGCACGCCGCCCGGCCCGGTGACGTCGGCGAACGGGCCGGACATGTCGTTGATCACGCCGATGCGGACGACGTTGTCCGAGATCTGCGCCTGCGCCGGTCCACCAGCCACGGCGGCCAGCAACCCGAACGCGCAGCCGGAGAGGGCCGCCCAGATGCCCGGTCCCATCGGAATCCTCCTGCTATCGTGTTGTTATTCGACGATATCGGCGGGCGGCGTGCAAGCTGCTTCGCGTCTCCATGCGCAAAGTTCCTTGTCGCTCGTGGAATGCTTTCGCGCTTCGATTGTTTCCTTTCGCCGGGCGCCTATGCGGGCAGCCGGTGTCGTTGCTGCGGTGACCTGGAGGCACGATGGTGGTCTGTCAGCGGTCGCATTCCACCCGCCGGCCCGTCGGCGAACGGTCGATCCCGGCACTGGCGATTGCCGGTACCGCCCTATTCGCCGCGATCGCCGTTGCGTCGCCGGCCGCGGCGCAAACCGTTCAGCAGATGCGTGAGCAGATGCAGCAGCTGCAGCAGCAGCTCCTGCAGCAGATGCAGCAGATCCAGGCGCAGCAACAGACGATCCAGCAGCTGCAGGACCGTCTCGCCGGAATGTCGAGCACGGTCGAGAAGCAGCAGCAGGACCTTTCGACGGTAAAGGCCGAGCAGGAGAAGATACAGGAGAAGCCGCCAGCGGTCGCTGCCGCCGGCCCCGGTACCGGGCGCATCGGTCCGGTCAACGGCCGTCTCGGAATCTACACGACCGATGCCGAAGGCCGGCAAACCGGCATCGCCCTCGTTGGCCGCCTGCAGTTCGATGTCGGTGACTATTTCCAGACGGGCCGGCCTGGGCCCGATGCGCGGACCGCCCCCGACCTCAACAGCGGCTACAATTTGCGTCGCGGCCGGATCGGCGTCACCGGGCGCTATCTCGGCGACTGGCAATATGACTTCGTCGGCGAGTTCGGCGGCGTCAACACCAACGAGCTCTCGGCCTCGATCCTGACCGCATCGGCCTCCTATCTTGGTCTGAAGCCAGTCATCTTCACCATCGGCTATCAGGACGTCTTCGCGAGCTTTGCCGAGGCGGTGAGTTCGGCCGACATCACCTTCAACGAGCGGCCGGCAATCAGCAACATCACCAACAGCATCGCCGGCAGCGAGCCGCGCGCCGCCTTCGCCACGATCGCCAGCGGCGAGCGCTGGTATGCCGCCGGCTATCTCAGCGGCTCTCAGGCCGGCGTCGCCGGCAACGACGAGCAAGCTGCGGTAGTTGGCCGCGCCGTCTATCTGCCGGTCAGGACCGAGGACGCCTTTCTCCATGTCGGCATCAACGGCTCCTATGTATTCCAGCCCAACCAGAACATTGCGACGCGCTCGGCAGCAGGGATCAACAGCACGGGCGGCGCCGGCATTTCGGCCACGACGATCGCGCTCTCCGACCGGCCGGAGCTGCGCATCGACCCAACCCCGCTGATCAATACCGGAACGATCAACGCCACCCATGCCGATACTTACGGCATCGAGCTGGCCGGCAGCTGGAAGAGCCTGTGGTTCGACGGCGAGTACCAGATCGTCGGGGTCGACCAACTGCAAAGCAGCAGCGCGACGCCTGCCCCATTCCTCACCTTCGACGGCGGCTATGGCGAGGTCGGCTGGTTCATCACCGGCGAGCACCGCCCGTACTCGACTGCGAGGGCCGCCTGGACGACGCTGCAGCCGAAGGAGCCGTTCTCACCTCCCCATGGCGGCTGGGGCGCATGGGAGATCGCCGCGCGCTACAGCCACGCCAACCTCAACGACCACGCCAATCACGGTGTGCCGACGACGGTGACCGGTGGCGTCTTCGGTGGTGTTCAGGACATCTTCCAGATCGGGCTCAACTGGTATCCGACGACCAATGTGCGATTCCTGCTCGATTACCTCTTCGCCGATGTCAACAAGTTTGCGGCCAACGGAATCAACCAACAAGGACAGCGTTTCCAGGCGGTGGCGTTGCGCACACAGATCAACTGGTAAGCCGCTCGAGCGCAACGGCGTCGGTTCTTCGTGGGTCCCAGCGGTGCAGTTTGCGCAAGGCATCGCCGAAGTCATCGAGGTTCACATCCGCGAGCACCTCGTCAACCCGAAGGCCTCGACCGATGACTCGCGCAACCGCTGCGCCGAGGAGCGGTGCCTGTAATTCAGCGCCGGAACTGCCCGATATGCTGCCCAGGGACAAGACGGCTGGTTTCGTCGTCCCCGCGTCGCCGTCGCCGCTTCCGCCGCCGCCACCCTGCGCATAGGCGGTCCCGGCGGCCGTGGCCAGCAGGATCACGGCAGCCAGCGCCGATGCGGGGTGGCTGATGACGCCGCGGAGCGGCGACGGAGAAAAGCTCATCTCTGACCCCATCGGATGCCTACGCGCCGAACACGGCACTGCTGGTGGCGTTCCCCCGTCCACTCCGTCACTCTCGTTGTTGATCCGTCCGAACGGGGCACCGCATCGGCGATTGGGAGGCGATCGATGAACCTGAACGACAAGACACGCGCGACGCTGGGGACGGTGAGCACGGCGACGCTCACGACGCAGCTCCTGAAGCGCGGATATCGCAACATTTTCATGCAGGGCGTGCGGCCGCTCCTGCCGCCGCCACCCCTGGGCACCGCCGGAGGCACGGCCGGAAACATGGTCGGCGTGGCCGTGACGCTCCGCTACATCCCGGCGCGCGAGGATCTTGCGACGATGGAATCGCTCGGCAGCCGGGAGCATCCGCAGCGCAAGACGATCGAGACCATCCCGGCGGGCGCGGTGCTGGTGATGGATTGCCGGGGCGAGGCGGGCGTGGCCGCGGCCGGCGCCATCCTGGTCGCGCGGATGCAGGCCCGCGGCGCAGCCGGCCTCGTCGCGGACGGCGGCATTCGCGACGCCGCGACGGCGGCTTCGCTCGGCCTGCCGATCTATTGCGCCGGTCCGGCCGCGCCGCCCAACGTCGCACGCCACCTCGCGGCCGACATGAACGTGCCGATCGGCTGCGGCGGCGTCGCGGTGTTTCCGGGCGACGTCGTGGTCGGGGACGGCGACGGCGTCGTCGTCATACCCGCGGCGCTTGCCGACGAGGTCGCCGCTGCGGCGACCGAGCAGGATCGGCTCGAAGACTTCCTGCTTGCGGAGATCCGCGGCGGCCGTTCCCTGTTCGGCGTCTATCCACCGGACGATGCAACCCTGCAACGGTATCGGTCACGGCGGGGACCGAACGACTGACCGGCGTGGAAGTCTGCTCTGTATTCCTCCGAAAGGCGTAATATTTCGCCCGGCACGCAATCCCAATCGTCCCGACTCTCGTGTTCGGATCAGCCGGAACGGCCTGACTCCCTTGATGTAATTCAAGCCGAAGAAGACCGTTATGGCGACGAGGTGCGGTGGTGGCGTTGCTCGGGGATGGAAACGTGAGCGATCAGGTACTCGAAGCGTTCGAGGCGGCGTTGCGCGAAGGGCGACCACCGGTCGAATGCTACCGTGCCGGCGTCAATGTGTGGCGACACTTCCATCCGGACC
>DASWRT010000174.1:0-3612 GCA_036403035.1 Allostellaceae bacterium | reverse complement strand
CGACGCCGACCCCGTCGCGCTCTCCTCGGTCCGCGTGATGGGCCCCTGCATCGCGATGGGCGCCGCCGCGGCGCACGCCCTCGACCTCGCCGGCAGCGGCGGCTCGGTGCACCAGATCGACCTCGCGGCGCTGCGCCGCCGCCTCGCCGCCAATCTCGGGATCGATCCGGGCTGACGCCGTGCCGCGCCGTGCCGATGACGGCGGGCGGGCAGCGTCAGCTCTCCGGGCGCAGCGCCCGCGCGCGACCGTCGCAGACCCTGCCGAAGCGCGCCCGTTCCTCCGGACTGTCGATCGCCGTCTGCCGCTTCCGGCGCTCCGCCTCGAAACCGGCGAGAGCGGCGCTGTTCGCCGCCTGCACATCGCGCAGCAGCGTGCGCTGCGCTGCCTCCGCCGTCGCGGCTTCGACCGGGCGCAACGCCGCGGCAGCCTCGCGGAAACGGGGCAGCAGCCGGGACCGGTAATCGTCGAGCAGCGCGTCGTCGGTGGCGACGTGGCGCATCTCGTGCGCCAGCACCTCGCCCCGCAGGCACGGATCGCCGGCGACCTCGCGCGCGACGTGGACGACGCGGCGGACCAGCGCCAGCCTCACCTCGACGCCTACGGGGATCGCGCAGGCCGCGCCGCCGTCCTCGGCAGGCTCGACGACGCGGCTGCGGACCACGACCTGGAACTCGGTGTCGCTGGTGGTCAGGCCGAGGACGCGCGCCACCGACTCTCCGGCAGCAGCCCCGTCCTCGCGGCTGCGCCGCGCGAGGTCGGCGAGGCCGATCGTATCGTCGCGTCCGACCGGCCCGTGCTCCACCGCGATGCGTACGGCCGGCGGCGCTTGCCGTACCGGCGCCGCCGGACAGGCGGCTTGCGTCGGCGCCGCCAGGACGGCGCCGGCGACGAGCGACAGCAGCGCAGCAGCAACCAGGGGAACGTCTCGCATGGCGCTTGATCTTTCCACGGTTTGGGGCAGGCTGTCGCGCGTGTCCTCAGCACTTTCGCGAACCTTATCCATGCTAAAACGCCTTGCCGCCGCTTGTGCCGCCGTCGTCCTGCTCGGCGGGGCTGTGCCGATCGAAGAGCACGGCGGCAGCGGCAACAATATGCGCGCCGCCTTCCTGCAATGCGGCAACTTTCAAGTCTTGCCGATGGCGCGAGCCGGCGTCTGCACCGCCGTCATCAAATCGAGAGTCCTGCCGCCGCAGGTGCTCGCCATGGCATACGTGTGGCGGGGTATCGCGTTCGTCGAACTGACCCGGTTCGACGCGGCGACGGCGGACTACGATGCGGCGGTCGGCGTGGTCCCGGATTTCGCGCCCGCCTACATGGCGCGCGCCGACCTCCATCTCGGCTTGCGCGAGCACGATCAGGCCGTCGCAGCGCTCGGCGAGGTCATCCGGCGAAAGCCCGACGACATCCAGGCTCTGGTCAAGCGCGGCAGCCTCCTCGACTACGCCGGACGACAGGACGAAGCGATCGCCGATTTCAACGAAGCGATCCGCCTGGATCCGGAGCGCGTCGGCCCGTTCGTCGACCGCGGCCTCGCCTATCAGAACAAGGGCGACTTCGATCGGGCCGCCGCCGATTTCGACGAGGCGATTCGGCTGGATCCCAACGATTCTGGCGCGTATCGCGCCCGAGGGCGGTTGCGCTTCCGGCAGGATGCCTTCGCCGCGGCGGCAGACGACTTCACCGCAGCGGCGGATCTCGCGCCGGCCGATCCCTATGCCGCGCTCTGGCGCTTCCTCGCACAGGCCCGGACCGGGCAGTCCGACGAGGCCGCGGCCGAGCTGGAGCGGCGCGCCGGACGCTTGAACACCGCGGTGTGGCCGGGGCCGATCGTCTCGCTCTTTCTCGGGCGGCTCGCGCCGGATGCGCTGGACCCCGGCGAGCACGTCCTGCCACTGGAGCAGCTCGGCGCGGATTGCGAGCTGCATTTCTACCGTGGCGAGCACCATTTGCTGCACGGCGAGAGCGAGCGGGCGGCGGCGGAGTTCCGCCTCGCCGTCGCGACCGGGATCACGGAATATGTCGAGTACGGCGCCGCGCAACGCGAGCTGGGCCGGCTCGGCCGCTGAGCGGCGGACGCCCGTGCGGAGACGAACCGCTTCGGCGCATACGAGCAATCATGGTACGGCGTATTGCCCCGCACACTGTGCAATGCGACGATACCACCAGCGACGCAGCGGAGAAGCGGGATGGAAGAGACGGCGACACGCCGGCGCATCGTCGAATGGCCGGACCCGGCGGAAATCGCCAAGGTCGCGCGCGGGATGGCCGGGCTGGAATTTCTGCAATCGATCGCGCAGCGGAAGGTCCCGGGACCGCCGATCTCACACCTGATCGGGTTCCGCCTCGCCGAAGCCGCCCATGGACGCATCGTCTTCACCTTCGAGCCGCACGAATCGCACTACAACCCGATCGGCTCGGTGCATGGCGGCGTGGTCGCGACGGTGCTCGATTCGGCGATGGGCTGCGCCGTCCATGCGACGCTCCCTGCCGGCCGCTTCTACACGACGCTCGAGATCAAGGTGAACTACATCCGCCCGGTCGGCGTCGGCAGCGGCACGCTGCGGGCGATCGGCGAAACCATTCACTCCGGACGCCAGACGGGGATAGCGGAAGGCCGCCTCGTGGACGAGAGCGGCCGTGTGTATGCGCACGGCACGACGACCTGCATCGTCTTCGATCTGCCGGGCGGGAAATAAACCTTCTGCCCCCGCGCAGCGCGGTCAGGCTCCGGTCTTGCCCCGCGCGGCGGCCCAGCCGTCCGGGTCGTCGAGGAAGGACTTCACCGCCTCGAACTGGCGCGGCTCGAAATAGCCTAGTCCGTCGGCGACCTGGAGCACGTCCCACCACGTCGCCAGCGCGTGCAGGCCGACGCCCTCGGCGGCGAGGCTCTCGATGCTCTGCGGGAAGATCCCGTAATGGAAGATCACGAAGGTGTGGGCGACCTGGGCGCCCGCCTGCCGGATCGCGTTCACGAAGTTGAGCTTCGACGTGCCCTCGCTGGCGAGGTCTTCGACCAGCAGGACGCGCGCGTTCTCGGCGAGGTCGCCCTCGATCTGCGCGTTGCGGCCGAACCCCTTCGGCTTCTTGCGGACATAGAGCATCGGCAGCGACAGGCGCTCGGCGAGCCATGCCGCGAACGGGATGCCGGCCGTCTCGCCGCCGGCGACTGCGTCGAGCGATTCGTAGCCGACCCGCCGCTCGATCATCGCCGCGCCGAGATCCATCAGCTTGCGCCGCGCCCGCGGGAAGGAGATCAGCTTGCGGCAGTCGATGTAGACAGGGCTGACGCGTCCCGAGGTGAAGGTGAAGGGGTTGTCCGGGTTGAACAGCACCGCCTTGGTTTCGAGCAGGATCCGCGAAGCGACGTCCGCCGCCTCCGCGTCCGCCGCCGCCCGCGTTTCTGTCTGCTGCTGGTGCTGAGTGCCGCTCATCGGATCCTCTCGTCGGTTCGGCTGCGGTTCTAAAGCGGGGAGCCGATCCGCGGCAAGCCGGGAGCGTCGGGTAGAGTCGAACAGATCAGGGGTGACGTCGCTTCCGCCCGCGTCATCGCCTCGGTCGATGACGGAGCGTGCTTGCGTGCGGCGGCTTACCTTGATTGCTCGACGGCAAGG
>DASWRT010000173.1:0-3286 GCA_036403035.1 Allostellaceae bacterium | reverse complement strand
CCGCCGCCGCCGAGGAGCGGATCGCGCTGGTGATCGGCAACAGCGCCTACCGGAACGTCCCCGCGCTGCCGAACCCGGCGTCCGATGCCCGGGCCATGGCGAAGGCGGTGCAGTCCGCCGGCTTCGAGCTGATCGGCGGCGGCGCTCAGGTCGATCTCGACAGAGCGGGGCTGGAGCGCGTCATCCGCGAGTTCGGGCGCCGCCTCGGCCGCGACAAGGTCGGCCTGTTCTATTACGCCGGCCACGGCGTCCAGGTGGGCGGCGCCAATTATCTCGTGCCGGTGGACGCGAACCTGAACACTCAGGCCGACGTGAAGTATGAACTCGTCGACGCCGGCTATGTCCTCGACGAGATGACCGCGGCGAACAACCGGCTCAACCTCGTGATCCTCGACGCCTGCCGGAACAACCCGTTCGGCGGGCGCGGCATCCGCGCCGTCAGCCGCGGCCTCGCCCAGGTGACGGCGCCGGCCGGCACCCTGATCAGCTACGCGACGCAGCCCGGCGAGGTGGCGGAAGACGGCGACGGGGCGAACAGCCCGTACACCAGCGCCCTCGTGAAGGCGATCGACGTGCCCGGCCTCGGCATCTTCGACATGTTCAACCGTGTCGGGCTGGCGGTGAAGGCGTCGACCAACAGCCGGCAACAACCCTGGGTCGCGTCCTCGCCGATCGACGGGCAGTTCTATTTCAAGCCGCCGCCGGAAACCGGAGCGCCCGCAGCCATTGCCGGAACCCAGGGCGCCGGGGACGCTTCCGCCGCGACGGCGACGGTGCAAGCGGCGCCGCTGCAAGCGGCGCCGCCCGCGACCATCGCGATGGCGGAGCCGCCCGCCGCCGCGCCGGTCGTTCGCGGGCCGGTCGAGACGGCCGCGGCGGTCACCCCGATCCCGGTGCCGCCGGCGCCCGCCGCACCGCCGTCCTCGCCCGGCCCGCCCGAACCGCCGCAAGACGCCGGCATCACGATGGATACGTGCCCGGACAATTTCTACAGCGTGCCGGAGGACGTTTCCTCGCTCACCTGCGGCTGCCCGCCCGGCGCCGCGGCCGGCGGCATCGCCGTCGGGGACAATCCCTATGCCCCGCAGTCCGGGATCTGCGCCGCGGCCCGGCATGCCGGCGCGATTGCCGGCCGCGGCGGGCGGGTGACGGTACAGCCGGTCGCCGACGTCCCGTTCTTTCCGGCCATCCCGCGCAGCGGCGTCAGCACGAGCGGCACGGACCAGCCGGGCAGGGGGTTCCGCGTGGTCGTGCCGGGCGCGCCGCCGAAGCCGGACCTCTTCGCCGCCGACGGCGGCATCGTCCTGGAGATCTGCCCCGGCAACGGATACAGCGTTCCGTTCGACGCGCCGTCGATCACCTGCGGCTGCTCCGCCGAGGCGATGCAGTCCGGCGCCGTGCTCGGCGACAACCCCTACGGCTATGGCCGGCAATCCTCGTTCTGCACCGCGGCGCGGCATGCCGGCGTGCTCACCGGCCGCGGCGGGCGGGTCACGATCGTCCCGGTCGCCGACGCGCCGTTCTTCCCCGCCGTCCGGCGCAACGGGATTGCGTCCAGCGGGACCGACCAGGGAGGTCCGGCTTTCCGCATCGCCGCTCCAGGCGGAGGCGGCGCGCCGCCTCCGGCCGCCACTGCCGCCTCGCCGTTCCGGCCCGACGGCGGGGTCGTCCTCGAACTCTGTCCCGAGAATGCCTTCAGCATCCCGATGGATGCGCCGTCGCTGAGCTGCGGCTGCCCGGCGGAGGCGATGCAGAACGGTTCGGTCGTCGGCGACAACCCCTACGCCCGCCAGTCGGGGATCTGCGCCGCGGCCCGGCACGCCGGCATCCTGTCGTCGCGCGGCGGGCAAGTAACGATCGTGCCGGTCGCCGGCGCGCCGTTCTTCCCCGCCGTCAAGCGCAACGGCATCAGCTCCGCCGGTCTCGCGGAGGGCGGCGAGGCATTCCGCGTGGTCGCCCCGGCAGCGCAGACGGAGTCGCCTCCACCGACGACGGCGAAGGACCGGCTGCTGGACACCTCCGGGCAGCAGCCGGGTCAACCGCGGTCCGGTCGGCCGCGCTGACACGGCCCGGCCGCGGGTCGCCGCGACCGCCGCGCATCCGCAATGACGGGCGCCGTTGCCGTAGCGGGTCCGCGCTCCACTTGTATGATCGGTCGGCATCGGCGCGGCGTTCGGTCTGGAGAACGGCGGCATGAGAGCATCCGTGCTGCGGCTGCGGAGCGCCGCCGGTCTCGCCCTGATGCTGGCGGTGGCGGCGCTCCTCCTGGGGTGCGGGACGGTCCGGGAAGAGCTGCCGTCCTCCCTCCCGGTTGCCCCCGGCGCGGCGGCCTTCGTCGGCAGCCGGCAGGAGCCGCCATGGCCGCGCCCGGCGATGACCGCCTACATCGCCGCCGTCGACGGCCGGCCCGTGGCCGGCGGGCCCGAGGCGTGGAACGTGCCGGTCACGGTGCCGGCCGGTCGCCACGACATCGCGGTCGGCTTCCGGCAAGGCGAGATGTCGGCGCTGGCGACGATAAAAGGTTTCGACGCCAAGCTTGGCGCCGGCTACGTGGCCCGGTTCGAGAAGCCGGACGCCGGCAGCGCCGGGTGCGCCGTATTCGATTGCCTCGCCGTCGCGATCTGGCTCCAGGACGCCGCTTCCGGGCAGCCCGCCACCGACAGGATCCGCGTGCGCGGAACGATCCCGCACCCGGCGATCGACCCGGCGAACGCGGTCAAGTACCACGGAAACCGCAGCGTCACGGACGAGCCGTCGTATTAGCGCGGGGTGCGGTTGGCCGATCTGGCCGGAATTTTGCAAACGTTATCGCAATCTGATTAGCGTGGACCGCGATCGAGTTCGGAAAATCGGGATCCGGCGCGATGCCGGGTCTCCGGGCGCAAGCCCGATCGCGCTCCGCGATAGCCGCCGCCCGGATCGTCGCCGCGTATTAGGCGTTGCAGCGGCACAGTCGATCGTCCTGTGAAAGAGACCAGCATGAACACTCGCCGCCGAACGTCGCAAACATTGAAGCGCGGCCTCTGGGCTGCTTGCTGCCTCTCGCTGCTCCTGGCTCTCGGCTCTTGTACGTTCCTTGCCGAGCACGGCTGCGACGGCTGCGCGCGTGACCTGCAAAACCCGCACGGGGCGGTATGAGGCGTCTTTGCTGAGGACGGCCTGTCACGCTCGGGCTCGGGCTCGGTCGGAACCCGGCCGCGCTTTTCCGAGGCATTCCCGCGCCCGGAACGATTGCGGTATTTTCCAATTTGGTCATACTGTCGGATCTGTGCCGTGCCCGCCCGCA
>DASWRT010000172.1:0-17156 GCA_036403035.1 Allostellaceae bacterium | reverse complement strand
CGGGGCCCATGCGCAGCATGGGAGGGTGAGGGGTGCCGGCGCTTCGCGCCGATGTCTTTCGGTTAAAACCCCTTACCCCGGCCCTCTCCCGCCAGGGGAGAGGGAGAAGTGAAGGGGTGCCGCTACGCCGCCTTCGCCAGATCCGCCACGCGTCTTGCGTTGCTGTCCCACGTCAGCCCGCGCTCCTCGATCGACGCGGCGGCGGCGCGGCCGAGGGCGAGGCGGAGCGCCTCGTCGTCGATCAGGCGCTGGATCTTGTCGCGGAAGTCCTGGGGCTGCGCCGGGTCGAACAGCAGCGCCGTGCGCCCGTCCTCCAGGATCTCGGTGATGTTCGACTGGCGCGGCGCCACGATGCTGCGGCCCAGCGCCATGTACTCGAACAGCTTCAGCGGCGAGGCGTAGGGCACGGCCGCCGGTTGCAGCGCCACGTCGAACGAAGCGACGTACTCGGCGACCTTCTCGCGCGGCACGACGCCGGTCATCGTCACCTTGCCGGCGATGCCGAGACGCTCCGCCTGCGCCATCAGCTCCTCGCGCGCCGGCCCCTCGCCGACCATCAGCAGGTGCAGCGGGCTCGCTGGCCCGGACGCCGCGATCAGGTCGATGACGCGGTCGAGCCCGTGCCACGACCGCACGAACCCGGTGAAGCCGAGCACGGTCCGCCCGTCGAGGCCGAGCCGCGCCTTCGCGGTCTTGAGGTCGTAGGGCGGCGCGAAGCGGACGCGGTCGACGCCGTTGGGGATCACCTGGACGCGCTCCGGCGGCACGCCGGCCGCTTCGATCATCCGCTTCAGCTCGCCGGTCACGGCGAGCACGTGGTCGGCGGCCCGCCACGTCGCCGCCTCGATGTTCCTGGCGAGGCCGCTCAGGGCAAGCCCGTCGTGCTTCCGCCGCTCCTCGGCGAGCGGCGCGTTCACTTCGAGCAGCAGCTTCACGCCGTAGCGCCGCTTCAGCCACACCCCGGCGAGCAGGAACAGATTGTACCGCTCGTAGAGCACGTCCGGCCGGTGCTCCAGATAGGCGCGGCGCAGCCGCCGGTAGGCGACGGCGCTGTATACGACCTCCAGCAGCTCGTAGAGCGCGTGCGGCAGCATCCGCTTCAACGTCGCGACGAGCCCGGCGTCGTCGCCGAATTCCGCTTCGTCCATGGCCGGCGGCGCCACCACGACGACCTCGTGGCCGAGCCGGCGCAGCGCCGCGATCAGCTCCTCGATATGGACGGCCTGCCCGTCCTTGGACCGGGTGCGGTGGTGATACAGGATCTTCATGCCGCGCGCGCCTCGCCGACGCGGGCATCGCGGCCGTTGCGCGACAGGATGCCGTTGAACAGCGCGAGCTGTCCCTCCGTCGTCGCGTCCCAGCTGAACTGCTCGGCATAGGCGCGGGTCGCCGCCCGATCCGGCAGCGCCGCCGCCAGCCGGCTTATGCCCGCCGCGAACGCCGCGCCGGTGCGCGGCTCGACGAGCACCCCGGCCGCCGGCTCGGCGACCACTTCGGGCGTCCCCCAGACGTTGCTCGCGGCGACCGGCGTGCCGCACGCCATCGCCTCCAGCAGCACGTTGGCCCAGCCCTCGCGCGACGAGGCGAGGACCAGGATGTCGGCGGCGGCATACAGTTCCGGCAGGTCGCCTTGCGGCCGCTGCCCGAGGAACGTCACCCGCGACGCGACGCCGAGCCGTTCCGCGAGCGCGGTCAGCGCGCCACGCTCCGGCCCCTCGCCGGCGATCAGCAGCCTTGTGTCCGGCGGCAGCTCCGCGAGCGCCTGGATCACCAGATCGTGCGCCTTGCGGGTGATGAGATGGCCGACCGACAGCAGCATCAGCCCGCCGCGGTCGTCCGCGCCGATGCCGTACTTCGCGCGCGCCGCCGCGCGGTCCGGATGCGGCCGGAAGAAGGAGAGGTCGACGCCGTTGCGCAGCACGGTGACGCGGCTGCCGTCGACGCCGATCTCGACGAGCCGGTCCTTCAGCGCGGCGCAGACCGTGATCATGCCGGCCGCCCGGTCCGCCGCCCACAGGATCATCCGGCGCGGCAGCGGAGAGTCGGCGATCAGGTTGACATCGGTGCCGCGCGCCGTGATCGTCACCGGCAGGCCCAGCGTCCGGCCGAGCATCGCCGCAGCGATCCCATCGGGGTAGAAATAGTGCGCGTCGATCAGGTCGAACCGCTCGCCCTCCGCCATCAGCGCGCGCACCCGGCGCAGCGCCGCCCGATAGAGCAGGGCGGGGGCAGGCAGCATGCCGACCTTCGGGATCAGCGGATAACGCGGATGGTCGATCGTGACGCCGAAGCGGACTTCGCGCTGCGGCGCCCGGGCGAACTTCGCGTAGTGTCCGAACCGGTCGTCCGCGAACGGGAACCACGGCACCGGCGCGACGACGCGCGCGCTGACCTGTCCCGACGCCAGCAGGTGCCGCAGCCGGTTCTCGACGAAGATCCCGTGCTGCGGGCTCGCCTCGTTCGGGAAGAGCGTCGTGAAGGTAAGGATACGCATGGAAAGGTGCACCTGAATCGCCCCGCGCAGGAGCCGGCGGGGGCGGCTTTCTCTACCAGGAGCGGCGGGGAATTTGAACTCGTTCGTAACCGTCCGGGATGTTACAGTCCGGTAACTCGATGCGCGTAAGATGCTCGGCGCGCACCTTCATTTACCGCGGCAATCGTTCAAGAAGAGCTAAGCATTTTACTCAAGAAGGGCAGGCCGTGCTACGCGTCATCGTCTTTTCCGGCGTCGTCTTGTCGTGTGCTTTGTTCGCCATCTTCGGTGGCGAGTTCCTGCCCAGCACCGCCGTTCCGCTTCCCGACGCACTGTCGCTCTACATCGCCCATGACTGGAGCCGCATGGCGCTTGCCGCGGCTCTGCTCGTCTCGACGCTTTTCCTGCTCGACGCGGTCCTTCCCGCGCTGATCGACCTCGGGCGCGGCGCCGGCACGGCGCGCCGCCTCGCCGCGCTCGTCGAGCGGCGCCGCTCCGGCGACGCGGTCGACCCCGGCGAGTTCACCGCCGCTTTTGCCGGCGACGACCTGCACGCCGCCGCGTCCGGCTTCGCCCGCACGCTCGCGCGCTCCGAAGCGGTGCCGGTGTCGGCGGCGGCGGAACGGGGCCGCGCCGACGTCCCTGCATGGCTCGCGACCCTGCCGCCGCACGAGGCGTTCGCGCCGGTCGGCGAGCGTCGCGCGGCGTCGCTGCTCGCGCATGTCCGGCTCGGTCTGCTGCTCGCCGCCTCGGCGATCCTGCCGCTGGGCATGGCCGCTTA
The DNA here is from genome assembly GCA_036403035.1 of Allostellaceae bacterium. Taxonomy (GTDB): domain Bacteria; phylum Pseudomonadota; class Alphaproteobacteria; order ATCC43930; family CGMCC-115725; genus DASWRT01. The sequence continues at coordinate 13,902 of DASWRT010000172.1, read as the reverse complement.
CAACGTCTGGCAGGCGACGCAGGGTGCCGAGGACGGCGACGCCGTCCGGCCCGGCATCGTCTGCGGCATGGCGATCGCGGTGGCTGCGATCCTCGCGGCAAGCGGTATGGCGATGGCGCTGCTTGCCCGCCTCTTCGCCGATCTGGAGCGGCGCCGGGCGCTCGGCTTCGCCGCGTCGGCCGCCGAGTTGTTTCCCCCCGAGCTTCCCGCGGCGCGCGGCGGCCATGCCGTTGGTGATGGCGGTGGTCTCTCCGGCTCCGACAAGGCCGGCGTGTCGGCGGCGCTGTGGGTCCTCGAAGGGCGCCTGCAATCGCTCCCGGCGCAGATCGCCGAGGCGACGGCCGCCGCGATCGAGCGCAGCATCGAGGCCGTGCTCGACCGTTTCGTCGCGCAGGCGGCGGCGCGGATCGGCGGTGGCGGCGACGAGCGGCTCGACCGCATCGTGCGCAGCCTCGACGAGAATAACGGCCTCGCCGTCGATATCCGTGATGCGCTGCACCGCGCCGCCGCGGCGATCGAGACGGCGGCCGGCGGCGGTGCCGCCACGGACGCTGCCGCGGATGCTGCCGCGATGCTTGCGCAGGCGCTGGCGCAGCAGAGCGTGGTGTTCGGTACGCTCGTCGAGCGGATCGAGGACGCGACCGCCGAATTGCGCTCCGCAATGCTGCGCCATGGCGAGATGGGCGGCAGCGGCGGGGCCGAAACGTCCGCCGCCGATGTCCGGGTCGCGCAGGTCGGCGAGAGCGTCGATCGGCTGCGCGACGTGGTCGAGGCGGTCACCATCTCGATCGTCCCGGTGATGGAGCGGCTCTCCCTGTCGCACGACGAGCTGAAATCGCTCCTGACCGGCGATGCCGAAAGCGGCGGCGGCGTTGGCGGCGTGCGCGACGCCGCGACCGCAGCCGCCGCGGTGGGCGAGGGGGCGCGGCTCCTGCACGCGCTGGTGGAGCGGCAGAGCGCGCTGGTGCGCGACCTCGCCGTGTCGGTCCAGGCCGCCGCCGACCGGCCGCCGGCCGCGACCCAGGCCGATACCCGCGCGGCGCTCGCCGAGCTGGCGCGGGCGATCCGCGACCTCAGCGCCGAGGGTTCCGGCGCGGCCGGCACGCTGCCGCCGTTTCAGCAGACGGCCTGACGAAAGCGACGCTTCAACCGACCTGCACTTTAGAGCATGAGCACATCGTCATCGTCCGCGGCCGTCCGGGCCGTCGAACCATTGCCCGCCGTCCAGCCTCCCCGGCGGGCTGCCGGACGGAAGCTGCACCTGCTGCACGTCTTCCCGAGCTTCGCCATCGGCGGAGCGCAGATCCGTACCGTGGCGCTCGCGAACGGCCTCGGCGCCGGCTACCGGCATACGGTGCTGGCGCTCGACGGCAACACCGACTGCGGCGAGCGCATCGCGTCGGACGTCGACTGCACGGTCGAGCCGTTCCGGCTGCCGAAGCGGTCCGGCCTGCATCCCGGCACGCTCGGCCGCATCCGCGGCGTCCTGGCGGAGCGCGCTCCCGACCTGCTGCTGACCTACAACTGGGGCGCGATCGAATGGGCGCTCGCCAACCGGCTCCGTCCGCTCTGCCGCCGGCATGTCCATTTCGAGGACGGTTTCGGGAAGGAAGAGGCGCTCGACCGCCAGATCCGCCGCCGCGTCTGGACGCGGCGTGTCGCGCTGAGCGGTGCCGGCAGCCGTGTCGTCGTGCCGTCGCTGCTGTTGCAGCGCCTCGCGACCGGGACGTGGCGTCTCGCGGACTCGCGCGTCCTCTATATTCCCAACGGCATCGATTGCCGCCGCTTCGCCGAGCCGCCTGCCGACCCGCTGCTGATGCCGGACTTCGCCGAGGGGCCCGGCCGCTTCGTGATCGGCACGGTCGGCGCGCTCCGCCCGGAGAAGAACTTCGCCCGTCTTATCCGCGCCGTCACCGCGCTGCCCCGCGATCTCGGCGCGCGGCTGATCGTGGTCGGCGACGGTCGCGAGCGGCCTGCGCTGGAGGCGCTGTGCGCCGAGCTGGGCGTGACCGGGTCGGTCGCCTTCGCCGGTGCGCTGACGCAGCCGGAGCGCGCCTATCCGCTGTTCGACGCCTTCGCGCTCTCCTCCGACACCGAGCAGATGCCCTACACGGTGATCGAGGCGATGGCCGCCGGCCTGCCGGTCGTCTCGACCGACGTCGGCGACATCAAGGGGATGGTCGCCGCCGCGAACCGCGACTCCGCGCTGATCGTGCCGCGCGACGGCGCGGCCGCCTCGGCGCTTGCCGGCGCGTTCGCGGCGCTGATCGCCGACGAGCCGCGCCGCCGCCGCATCGGCGCGGAGAACCGCGCCGCCGCCTTTGCGAACTTCGCGCTGGAGACGATGCTCGACCGCTACGACCGGCTGTTCTCGGGCCGGGAATAGCCGCGCGATGAGAGCCGTCGCCGCGCCGGCCGGAGCAGTCAAGTTTTTCAAATTTTAAGGATAATGCCGTACGTGGTCGGACCGATCCGCGCGACGTGCGCCGGACAGCGCAGGATCGGATAGCGCAAGGTAAGCATGAGCATTGGATTTCCTGCACCGCCTCGCCTGCGCTCCGGTCTCGCAGGACCGTCCGCCGGCCTTCCGCTTCCGCCGCGGTAGCCGGCCGGGACGCCCGCGTCGATCATGTCCGCACTCCCGTTCCGCCTCTCGATCCGGGTAAGGCTCTTCTTGGCCTTCGCCGCGATGGGGTTGGTCACCGCGGGACTGGGGACATACGGGGTGCTGGCGATCGCCGCGGCCGGCCGGATCGTCGTGGACACCTATGACCGTCCGTTCATGGCCATCAACCATGCCCGCGCCGCGAGTCTTGCCTTCACGCGGATGCATGCGGCGGTCTTGCAAGCCGCGGTGACGGCGGCGGGCGGGAGCAGCAGCATCGCGCCGGCACCGGCGCCGCCGGCCGAGACGGCGTCGACATTCGACGATCTCCGGACGGAACTGCTCGACGATCTGGGCGTGACCGAGGAACGTGCGATGTCCGCGCGCGAGACCGCGCTCATCCGCGAGATCCGCGATCTGACGGCGCAGTGGGACCGGCGGCGCCTCGACCGCCATCCGGCGGACGCGGCGCACGACCCCGAGCTGTCCCAGCTGTACGAAGCGACGATCGCGCAGTTCGACCTTCTGACCGAGATCGTCGCCGAGGACAGCTTTCACGAGCGGCAGCAGGCGGTGCTGGCGATCGGCACGGCGCGCTGGGCGGGCATCATCGTGACCGTCGCCGCTTTCTCGCTCGCCGTGGTGCTGACCGTGCTGCTGGCCCGCCGCATCCTGCGGCCGCTCAGTGCCGCCGCGGTCGCGGCCGACCTGATCGCCAAAGGTGATTTTGAGGCCGAGATCCCTGCCGGAGCCGCCGACGAGACGGGGATCCTGCTCCGGTCGATGGCGGTCATGCAGACGAGCATCCGGACGATGATGGAGCGCGAGGCGGCGCTGCGCCAATCGGCGCAGTTCCGGCTCATCGACGCGCTGGAGAGTTCGCGCGAGGGCATCGTGCTCGTCGACGCCGCCGGCCGCATCGTCATCGCCAACGGTCAGGCGGCGCGGTTCTTTCCCTCGGCGGCGCCCAGGCTTGCCGAGGGCGTCCCGCTTGGCGACGCGGTGGAGGCGATCGTCGAAATCCGCGCGGACGATCCAGAGATCGGTGGCGCGGCGGCCGGCGCGGGCTGCCGTCCCGCGCTGCTGGCAGGCGGCGAGATCGCGCTCGCCAACGGCCGCTGGCTGCGCGTTACCCGCGGCCCGACCCGCGACGGCGGCGCCATCCTGTTCTGGAGCGACATCACCGACCTTAAGGAACGTGAGCAGGTGCTGGAGCGGGCGCGGCGCGAGGCGGAGGCGGCGAGCGCGGCGAAGAGCACCTTTCTCGCTAACGTCAGCCACGAGCTGCGCACGCCGCTCAATGCGATCATCGGCTTTGCCGAGGTGCTCGCCGGGCAGATGCTGGGCCCGATCGGCAATCCGTCCTACGTCGAGCACGCGGCGCATATCCGCGACGGCGGACGCCGGCTGCTCGACGTGATCGGCGCCGTGCTGGACCTCTCGCGCTGCGAATCGGGCACGCTGTCGCTGCGCGCCGATTTCCTCGAACTCGACGAGATCGTCGGACCGTGCGCGAAGCGCGTCGCCGCCGACTGCGAGCGCGCGGGCCAGGAACTGGTCCTGGGTCCGCCGCTCAGGCCGGCGCCAGTGCTCTGGGGCGACACGCCGCGGCTGCGTCAGGTGCTCGACGGCATCCTGTCGAACGCGGTCAAGTTCTCGTCCGCGGGCGGCCGGGTCTACCTGGACGCCGCGGTCGCGGAAGACGGACGATGGGTCGCGATCCGCATCGCCGACGAGGGGATCGGGATGCGGGCCGAGGACATCCCGGTGGCGCTGTCGCCGTTCGGGCAGATCGACGCCGATCTAGCGCGGCAGTACGAGGGGCTGGGGCTCGGCCTGCCGCTCGCCAACGCGCTGGTCCGGTTGCATGGCGGCCGGCTGGAGATCGACAGCGCGCCCGGGCGCGGCACGATTGTGACGGTGCACCTGCCCGAAGCGTCCGACCGCCTCGCCGCGGAAACGCCCGCGGCAGCGGCGGGCGTCGCCGTGGCGCGATGAGCGGCGGCAATCCCGATCCGTTCGTTGGTCGCCGTGCCGATGCCATGCCAGGCTTCGTGGACAAAAGGCAGCCTTGAATCAACCGTGAGTCACCCCGTCAAGCTTTGCCCATGAAGCCTAGCCGGCTGCGCCTGCGCCGTTCAGGTGAAGCGCGAAGCCGGTCGCACCCGGATCGCCCAGGCCGGGGCGAAGCTCGCAGCTTGGGATCAGATAGTCGCCGCCATTCTGACGCCGATAGGGAATGGGCGGGGTGGTCGGGAGCGTCCGCATCCTCTCGCGCAGGTGCTCGGCTACGGGCGCAAAGCCGGCCTCGTCGAGACGATCGGCGCTGTGGACCACGAACGGCGGAAGCACCTCGTAGCCTGGATAATAGAGGATGCCGTGGTTGATCGGGAAAAGCAGGTCGTCGATCGGCCCGTTGACCCCGCGGGCGGCATAGTGCTCCTTCCAGCCGCCGGTGGTCACGAGCAACATTGCGCGCTTCCCCGCGAAGACTCCCTCGCCGTAGCGGTCGCCCCATCGCCTGTCGCTGTGCTCGCCGACACCATAAGCGAACCCGTAGGCGAAGACTCGGTCGACCCAGCCCTTGAGGATCGCCGGCATGGTGAACCACCAGAGCGGGAACTGGAGGATCAGGGCGTCGGCCCACAAGAGCTTCTCCTGCTCGGCTTTGACATCTTCGGTCAGCGCGTCGGCGGCGAACCCCTCGCGAGAGGCCGCGGGCACCTTCAACCGTGCGTCCGGCGCCAGCAACGGGAAGTCGGCATGGTCGACCTCGGATTTCCAGCGGTCGGCATGGAGATCCGACATCCGCACCTCATGGCCTTGGGCCTCGAGTTCCTTGATGGCGACATCGCGGAGCGCGCCGTTGAGCGAGCGCGGTTCGGGATGAGCGAAGACAAGAAGGACTTTCATGGGTCAGCGATCCGATGATGGAAACTGACCCCTCAGGTAGACGATGCAGGAACGTTCCGCTACATGTAGGAAATGCATAAGATTATGCCAAATAATGGATAAGCCGGACGTGACGCTTGAGCGGATGCGCACCTTCGTCCGCGTGGCCGAACGTGGAAGCCTGTCGGCGGTCGCGCGGGAACTCGGCATTGGGCAATCGACGGTCACGCGGCATCTGCGGGAGCTCGAGGAGGCCGTCGGCGTGCCTTTGCTCAGCAGGACTACCCGGCGCGTCACGATGACCGACGAAGGCAGCCGCTATTATGCCAATAGCCTCCAGATCCTGCGTCTCGTGGAGCAGGCTGGGGATGAGGCGCGGGGCACCCGCGGCGCGTCGGCGGGCACGATCCGGATATCCTGCACCGCGGCGTTCGGGGTCTTGCACGTCAGCCGGCTGATCTTCGCCTTCCAGGACCGCTACCCCGACATCGGGGTCGACCTCAGCCTCACCGACGAGCGCGTCGATCTCGTGCGGGAGGGCGTCGATATCGCGCTTCGCCTGGGTCCACTCACCGACAGCTCCATGAAGCTGCGGGCCCTCGGCCAGTCCCGGCGTCTGCTCGTCGCGGCGCCGGATTATCTGGCGGCGCGGGGGAGACCGGCTGTCCCGCAGGATCTGTCCAGCCATGACGGCATTCGGATGTCGAACGTGGCGGGAAGCGACACGCTCGGTTTGCAGGGGCCAGGCGGCGAACACCATGCGGTGCCTTTCGGAGGACGTTTTCGCGTCGACCATGGGCTTGCCGCCCGCCAGGCCTTTGTCGCTGGGCGTGGCATTGGACCCACCCATCAATGGCTCGTCGACGATCTCTTGGCGGCCGGCCGGCTCGAGGCGATCCTGCCGGACTATTCGCTGCCTCCCGTCCCGCTGAGCATGCTGATTGTCCCGGAGCGCGCGGGCATTGCTCGGGTCCGGCTGCTGGTCGACTTCCTCGCGGAGCAGATTGGCGGCATCCCAGGGATCGAGCAGCCGCGGCCGGGGCGTTAGCCCGCGAGCCTCGGCACTGCTGTGGCTGCCCTTTGTCCGCGAAGTCTAGATGATGATGCGAGCGAAAGATCCCGCTAAGGTCGCGTGAGCCTAGTACTTTGCACGAGCCAGGACTTTGCCTTAGCCTCTAAATTCGGATTGACCGTCGGCATTAGCAATAGCAATGACTGGCAGTACAAAGCCGACGGCTCAATCGATTAGTGTGAAGGTCCTTTGCTTCCTCGTAATCTCCATACGCATTGCGCGCAGGTTGCCTTTATGTTTTATGAACGAGTCTGATGAGAATCTTGCATATCGAGCCGCACCATCTTTCCTTGTTTTTGCTACTCGCGCAGTAGGCGCAGAGCGTCGTATAAGGCCATTCAGCGAGAGTCGAGTGCTGGCTCCAGTCTGCGAGCTACGTTTTCTTCAAGTCTCGTCTGCTACATTGCGGTCTTGCTCCACAGTCGCCGCCGTCTGCTCTCGGCGCCGCGGTACGACGAGCCTTGCCGTGAAGACCTGCACGGTCTCGCCCCGCTGGTTCCGGGTTTCGCTGCGCACCACGGCGATCCCGCGGTCGGGGCGCGAGCGGGAGGGCGTGATCTCCAAGACCTCGCTCTCGACGTGCAGGATGTCGCCGGGGCGCGTCGGCTTCGGCCAATTGATTTCCCCGCCGGCGCCGACGATGCCGCCGGCGATCGGAAGTCCGCCGCCGACCAGCAGCGACATGGTGATTGCGGCCGTGTGCCAACCGCTCGCCGCCAGTCCTCCGAACAGCGTGCCGCGAGCCGTTTCCTCGTCGAGGTGAAAGGGCTGCGGGTCGAAGCGGCCCGCGAACGCCTTGATCTCGTCCGCGTCCAGCGCATGGGTGCCGCTGGTGAAGCGCTGCCCGACGCGCAAATCGTCCAGATACAGCCGCTCCCCGCCTTGGTGGTCGGTTTCGTTCGTCATCGTCGCCGGTCTCCTCTCGGATCTCAAAACCGAAATGTCACTTGCATAATGATAGGGACGAGCGTATGTGACTTGCATCGTGATAGCAACTGTCGCGGCACGCCATGCAGCGCAAAAGCTTCGGAAACATGCAGTGTCCCATCGCCCGCAGCCTTGAGCGGGTCGGCGAGTGGTGGAGCATCCTGATCCTGCGCGACGCCTTCCATGGGCTGACGCGCTTCGACCAATTCCAGAAGAGCCTGGACATCGCGCCGAACATGCTGACGCGGCGGCTCAATGCCCTGGTCGAGTCCGGCCTTCTCGAACGCCGCCGCTACAGCGAGCGGCCGCCGCGCGACGAGTACGTGCTGACCGAGCGCGGCCGCGACTTCCAGCCAGTGCTCTGGGCGCTGATCGCCTGGGGCAACAAGCATTTCGCTCCCGAGGGGAAGAGCGTCTTGATCGTCGAGAGCGAGACGGGGGCGGAGGCCGATCCGGTCCTGGTGGATCGGGCGAGCGGCCGGCTGCTCACCGAGCCGGCGTTCAGATCGGCCTCCGGTCCGGCCGCCAACGACCGCACGCGGAAGCGGCACGCCTTCGCGGCGCGGCAATGGCAGCCGCAGGAGGGCAGCGAGGAGGAGGGGAGCGGAGCGCCCGCAGCCACGGCCGGCAGCAAAGGGTCGGCGCGGCGGCGGTCGGGAAGCGCCGGGAGGATGGAATGAGCAGTACGGTCGTCGACCGGGAGACGATCCCGGTGTCCGTCTCGCCAAAGGCCGGCGCGAGGATCGGGCTCAAGGGGCTGGCGCTCGCTTGTGCGCTCCTCCTTCTCGCGCTCGGCGCCGCTTGGTACGCCCACCGATGGTGGACGGTCGGCCGCTTCATCGAGAGCACGGACGACGCCTATGTCGGCGGCGACATCACGGTGATCGCGCCCAAGGTCGCCGGCTTCATCGTCGAGGTCGCGGTCGCCGACAACCAGCCCGTACATGCCGGCGATCTCCTGCTGCGGCTGGACGATCGCGATTACCGGGCGGCGCTCGCGAAGGCCGAGGGCGCCGTCGCCGCGGCGCAGGCGGCGCTCGCCAACCTCGATGCGAACCGCCGCCTACAGGAGGCGGTGATCGCGCAGGCCGGGGCGGAAGTCACGGCCGCGGAGGCGGAGGTCGCGCGCGCCCAGTTCGATGTCGTCCGGTATCGCCGGCTCGTCTCCGACCAGTTCGCCTCCCCGCAGCGCTTTCAGCAGGCGGACGCCGATCACAAGAAAGGGATCGCCGCCGCCGACAAGGCGCGCGCCGCCGTGGTCGCGGCGCAGCGTCAGCTCGACGTCATCGACACGCAGAAGCAGCAGGCGCAGGCGGCGCTCGCCCAGGCCGTCGCCGAACGCGACCTCGCGCAGCTCAATCTCGGCTACACCGAGCTGCGCGCGCCGATCGACGGCACGGTCGGCAATCGGAGCGCGCGGTCCGGCGCCTTCGCGTCGGTCGGCGCGCAGCTGATGTCCCTGGTCCCGGCCGGCGGCCTGTGGGTCGACGCCAATTTCAAGGAGAACCAGCTCGCCCGCATGCAGCGGGGCCTGTCGGCGACGATCGCGGCGGACGTGCTGCCCGGTGAGGTTTTCCACGGCCACGTCGCCAGCTTGGCGCCGGCGACCGGCGCGCAGTTCAGCGTGCTTCCGCCCGAGAACGCCACCGGCAATTTCACCAAGATCGTGCAGCGCGTTCCCGTGCGCATCCTGCTCGACGGCGACGCCTCGGCGCTGGGCCGCCTGCGCCCCGGCCTGTCGGTCACCGCCGCCGTCGACGAGCGCCTGTCCGAGAGCGGCCGCGGCGGCGGCACGCCATGAGCGCTGCGGTTGCCATCGGCGGGGCTCGGCCTGCGGCGTCGGCGGCCGACGCTGCGGTCCGGCCCAGGGAACTGTCGCCGGCGGCGAAGATCTTCGCCTTCGCCGTGATGTGCGTCGGCTTCTTCATCGCGCTCCTCGACATCCAGATCGTGTCCGCGTCGCTCCGGGACATCGGTGGCGGGCTTTCCGCCGGCGCCGACGAGACCGCCTGGGTGCAGACCAGCTATCTCATCGCCGAGATCATCGTCATTCCGCTCTCGGGCTGGCTGTCGCGGGTCATGTCGACGCGCTGGCTGTTCAGCGTCTCCGCGGCCGGGTTCACCCTCACCAGCCTGTTGTGCGGCTGGGCCTGGGACATCCAGAGCATGATCGTCTTCCGAGCGTTGCAGGGGTTTCTCGGCGGTTCGATGATCCCGACGGTCTTCACCGCTGCCTTCGCCTTCTTTCCGGGACCGCGGATCGTCGCCGCGGCCGCGACGATCGGCGCCCTGTCGTCCCTGGCGCCGACGCTGGGACCGACGGTCGGCGGATGGATCACCGACAACTACTCCTGGCACTGGCTATTCTTCGTCAATCTGGTGCCCGGAACCTTCGTCGCCGTCGTCGTGCCGATGCTCGTGCGCATCGACAGGCCGAACCCGTCGCTGCTGCGCGGCGCCGACTATCCCGGCATGGTCCTCATGGCGGTCTTCCTCGGCTGCCTCGAATACACGCTCGAGGAAGGGCCGCGCTGGGACTGGTTCGGCGACGAGACCATCCGCACGACGGCCTGGATCTCCGGGCTCGCCGGGCTCGCCTTCCTCTGGCGGAGCCTCACCTACGCGCAGCCGGTCGTCGATCTGCGCGCGCTCAAGAGCCGCAATTTCGCGCTCGGCTGCTTCTTCTCCTTCGTGACCGGCATCGGCATCTTCGCGACGATCTACCTGACGCCCCTGTTCCTCGGCCGGGTGCGCGGCTTCAGCGCCTTGCAGATCGGTCTCGCCGTGTTTTCGACGGGCATCTTCCAGGTAATGGCCATCCCGGTCTACACGGTCCTCGCGCGCCGCGTCGACCTGCGCTGGCTGATGATGTTCGGGCTCGCCTGCTTCGCGCTCAGCATGTGGAATTTCACGCCGATCACCCATGACTGGGGCTGGCGCGAACTGCTGCTGCCGCAGGCGCTGCGCGGCTTCGCCCAGCAATTCGCCGTCGCGCCGACCGTGACGCTGACCCTGGGCGGGCTCGCGCCGGATCGGCTGAAGCTCGCTTCCGGCCTGTTCAACCTGATGCGCACGCTCGGCGGGGCGATCGGCATCGCCGGCTGCGGGACGATCCTGAACGACCGGGCGAACCTGCATTTCCTCCGGCTCGCGGAGCATCTCAACGCGACCAACGCCGCTATGGTGGATCTCCTGCGGCGGGTCGCCGCCGCCGACGCCGCCTCGTGGGGCGGCGATGCCGTGCACGGCCAGGCCGCGGCCGTGAAGCAGCTCTGGTCGCTCGCATGGCGCGAGGCGCAGACGCAGACCTACGCCGATGCCTTCCTGGCGATCGCGGTCTGCTTCGCCGTCGCCGTCGTCATGGTGCCCCTGATGCGCAAGGTGGCGCCGCCGAAGGGACCGTCGGCCGGTGCGGCGCACTGACCTTTTCCGCGCTCAGCAGGAACATGCCACATGAGCATCGCCGCGGAGCGCATGGACGTCGGCAGTGCGCCGCCGCCGCCGGCGGCCGCCGCCGCCGCGCTCAACCGCCGCACGCAGTTGCTGTTGGACGGGCCGATCGTCTCCACGCTGCTGCGCCTCGCCTGGCCCAACGTTCTGGTCATGCTGGCGCAGTCGGCGACCGGGCTGATCGAGACGTGGTTCGTGTCCCGGCTCGGGATCGATGCGCTGGCCGGGATGGCCCTGGTGTTCCCCTGCGTCATGCTGGTCCAGATGGTTTCCGGCGGCGCCATGGGCGGCGGCATCTCATCGGCGGTGGCGCGTGCGCTGGGCGGCGGGCGTCGCGACGAGGCCGACGCGCTGGTGCTGCACGCTGTTGTCATCAACATCGTGCTCGGCGCGGTCTGCTCCGTTCTCGCGCTCGTCTCCGGCCCATGGCTCTACCGCGCGCTGGGCGGCGAGGGCGGTTCGCTGGACGCCGCGCTGCGCTACTCCGACGTAGTGTTCGCCGGCAATATCCTGCTGTGGACGATGAACGGACTGGCCAGCGTGATCCGCGGCACCGGCAACATGCTGGTGCCGGCGCTGGTGACCTGCGGCGGCGTGGTCGTTCTGGTGCCGCTCTCGCCCTGTCTGATCTTCGGCATCGGACCGTTTCCGGCGCTGGGCGTCGCGGGCGGCGGCGCGGCGCTCCTGCTCTATTACGCCGCCGGGACCGCCATTCTGGCCTGGTACATCGGGTCGGGACGCAACCTCGTCCGCTTCCGGCTCGCGCCGCTGCGCTGGCCGCTGTTCCGGCGCATCCTCGGCGTCGGCGCGATCGCCGCGGTCAGCTCGATGCAGACCAACCTGACTGCCGCGCTCACGACGGCGCTGGTCGGCGCCGCGTCCGGTCCGGACGCCGTGGCCGGGTACGGTACCGGCGCGCGGCTGGAATTCCTGCTGGTTCCGCTCGTGTTCGGCCTCGGCGCGCCGCTGGTGGCGCTCGTCGGCACGAATATCGGCGCCGGTCGGCGAGCGCGGGCCCTGCGCGTCGCCCTGGTCGGCGGTGCGGTCGCCTTCGGCCTGTGCGAGGCGATCGGGCTGGCGGCGGCGATCTGGCCGCATGCGTGGCTGCTTCTGTTCGGCGCCGATCCCGAGATGCTCTCGACCGGCAGCGCCTACTTGCGCAGCGTCGGGCCGGCCTACGGCTTCTTCGGCTTGGGCGTGGCGCTCTACTTCGCGTCGCAGGGAGCGGGACGGCTCTTCTGGCCGCTTTTCGGCGGGCTGCTCCGCATGCTGATCGCGATCGGCGGCGGCTGGTCCGTCCTGCGCCTTACCGGATCGCTCGGCTGGATGTTCGCGGCGCTCGCGCTCGGCCTCTTCGTGTACGGCGTCACCCTCTCCGCGGCGATCGCGTCCGGCGCGTGGTTCCGGACGGCCCGATTCCGAGAGGCTTGATCTTCCGGAGCTCACCGAGACCTGAGGGGATTATAATATTTCGTCCAAACATTAGCTCATAATTCGCACGTTTCTATTTACGTACTTGCTCATGACGATAAATAATTATTTCGTAGGTTGAAATAGAAGCCAATCGCTTGACATGCCTGATGTGCAAGCGCCTCATTGAAATAGCGCTGTATTGCGCAGGCAAGCATAGAACTTTCCGACCAATACCAAACGGGAGGAAAGCATGCCGGACGTACCGGAAAAACGTGAAGAGGATACTTGGTTTACTGACGAGCAACTGTCGATCGTCGCTCGTGCGGACGAGAGCGGCTTGCCGCGTTCCGCAATCCCGACATGCATGGTGTCCAACGGCGAGTATCTGCCGGCTCGTCAGACCCGGGAGCAGAAGGAAGTAGAAGCCCGGCTCGCCGAGTTGGCGGACGACGCGAGCAGGAAGCTCGGCGTAAGCCGGCGGAGGTTCCTGGCCAGTTCGGGAGGAATTGCCGCTTCCTTTCTCGCAATGAACCAGGTGTTCGGACGCCTCTTCAACGTGAACCCGCTTGAATTGGTCGATCCGGCGGCGGCGGCGGAACTGGGGCCGCCGGATGATTTGTTTGTTCTCGACGATCAGCTGCATATGGTCAGGGATCGCTCGACCTCGGGACCGTCGCTGCGCGCACTCGCGCAGGGGCCTGGGCCTGCGTCGACCGCGGCGGGCTTTACGAGCAATCCATTCAACGCTATGGGGTTCCCTGACGAATTAGGCAATCCTTGGGAGGCTTGGACTCCGTCGCTCGACCAGATCCCGAACGTTCAGTCCGATTTCACTCTCGTGCAATTCGTCAAAGACGTCTTCCTCGACAGCAACGTCACCGTCGGTCTTCTCAGCAACGCGCCTCTCGGCCTGTTTGTGCCGCCTGGGCAATCGACGGGGATCGTCCCTCGCACCATACCGGAGTCTCAGGCGGGAGAGCTTCTGACCGCGTTCCAAACGGTTGCGGTCCGGGATTTCGTCAACAGGATCGCCGGATCGCAACGTATGCTCGCCCATGGTCAGCTATACCCCGGCGTGGCGAATCTCGATTACATGCAGTACCAGATCGATCATTATCATCCGGATTCATGGAAGGGGTACACGACCGCCTTCTCCGCAAAGAACACGGATGACCCGACGCAGCCGATGGAGCGTTGGCGGCTCGACGATGAAAATGTCGCGTATCCGACATATGAGTTGATCGTCAAGAATCGCGAGCAGCTGAATACCCGGCCAGGGTTCTTCAACATCTGCATCCACAAGGGTCTTTCGACCAGCGATCCGTCAAATCCGGCCAATGACGTCCCGTTCTTTAATGCCGATGACGTTCCAAAAGCTGCCTCGGACTGGCCGGATCTCAACTTCATCATCTATCACTCCGCATGGGCGCCGTCCTTCTTCGGCTACCCATCCCTGCAGGATCTCCAGTCGGGAGCCCTGCGCGACGGCGTTCCCGACATCAAATGGTCGACCCGGTTCGCTCAGGCTTGTGCGGGGCATCCG
>DASWRT010000171.1:0-6902 GCA_036403035.1 Allostellaceae bacterium | reverse complement strand
CCAGTGCTCGCTCGCGATCCCCTTGCTCGCGCTCTACGAGGGCTCGATCATCGCGGTGGGAATTGTGGAGAAGAAGGCGGCAGCGTCAAAGGCCACCACCGGCACTGACGTATCGACGCCGGCCAATCCGGCGGAGTAGGGCGCTTTCGCTCTATCATATCGCCGCTCAGCCCATGATTCGTCATGCCCGGGCTTGACCCGGGCATCTACGACTTGATCTAAGGCGGCAGACACGTGGATGGCCGGGATAGACCCGGCCATGACGGGAAGACAGCCATGCACGACATCAAATCGATCCGCGACAATCCGCAAGCCTTCGACGCCGGCCTCGCACGACGGGGCCTGAAGCCGATGTCGGCGTCGCTGCTTGCGATCGACGAGACCCGGCGTGCGGCGATCCTGGCTTCCGAGCAGGCCCAGGCGCGGCGCAATGCGGCCTCCAAGGAAATCGGCGATGCCAAGAAGGCGAAGGACGAGGCGCGCGCGGCGAAGCTGATGGCGGAGGTCGCCGAGCTCAAGACCACGATGCCGGCGCTTGAGGCGACCGCGAAGGCTGCCGACGAGGAGCTCGCCAAGGAGCTGGCGGCGATCCCGAATCTGCCGCTCGGCGAGGTGCCCGATGGTGTCGACGAGCACGGCAATGTGCAGCGCCATGTCTTCGGCAACAGGCGCAACTACGCGTTCGTGCCAAAACCCCATGACGATCTCGGCGCCGCGCTCGGTGACATGGATTTCGAGACCGCGGCGAAGCTCTCCGGCGCGCGCTTCGTCGTGTTGAAGAAGGGACTGGCGCGGCTCGAACGCGCGCTCGGCCAGTTCATGCTGAATCTACACGTTGACGAGCACGGCTATACCGAGATCAATCCGCCGCTGCTCGTGCGCAACGAGATCATGTTCGGCACCGGACAATTGCCGAAGTTCGAGGACGACCAGTTCTGGGCGATCAAGGGCGAATTGCTCGCCGAGCCCGACCATGAGCGGCTCCGCACCGAGCGTCTCGGGATCATTCCGACCGCGGAGGTGGCGCTCACCAATCTCGTCCGCGAATCCATCCTTGACGAAAAGCAGCTGCCGATGCGACTGACCGCGCTGACGCCGTGCTTTCGCGCGGAGGCGGGCGCCGCTGGGCGCGACACCCGCGGCATGATCCGGCAGCACCAGTTCAATAAGGTCGAGCTGGTCTCGATCGCGCATCCTGACCGCTCCGAGGAGGAGCACGAGCGGATGACCGCCTGCGCCGAGGAGGTGCTGAAGCGGCTGGGGCTCGCGTACCGCGTGATGCTGCTCAGCACCGGCGACATGGGCTTTTCGGCGCGCAAGACCTACGACCTGGAAGTCTGGCTGCCCGGTCAGGACGCCTACCGCGAGATATCGAGCTGCTCGAACTGCGGCGACTTCCAGGCGCGGCGGATGAAGGCGCGGTTCCGGCCGCAGGAAGGGAAGGGGACGCGCTTCGTGCACACGTTGAACGGGTCCGGCCTCGCGGTCGGGCGGACGCTGATCGCGGTCCTCGAAAACTACCAGCGCGAGGACGGCACGGTCGCCGTGCCCGAGGCGCTGCGCCCCTACATGGGCGGCCTGACCGCGATCGGCGGCGGCGGTACCGATGTTTGATCGTCCGATCGATCTGGCCGAGGCGCGCGTCCTGCTGTCGAACGACGACGGCATCGACGCGCCCGGACTGCTTCTGCTGGAGAAGATCGCGCGCGAGCTGTGCGGCGACGTCTGGGTCGTCGCGCCGGAGCAGGAGCAGAGCGGGGCCAGCCATTCGCTGACGCTGCGCCGGCCGCTGCGGATCCGGCAGTGCGGGGAGCAGCGTTTCGCGATCGACGGCACCCCGACCGACTGCGTGCTGCTCGGCATCAAGCACGTCATGCGGGACCGCCGGCCGACGCTCGTGCTGTCCGGCATCAATGCCGGCGGCAATGCCGGCGAGGACATCACCTATTCGGGGACCGTCGCCGCCGCGATGGAGGCGACGCTGCTCGACGTGCCGTCGATCGCGCTCAGCCTGCACTACACGCGCGGCAAGGGGCCGCTGCGCTGGGAGACCGCCGAGGCGCATGCCGGCGAGGTGATCCGCCGCCTCGTCGCCTCGCCCTGGCCGTACAACACGCTGATCAACGTCAACTTCCCCGATGTGCCGCCGGACGAGGTTTCCGGCTACGTCGTGACGCGCCAGGGGCGGCGCAAGCTCGGCGACAATCTCAGCGAGCGGATCGACCCGCGCGGCGTGCCCTACTACTGGATCGGGCCGATGCGCGACGAGGACCCGAACCAGCCGGGCACCGATATCAGGGCGCTCAACGAGGGCGCGGTGACGATCACGCCGGTCTTCCTCGACATGACGCACGTGCCGGCGCTCGACGAGCTGAAGAAGGTCTTCCCGGAATGACTGCCGGTGCGGCCGCGTCGAAGACGGTGCGGCTCATCATGGAGCTGCGCCGCGCCGGGATCGGCGATCTCCGCGTCCTCGGCGCGATCGAGCGCGTGCCGCGCGAGCTGTTCGTGCCGCCGACCTTCGCCGATCAGGCTTACGAGAACGTCGCGTTGCCGATCGGCAACGGCCAGACGATCAGCCAGCCCTACGTCGTCGCGCTGATGACGCAGGCGCTCGAGGTCGGCGACCGTCACAAGGTGTTCGAGGTCGGCACCGGTTCCGGCTACCAGTCCGCCGTCCTGTCGCGCCTCTGCCGGCGCGTCTTCTCGATCGAGCGCTATCGCGCGCTGCTGCGCGAGGCGGAGAAGCGCTTCGCGACGCTGCGGCTGCACAACGTGGTCTGCCGCTTCGGCGACGGCACCAAGGGCTGGCCGGAGCAGGCGCCGTTCGACCGCATCATGGTCACCGCCGCCGCCGCCGAGCTGCCGTCCGCGCTCGCCGACAGCCTCGCGGTTGGCGGCATCCTCGTGGCTCCGGTCGGAGAGGAGCGGCGGGATCAGCAGCTCGTCCGCATCCGCCGCACCGAGAGCGGATTCGGGTCGGAGGAGCTGGGCACCGTCCGCTTCGTGCCGCTGGTCGCCGGCCTGCCGCGCGACCCGAGCGCCGTCGCCGAAGCTTGAGCGCCGCAGCCCGGCACCCCTCCGGCGGTTTCCGCCGCGGCGGCGCGGCGGCAGCGACGATCATGTTGCTGTCGTCGCTGCTCGCGACGGCGGCTTGCACGACGCGGCACGGACCGCCTGCGCCGGTCGTACGCGGCGGCGATTACCGCGGCGGTGGCGGCACCGCCGGAACGGTCACGGCGGCGCGTCCGGCGCCGCCTGCCTATGGCCAGCCGTCTTTCCAGACTCCGCCGCCGTCGCCACCACCGCAACCGCCTCAGAGAGAGCCGCCGATCGTCAGGACGCAACTGTCGCCGGCCCCAGTGACGCCAGGGCCGCGCGCGGCCCTGGCGTCCGCTCCGATCGCGCCCGTTTCACAGTCGAACCCGGATTCGATCGTCGTGCAGCCCGGCCAGACGCTCTATGCCGTCTCGCGCGAGTACAACGTGCCGATCCGCTCGCTGATCGAGGCGAACGGCCTGACGCCGCCCTATCATATGACCGCCGGGCGCACCCTGACGCTGCCGAAGGTCCGCCAGCACATCGTGCGGCCGGGCGACACGCTCTATTCCATTTCGCGCCGCTACGGAGTCGACGCCAGCACGCTCGCGCTCACCAACGAGTTGCAGCCTCCCTATACGGTCAAGCTCGGAACCGGCTTGATCCTGCCGGCGCCGGTGCAGCCCGAGGTGCCGCAGACCGCCGTCGCCGCCGCGGCTCCGCCGCCGAACGATGACGCCTCGCCGCCGCTGCCCGGGACGAAGCCCCTGCCGCCGGGCGAAGCCGTCGCCGCCGTTCCGCCGCCCGATCCGTCGGCACTGCCTTTTCCCGGCGCTCCGCCGCCCGCTGCCGAGCCGCCGGCCCAGCAGCAGCAGACCGCGGCGCCGCCGCCGCCGTTCCAACCGTCACAGCCCGCCGCGCAACCTCCGGCGGTTGCCCAGGCGCCGTCTCCGCCGCCCGACGCGGAGCAGCCGCTGCCCTCTGCCCCGCGGCGCTCCGGCCGCGGCTTCGAGTGGCCGGTGCGCGGCCGCATCCTGTCGTCCTTCGGGCCCTCGGAGAGCGGCACGCACAATGACGGCATCAACATCGCCGCGCCGCAGAACACGCCGATCGTCGCGGCCGACGACGGCGTCGTCGCCTACGCCGGCAACGAGCTGCGCGGGTTCGGCAACCTCATCCTGCTGAAGCATGCCGACGGCTGGATGACGGCCTATGCGCACTGCGACACGCTCTACGTGTCGCGCGGCGAGCGGGTGAAACGAGGCCAGACGATCGCGCGCGTCGGCGCGACCGGCTCGGTCGGCGAGCCGCAGCTCCATTTCGAGATCCGCCGCGGCACCCGCGCGCTCGACCCGTCGACCTATCTCGGCCCGCTACAGGCGGCGGGGGGCGGAGGCAAGGACAGCGGGCCGGGCTGACCCGAGATATCTTGCTCCCGCAACTTTATTCACCGCCTTTGCAAAAACGGCAGTCCCGGCGACGTTCGCTCCCGCCACGCTACTCCAGTCGCTTGCCGAGCCGTCCCGCGAGATCCTGGATGTACTGCCACGCGACCCGGCCGGACCGCGAGCCGCGCGTCATCGACCATTCGTGCGCTTCCGCCTTGAGCTGATCGGCCGGGAGGTCGAGCCCGAACCGCTCGGCATAGCCGCGCACGATCGCGTGGTAGGTTTCGTTGTCGCAGGCGTGGATGCCGAGCCAGAGCCCGAACCGGTCGGAGAGCGAAACCTTCTCCTCGACCGCCTCGCCGGGGTTGATCGCGGTCGAGCGCTCGTTCTCGATCATGTCGCGTGGCAGCAGGTGCCGCCGGTTCGAGGTCGCGTAGAGCAGCACATTCGCCGGCCGTCCCTCGATCCCGCCGTCGAGCACCGCCTTCAGCGACTTGTAGCTGGCGTCCTGCTGGTCGAACGACAGGTCGTCGCAGAACAGCAGCACGTTCCGCTCCGGCGAATGGCGCAGCACCGTGAGCAGGCGGGGCAGGGACGGGATGTCCTCGCGGTGGATCTCGACGAGCGCGAGGCTGCCCGGCCGCTCGCGGTTCACGGCCGCGTGCGCCGCCTTGACCAGCGAACTCTTGCCCATGCCGCGCGCGCCCCACAGCAGGACGTTGTTCGCCGGGAAGCCCGCGGCGAAGCGTCGCGTGTTGTCGAGCAGGATGTCGCGCACGCGGTCGATACCGCGCAGCAGCTCCAGATCGACGCGGTTGACCGACGGCACCGGTTCCAGCCGGTCCCGTTCCGCATGCCATATGAAAGCATCGGCGGCACGGAAATCGGGCGCCGCGGGCGGCGGCGGCGCGAGGCGGTCGAGCGCATCGGCGATGCGGCCCAGCAGCGTGACGAGCATCGTCGCGCCGTTGTTGTCGGAAGTCGTCGTGAAGGTCATGGCGGCAAGCTTCCCGCGGCACTACATAGTGCCGCATGTAACGCTGATATCCCGGAAAGCGGCGGACGGTAACACAGGATTCCTGCCCGTCAATTCCGGCATCGGCAACAATGTTGCGCGAATCCTGGCGACTGCCGGAAATGGCGTGCGCGGGTTGCTCTTTTCAGCCCGCTCGCGTACCAATGCCGCCGCTTGAGGCAGGCCCGCCCGGCGCATTGCGCCCGAAGGAGTTCTCGATGTTCATCTCGCCGGCTTACGCGCAGGGACTAGGCGGCTTGGGCGATAGCCAGGCCCTGATGCAGTTCCTGCCGTTGGTTCTGATCTTCGTCGTCTTCTACTTCCTGCTGATCCGCCCGCAGCAGAAGCGCGCCAAGGATCACAAGACGATCCTTGAGGCGCTGCGCCGCGGCGACCGCGTGGTGACGGGCGGCGGCATCATCGGCACCGTCGCCAAGGTGGTGAACGACGAGGAAGTCGCGGTCGACATCGCCGAGAACGTCCGGGTGCGCGTGCTGCGCAGCACGATCAGCAGCGTGCTCGCCCGCACCGAGCCGGCAGCCGCCGCCGGATCGAAGGCCGACGCCGCCGCGGACGATGCCGCCGCTCCCGCCGCCGACGCCAAGGACAAGCGCAAGCCTGCCGTGCGCAGCGTCGGAAAGTAGCGCCGTCGCGCTATTCCTGGCTCGACGCGGATATCGATTGTCATGCTGCATTTCCCAACCTGGAAGATCGCCCTGATCCTCGGCGTCTGTGCGCTCGGGGTCGTGTTCTCGCTGCCGAACGCGTTCGCGCCGAACGTCGTCGCCACGTGGCCGAACTGGCTGCCGAAGAAGCAGGTCAGCCTCGGTCTCGACCTGCGCGGCGGCTCCCATCTGCTGCTCGAAGTCGACATCAATGCGGCGCTGCGCGAGCGGATGAACGGCGTCGTCGACACGATGCGCACGAAGCTTCGTGACGCCCGCATCGGCTATACCGGCCTCAATGCCGAAGGCGAGACGGTCGTCTTCGCCGTCCGCGACCAGGACCGGCTCAACGACATCCGCCAGCTCGTCCACGACGTCGACGCCGATCTCGACTCGACCGTCGGAGCCGACGGGAAGGTGACGCTGCGCTTCAGCGACCGCGCCGTCGAGACGCTGCGCCGGTCGGCCGTCGAGCAGTCGATCGAGATCGTGCGCCGCCGCGTCGACGAGACCGGCACCAAGGAGCCGACGATCCAGCGCGAGGGCCAGGACCGCATCCTCGTGCAGCTTCCGGGCATCGACAACCCGGAGCACGTGAAGCAGCTCCTCGGCCGCACCGCGAAGCTGACCTTCCAGCTTGTCGACATCAACGCCTCGCCCGAGGACGCGCGCCGCGGCCGGCAGCCGCCGGGCGACGAGCTTCTCGAGGTCGACGAAGGCAACCGGAGGAGCGGCCTGCCCTCCGCCTATGTCGTGCGCAAGCGCGTGATGGTCAGCGGCGACATGCTGGTCGAC